>CALXFW010000108.1 GCA_944387685.1 uncultured Oscillospiraceae bacterium
ACACAGTGGGGGCACCAGTTGATAATCCGGCTGCCCTTGTAAATCAGGCCCTTCTCATACAGGGAGACAAACACTTCCCGGACCGCCTTGGAGCAGCCCTCGTCCATGGTGAACCGGGCACGGTCCCAGTCGCAGGAAGCGCCCAGCTTCTTCTGCTGCTCCACAATCCGGTTGCCGAATTTATTCTTCCAATCCCAGACCCGCTCCAGGAATTTCTCACGGCCCAGGTCGTAGCGGGTCAGGCCCTCTTTGCGCAGTTCTTCCTCCACCTTGATCTGGGTGGCAATGCCGGCATGGTCAACGCCGGGCAGCCACAGGGCATTGTATCCCTGCATCCGCTTGAACCGAATCAGCGTGTCCTGCAGCGTCGCATCCATGGCATGGCCCATGTGCAGCTGGCCGGTGACATTGGGTGGGGGCATAACAATGGTGAAGGGCTTCTTGCTCTCGTCCCGCTCCGCATGGAAATATCCGCCGTCCTGCCACATCTGGTAGATCCGGGATTCCACCTGCTGAGGTTCGTACACCTTCGGTAGTTCTTTTTGCATATCCGACACTCCTTTTCCATGAAAAAAGCCCCGAACGCCTAAGCGTTCAGGGCGAAAAATACCATTTCCGCGGTACCACCTGAATTCCCTTCCGGGCACTCAAAAGCTGTAACGGGCCCACCCGTACCGCCCTACTGTCCTTCAGGCAGTCCGCTCCGGGGCGACCATCCGCAGCCTCGCCCATACCCTCTCACCAACCGGGTACTCTCTGAACGGCGCAGGAGGCGGAACCTCCCCATCCAAGCATTTACTTTGGTAATTTACCACATTTTTTTCCGTATGTCAACAAAAGTCCGGAAAATTGCCAGATACTTTTCCTTTCAAGGGTCCCCGTTCACAGAATATTGACTTGACGCATGGGGGAAAATTTCCTATAATATGGCATATTGCCTGGATGGGAGTGGATTGTCATGAAATTATCCCTGATTGTTCCCTGCTACAATGAGGGGGAAAATGTCGGCCCATTTCAGGAGGCTGTGATGCAGGCCTTCCAGGGCTGCGGCTATGACTATGAACTGATTTTCATCAACGACGGCAGCCGGGACGCCACGCTGCATAACTTAAAAAAACTGTATGCCGCCCAGAAATGCCCGGTAAAGGTCATTTCCTTCACGCGGAATTTTGGAAAAGAATCCGGCCTGTATGCCGGGCTTCAATACGCCTCCGGCGACTATATCTCCCTGATTGACGCTGACCTGCAGCAGCGCCCGGAAATTGTCCGGGATATGGTGCGGATTTTGGATGAACAGCCTCAATACGACGTGGTGGCCGCCTACCAGGACCGCCGGGGAGAGGGAAAAGTTCTTTCCTTCTTCAAGAAAAGCTTCTACTGGATAATCAATCGTCTGTCCGATGTAACCCTGCAGCCGGATGCCAGCGACTTCCGCACCTTCCGCCGCAGTGTCCGGGACAGCATCCTGGAACTGGCGGAATACCATCGCTTCTCCAAGGGCATTTTTGCCTGGGTGGGCTACGATACCTGTTTCATTCCCTACATTGCCTGCGAACGTGCCTCCGGAACCTCCAAATGGAATTTCTGGAAGCTGACGGAGTACGCCATTGAAGGAATCATCGGTTTTTCCACCGCCCCGCTTCGTCTGGCCACCGTCCTGGGCTGCATCTCCGGCATCGGTGCGATATTGTATCTGATTTCTGTGCTGCTGGAGAAGATTTTCCGTGGGATCGATGTCCCCGGGTATGCAACCATCATCGTCCTGATTCTTTTCTTTGGCTCTGTCCAGCTGTTCTGTACCGGAATCATTGGAGAATATGTAGGCCGTACCTTTGAGCAAAGCAAGGACAGGCCCATTTATCTGGCCAAGGAAGTTCTGCTCTATGACAGCCCGCAGGAATCCGAGGAACCTTGAATCGTATACAGCACGGGCGCGGACCAACTTGGGTCCGCGCCCGGATTGTTTATATCCATCTTTTTTTGTATGCCGTCCAGCACAGAACCAACCCAAAACCGGACAGAACCATGCAAAGCAGCCCTGCAAACAGTCCTGCTCCCTGCCCGGTGGCGGGATTCTGGGCTACAATGGGAGCGACGGTCGGGTAAATCTGGATGTTCCGCTCCGTATCCAGCGGGAGGGTAATCAGCAGCGGCGGGAAGGGATAAAACCCTTCCATCCGTTCACTCTGCACCAAGAGATACAGCCCGTCGGACAATCCATAGAATTCCGCGCATCCGTTTACATCCAGCTCCTGCGTAATTCCCTGAGCATCCTCCGACAGTTCCACCAGCCAATTGGCCAGCTCTTCCGTGATGGCATCCGACTGCCGGACAAAGCCCCCGCCGTATTCCGTCCGAAGCTGAAATCCCCCTTCCGCCACTACCCCAACCGGATACAGGGTAACGCTTCCGGTGGTGACAGGCAGCTCGCCGGCATCCAGGACAATCCGCATGGACCCTGTTTCCTCCGCTGCAGAGGCAGGTACAGCCATCCCCAGGGTCAGCACCGCCATACAGCAAAAAATCGTGATTCGTTTGAACAATTTGACTCTCCCCTTTCGTAAAATCAACACCTGCATTATATCGTGCTGCAGGTGAGGATGCCGTCGAAGGGAGAAAATGCCGCAGTGCGTTTGCACTGCGGCACGATAATTATTTTTTTGCTTCCGGCTGGACGTGCATCACCTGGCGCTGATACACGGAAATTCCCCGGGCCAGTACGTCCATGGCCCGCTCCAGATCCTGCTGCTTCAGCACATAGGCAATCCGAACCTCGTTGATGCCCTTGCCGGGAGTTTCATAGAACGGCGCACCGGGGGCAAACATCACCGTATCCCCGTGGTCGTTGAACTTTTCCAGCAGCCAGCGCTGGAACTTGTCCGCATCATCCACCGGCAGACTGGCCATCACATAGAAGGCGCCCATAGGCTCCTCCACCACCACGCCGGGAATCATTCTCAGCTTCCGAATCACCGTATCCCGGCGCAGCTTATATTCCGCCTTGGACTCCCGGAAGAAATCTCCGCTCACATTGTACAGAGCCGCCGCGCCCACCTGGTCAATGGTTGCCACCGACAGACGGGACTGACAGAATTTCAGCAGCGCCTGCTGCAGCTCCTTGTTCCGGGTAACCACACAACCCACCCGGGCGCCGCAGGCGGAGAACCGCTTGGAGACCGAGTCAATCAGCACCAGATTCTCATCGATGTCCCGGAACTTGGCCATGGTCGGCACACCATACCGGTCATCATAGCAGAATTCCCGGTAGACTTCGTCACAGATCAGGAACAGGTCCCGCTCCTTGGCCACGTCGGCAATCATCCGCATTTCTTCCTCATTCAGCACTACGCCCGTGGGATTGCCGGGATTGGTCACCAGGATGGCCCGGGTATTCTTGGTAATCAGGCTTTCAATCCGTTCCCGTTTGGCATAGCGGTAGCCCTCCCAAGGATTGGTGGGAAGAGCCCGAATGACACCTCCCGCCGCATGGACAAAGGTGGTATAGTTCGGATAGTAGGGCTCCGGAATGATAACCTCGGTATAAGGGTCCAGAATGCTCAGGCAGGTCAGCAGCAGCGCCTCGCTGCCGCCGGTGGTAATCAGGATATCATCGGTATCCAGGTCCACATTCAGGGTTTTATAGTATTTCTGGATGGCGTCAATCAGGATGGGCATACCGGGAGACGCTTCATATGCCAGAGTTCTGTCCCGGAAATTCTGCACTGCGTCGTAGAACGCCTGCGGTGTGGGAAGATCGGGCTGGCCAATATTCAGATGAAAAATCCGCTTGCCATCCTTCTGGGCAGCAACGGCCAAAGGGTGAAATTTCCGCATGGGAGAGGGTTCACAGCGATTTGCATTGATGGATATTTTCATAATGACCTCCACTGGCGCAGTTTGCGCCAGATTTTTTGTATTCTTTTGTAAGGCGAACCACCTCTGATGTCAATGCCCCCAGGGCAATCAGATTGGGAATCACCATCAATCCGTTGATAATTTCGGAAATCTGCCAGACCGTTGCCGTATCCAGCGCAGCACTGACAGCCACAGCTCCCGTCTGCAGGGCAGCAAATCTTCGCCATGAGCCGGGTCCGAACAGGAAATCGGCACACCGGGCGCCGTATAAGCCCCATCCCAGCACCGTCGCAATGGCAAAGCTGCACAGGGCCCCGGTCAGGAATACTCCCGCCGCTCCGCCGTACACGGTTTCAAAGGCCTGAGTGGTCAGCTCCGCACCGGAGTCCGCGCCATAGGTGATGGGTGTACCGCTCACCAGAATAACCAGCGCCGTCAGGGTGCAGATCACAATGGTGTCCAGAAACACCTCAATCAGCCCCATCAGCCCCTGCTCTGCCGGATGGGAAACCGCCGCGCTGGCGTGGGCAATGGCGGCTGTGCCCATGCCTGCCTCGTTGGTAAAGACCCCTCGGCTGCATCCTACCCGCAGCGCCTGGAACGCTGAGCCAAGGGCCCCGCCCGTTACCGCCCGGGGAGAAAATGCACCGAGAACAATCTGCTGAAGCGCATCTGCAATGGCATGGCGTCGGCTGACGAGAACACCGACGCACAGCAGAATATACAGCCCTGCCGTCACCGGAACCAGCCGCTGGGCAGCTGCACCGATTTTTTTCGCTCCGCCAAACAAGAGTCTGCCCACCAATGCGGCAAGGATCAGGCCAATCAGACAATTTCCGGCGAAACTGGCCTGTCTCCCCGCCCGGGAGAGCAGATGATTGATGCCGGTAACCACTGCGTTGATCTGAGCCGCGTTTCCCACGCCAAAGGCGGCTACCACACCACAGAAGCAGTAAAATACTGCCAGCGGCTGAAACCGTTTGCCCAGGCCCCGGGAAATCACATACATCGGGCCGCCGACGAATCCATCCGGGCCCAAAATCCGGTAGCGGACCGCCAAGGTGACCTCGGCGTACTTGGTAATCATGCCCAGAATTCCACAGACCCACATCCAGAAAATGGCTCCCGGTCCCCCAAGACAAATGGCGCCGGCTACCCCCACCAGATTCCCGGTCCCCACTGTGCCGGCCAGAGCCGTGCACAGAGCCTGAAACCCGGAGGTACCCGTTCCATCATCCGATGCTCCCATCAGCTGACGGCAAAAGCTCCGCCAGGCCCGGGGAAACAGGGTAAGCTGGGCGAATCCCAGCCGAAGACTGAGATAGAGCCCAACCACCAAAATCAGCAGCAAAGCGGGCGCACCCCAGACAATCCCGTGAATCATACGCAGATAATTCGTCATTATGCCCTCCTAGAATAACACTTTTTGGTAAAAATCGCAAGACTTAAGTTGCACAAATCCGAAAAAAAGCAGTTCCCCTGTCCGGGGAGCTGCTTTCGTATTCCAAAAAACTCCTTTTGCGGATTGCTCAGACCCACTTCGCCCAAATCTCCGGGCAGTAGCCCACTGTGGCCTGCTTGCCGTTGCGGACAATGGGGGTCTTCATCAAGGTAGGGTCTTCAAACACATGATCCTCTTTGGCCCTGGTATCCTCCATGTACCGCATGAGGGTAATTTCCGGCGCCTTTCCAGTCCAGTCAATGAGGTTGTCAATGCCTCCTACAGCCCGCAGAACATTCTCAAATTCCCGCGGGGACATACCGTAACGCTTCAGGTCGATGGATTGGAAGGGAATCCGCCGCTCCTTGAAATAGCGTTCCGCCTTTTTGGTGTCAAAACATTTCGATTTGCCGAATATCTGGATGTTCAATAGAATACCTCCTCCAGGCACAATCCCTTTGCCGGGGCAAGGAACCCCGCGTCCGCCCGCTTACCGCCGAACAGCTTCACAACATCCTCCGGGGACCGTTCCCCGCGTCCCGTCTCCACCAGGGTTCCCACCAGAATCCGTACCATGCTGTGCAGAAACCCATTTCCTGTAAACCGAAGACGCACTTCCCTGCCCTCCGGGATGATGTCTACGCACCGCAGGAATCGGACTGTGGACTTTTTCACCTTGGCATTGCCGCAGAAGGCGGAGAAATCATGCTCCCCCTCCAGCAGCTTGGCTGCCTGCTCCATGGCAGGCACATCCAGAGCTTCCGGCATCACCGCCACATACCGCCGCTCAAATACGCACGGGTCCGAACTGTTCCAGATGCGGTAGCAATAGGTTTTTTCCCGGGCATTCAGCCGGGCATGAAACCGAGCGGACACATCCCTGCAGGAATATATGCCGATGTCCTCCGGCAGATACCTGCGCAGCTGCTCCAGAATCTCAGAAGCGGGCATTTCGCTCTCACAGTGGAAATTCGCCACCTGCCCCCGGGCGTGGACGCCCGCATCCGTTCGCCCGCTGCCGCTGACCTCAATCGGTTCCCCCAAGATTCGGGTCAGGACCGTCTCCAGCTTTCCCTGGATGGTGTCATCCTTCCCCGGAAGACGCTGCCAGCCCCGGTACCGGGTGCCGTCATAACATAGATCAAGCCGCAGATTCCTCATATGCTTCCAATTCCTCCCTGGCTTCCCGCTCCGTGTCTGCGGAGAACAGGAAATTTCCCCGAAAATCATATACCTGAACATGACCGCCTACATTGCGCATCTGATACATCTGTTATCCAACCTTTCCTTGGCTTTGTGACAACAGAATAGCAAATGTATGGTCCAATAAAACGTACTTTTTCTGTTCTTCCGCAATATTTTCCTGAGTTTGAAAAAAAGCAGGAAAGAACGCCGAAAACCGGTAGACAGACGGCTGGTTCCGTGCTAAAATACCTGAGCATTGTGAAAGGACGTGACCAGCCATGCAGCGACATCCGGCACTGACACAGATCACGGAAGGCGTGATCTGGAAGCAGCTGCTGCAATTCTTTTTTCCCATTCTGCTGGGTACATTTTTCCAGCAGATGTACAACACCGTGGACACCATCATCGTTGGCCGGGCCGTGGGAACCCAGGCTCTGGCCGCAGTGGGCGCCACTGCCGCCCTGATCAACCTGATCAACGGATTTTTCATCGGATTGAGCACCGGAGCAACGGTGCTTCTGTCCCAATCCTACGGCGCCAGCAACCGCCAGGGCGTACGGGATGCCCTGCACACCGGCATTGCCCTGTCCGTTGTTCTGGGCCTGCTCACCACCATGCTGGGCACGCTGGCCGGGCCGGCTGTTCTGCGGATGATGGGCACTCCGGACAGCTGCATGGCCGACGCCCAAACCTATGTGCGGATTTACTTCTGCGGGGCCATCGCCTCCATGATCTACAACATGGGCTCCGGCATTCTGCGGGCCATGGGGGACTCCCGCCGGCCTTTGATTTTCCTGATAATTGCCTGCTTTGTCAACATTCTGGCGGACCTGCTGTGTGTGGTGGGCCTGAAAACGGGCGTGGCGGGAGCCGCCGTGGCCACCGTTGCTTCCCAGGTTGTCAGCGCCGTTCTGGTGCTGGTGGTGCTGACCCGGCAGCCGGAAGAAATCCGGCTGCGATTCCGGGAGCTGCGGATTCAGGCGCCTCTGCTGCGCCGGATTCTGTACGTTGGGGTGCCTGCCGGCCTGCAGTTCATCACCTTCGACCTGGCCAATGTACTTATCCAGTCGGGAATCAATTCCTTCGGCGGCATCACTGTGGCGGCGTGGACAGCCTACATCAAAACCGACGCCCTGACCTGGCAGATTTCCGGCGCCTTCGGCGTTTCCATCACCACCTTCGTGGGGCAGAACTTCGGCGCTCAGAAATACAGCCGCATCCGAAAAAGCGTCTGGGTTTGTATGGGCATGAGCGTATCCCTGATTGCCGCTCTCAGCGCGGTGGTACTGGTCTTCCGCAGCTGGATTCTGGGAATATACACCACGGACCCGGAGGTTATCCGGGTGGGCGCCAGCGTCATGCTGTGGATTGTTCCCTTTAACGCGGTGTTCATGCCGGTGGAGGTGTTCGCCGGAGCCATGCGGGGCACCGGCTACTCGGTGATGCCCACGGTTATCACCTGCACCTGCGTATGTGTATTCCGGGTAATGTGGATTCTGGTTCTGGTCAGCCGGTGGCACACCATCCAGATGCTGGCCATGGCCTATCCGGTAAGTTGGATTCTCTGTGCCGGTGTGTTCACCATCGCCTACTTCCGGGGAACCTGGCTGCGCAAGCGCATCGCCGTTCACGGAATGAACCCAGAAACAGTATAACCGAAAAAAGCCCGAAATGGAAGTCTTTTCCTCCGCTTCGCGCTTTTTTGTGGCTACAGAGCAAGCTTTTCCAGCATCCACTGGGCTGTATCCTGCCAGATTTCCTCTCGGTTGATTTCGTTCAGGACTTCATGGCGGCACAGGGGGTAGATTTTTTCTGCAACATCTGTCATACCCGCCGTCCGGAAGGCCTCTGCTGCTTTCCGGACTCCCTTGCCATAGCTCCCCACCGGATCATCCCCTCCGGCCAGGAACAGCACCGGCAGGTCCCGGCGCATTTTCTCCAGATTATCCTCCTGCTGAATATAGGTTACCCCCTCAGCCATATCCCGGATCAGTCCGGCGCTGGCAACAAAACCGCACAGAGGATTGGCGATATATGCGTCCACCACCTTGGCATCCCGGGTCAGCCAGTCATAGGCGGTTCTGGGATGCTCCACACGCTGGTTATATCCGGCGAACATCAGCCGCTGCAGCATCGGACTGGGCCCGGTGGTATCCCGGCGGCTGCACACCTTGTTCAGCACCCGCTGGGCAGCAGGCAGAAGATGCTCCGGAAGCCAGCCCGTACCGCATATCACAGCGGCGTCAATCCCGCTGTCGGGATGCTGAATCAGGATGGTTCTGGTCATAAAGGACCCCATGGAATGGCCGAACAGCACATAAGGCAGCTCTGGAAATTCCACCCTGGTATCCTGCAGCAGCTGATAGCTGTCATCCACCGCCGTAAACCAGCCTCCGTGAAAATATCCCCGGATGCCCCCGCCGTTCACCGACTGTCCATGCCCCATGTGGTCCTCTGCCACCACCGCAAAGCCCAGACCGCACAGGTATTCCGCGAAGCTGTCGTATCGCTCCACATACTCCGCAATGCCATGGATAATCTGGCAGACCGCCCGGGGTTCTCCCTCCGGGGTCCACCGGCAGCCGTGGATTTTTCCGACGCCGTGGGAATCGTACCAAAAGTCCCGGCGCATGGAGATCACCCCTCCACTTCGTATCCCGCGTCCACAATCGCCTGCTTCAGTGCGGACAGCTGGGCGCTTCCGGTTACGGTTACGGTTTTCGCCTCCAAATCAACCACAGCATCCTCAGCACCGGGGACAGCCTTGCAGGCCTTCTCCACTGCGGCTTTGCAGTGGGCACACATCATGCCGTTTACGTGAATGACCGTTTTCATACTTGATTCCTCCTGTTGTATTGTTTCCTGGATTGTACATTCTGCCGGACATACAGGGCATTCTGCCGCTTCGGCACGGGACTTCCCGCTCCGGAACCACCGCAGCCGCAGGGCGTTGGATACCACAAACACACTGCTCATACTCATGGCGGCCGCTCCCAGCATGGGGCTCAGCTGCAGACCGAAAGCCGGATACAGTACGCCGGCGGCGATGGGAATGCCCAGACAGTTGTAGAAAAATGCCCAGAACAGATTCTCCCGAATGTTGCGGATGGTTGCCTTGCTCAGGGCCACTGCTCCGCTGACGGCAGTCAGCGAGCTGTTCATCAGCACAATATCCGCAGACTCCATGGCAATGTCTGTACCTGCGCCGATGGCCATACCCACGTCGGCAGTCACCAGGGCCGGGGCATCATTGATGCCGTCCCCCACCATCAGAACCCGCTTGCCCTGGCTCTGGAGCTTCTGAACCGCTCCCGCCTTATCCCCAGGCAGCACATCGGAAATCACATGGGAGATTCCCGCCTTGTCCGCGATGGCCTGAGCGGTCACCCCATTGTCTCCGGTCAGCATTACCACATCCAGCCCAGCGGCACGCAGGGTCGATACCGCCGACGGAGAATCCGCCTTCAGCACATCCGCTGCAGCGATGGTGCCCAGGTATCTGCCATGGGCATCCCCAAAGTGCAAAGGGGTTTTCCCCTCCCGGGCCAGCTGCGGAAATTCCGGAACCGGAATTCCCTGCTCTGCCATCAAACGGCTGTTGCCGCCGAAGCAGCGGATTCCCTGAATGGTTCCGGCAACACCCCTGCCTGGAAGCGTTTCAAAATTCGCCGCCTCCGGCAAAGCATCGCTTGGTGTCAGTGCGCATATGGCCTTGGCGAAAGGATGCTCCGACCGGCTTTCCAAAGCCGCTGCCGTCCGAATCAGCTCATCCCGGGACACACTTCCGGGAAATATGTCCGTTACCTCCGGCTTTCCGGTGGTCAGCGTGCCGGTTTTGTCCAGCACCACCGTATCCACATGGTGCAGATTCTCCAGGGCCTCCGCATTCTTGAACAAAACCCCCATCTGCGCCCCCCGGCCGGTGCCCACCATGATGGCCACCGGTGTGGCCAGTCCCAGGGCGCAGGGGCAGGAGATAACCAGCACGGAAATGGCGCAGGTCAGACTGAACTCCAGGCTCTGTCCCAGAACCATCCACGTCAGGAAGGTTACAGCGGCAATGGCCATCACAACCGGCACAAAAATCCCTGCAATCCGGTCCGCCAGCCGGGCAATGGGGGCCTTGGAGCCCCCGGCCTCCTCCACCAGCCGGATAACCTGTGCCAGGGTGGTGTCCTGTCCAACCTTGTCTGCCCGGAATTCCAGATATCCCTCGGCGTTGATGGTGGCTGCCGCCACCGTATCTCCGGGCAGCTTTTCCACCGGGACGCTTTCACCTGTCAGGGCGCTCTGGTCTACGGAACCTCTTCCCTCCAGCACCGTGCCATCCACCGGGATTCTCCCGCCGGAACGGACAATGACCACATCCCCTGCCTGAACCTGCTCCACGGGAATCTCCTGTTCCACGCCCTCCCGGCGGACCACCGCAGTTTTGGGCCGAAGGTCCATCAGCGCCCGAACGGCATCCCCGGTTCGGCCCTTGGCCCGGGCCTCCAGGTACTTGCCCAAGGTAATCAGGGTCAGAATCATAGCCGCAGACTCGAAATACAGATTCTCGCTGTAGCGCTCCACCAGGCCCCAGTCACCATGGCCCATACCCCACGCCATACGGAACAGCGCGGCCACACCATAGATCAGCGCCGCCAAAGACCCTACTGCAATCAGGGAGTCCATATTGGGCCCCCGGTTCCAGAGCGCCTTCAGTCCCCGGGTATAATAAACCCGGTTCAGATATACCGGCGGCAATGTCAGGAAAAACTGGAGCAGAGCGGCCACCATGGCGTTTTCTGTTCCGTGGTACCAGCCCGGTGCAGGCAGTCCAACCATATGTCCCATGGTGAAATACATCAGCACCACCAAACAGACTGCGGAGCCAATGATCCGAAACCGCATCTGCTTTTCCGCATCGTTTTCCGGCTGAGCCGGCTTCGCCGGTTTTTCTCCCGCCAGCGCGGCGTGATAACCCGCCTTCTCCACTGCCTGGACAATCTGTCCGGTAACCTCCGGATTTTCCGCCTCCACCTGCATGGAGCCGGCCAGCAGATTCACATCTGCCTGCTTTACCCCAGGCACCTGGCGGGTTACCTTCTCCACCCGGGCAGAACAGGCGGCGCAGGTCATGCCGGTAACCGTAAACTTCAGTTTCATCCCCGTCTCTCCCTTCCATTATCAAACACAATCGCCAAAAAATCAACCGGAATTCGACCATTCTTCTCATTGACTCAGGGCGTTATCTATGGTACTATTCTACCATGTGTAGCACAAAACACAAGTATGCACTATTTTGTACCATACTACCCTTTTGGATACCATGGAGGCATTGTGATGGAAGAGAAACAGAACTGTCCGGTGGAGGCCACCCTTGAACTGATCGGCGGAAAATATAAGGCGCTGATACTGTGGCACCTGTCCGGCGGCACACTGCGTTTCTCGGAACTGCGCAAGGTCATCAGCGCCACGCCCAAAATGCTGACCCAGCAGCTGCGGGAGCTGGAAGCCCAGCACCTGATTAACCGGAAGGTCTTTCCTGTGATTCCCCCCAAGGTGGAGTATTCTCTCACGGAGACAGGGAAAAGCCTGCTTCCCATCCTGGTTGCCATGCGGGACTGGGGTGCCAAATACCTGCGAAGCCAGGACCAAACGCCCAGCTGCTATATGATGACCACCGACCCCCTTTCCCATACCAATTGACGCATGAAGAAGGAGAAACGGACATGAACTTCAAAATTCTGACAGACAGCACCTGCGATCTTCCCAAGGCTCTCGTGGAGTCGCTGGATATCACCCTGACTCCCCTGACGGTGGTGAAGGACGGAGCAGAATTCAAGGACGGCATCACCATCACCCCGGCGGAAATCTTTGCCCATGTGGCCTCCGGCGGCAGCCTGTGCTCCACCTCCGCTGTCAGCGTGGGGGAATATCAGGATTTCTTCGGAGAATACAGCCCCAAGTACGACGGTGTGCTTCAGATCTGCATCGGCTCCGGATTTTCCGCCAGCTATCAGAACGCCTGTCTGGCTGCCCAGGACTTTCCCAACGTCCGGGTCATTGACTCCCGGAATCTGACCCTGGGTCAGGGCTTTCTGGCCTTGAAAGCCTGCGACTTCGCCAAAACCGCCCAGTCCCTGGACCAGCTTGCCCAGCAGGTGCAGGAGGTCGCTTCCCTGGTGGAAACCAGCTTTGTTGTGGATAAATTGGACTACCTTGCCAAGGGCGGCAGATGCTCCTCCGCAGCCGCTTTGGGGGCCAATCTGCTCAGCCTGAAGCCCTGCATTGATCTGGTGGACAACAAGCTCACGGTTGGAAAAAAATACCGGGGAAACCTGGCAAAGTGCCTCAACGCCTACGTTCGGGACCGTCTGTCCGGCCGGGATGACATCGACACGGACTGCATTTTCCTGGTGAAAACCATCGTGCCGGAGGATTGCTACCAGACGGTGGTGGATGCCATCCAAACCTATGGCAGCTTCCGTCAGATTCAGGATGCCACTGCAGGGTGCACCATCTCCTGCCACTGTGGCCCCGGAACGCTGGGCATCATCTTCCTGCGGAAAAAGGGATAATGAAAATCGCCGGAAACCCGGCGATTTTTCTTGCAATCCATGCCCAATATGGTATACTATGGCTTGAATTGTTTTTTGAGGTATGCTCCATGGACTACATTGTTTTGCTGGACCTTGCCACGGACCTGGGATATGAGCTGGCGATGAGCGGTGCGGAAACCTTCCGGATTGAGGAGAGCGTCAGCCGTGTACTGGCAGCCTACGGAATCCAGGCTGAGGTTTTTGCCATTCCCAATTTCCTCATTGTGAGCGTTCTGGGCGAGGATGGTCAGCCCATTACCCGGATGCGGCGGATCGGTTCCCACGGGAATGATCTGGACGCAGTGGAAAAATACAGCGGCCTTAGCCGGGCGCTGTGCAACCGAACGCCTGAGCCCCAGGAAGCCCAGCGCTGGCTGGACCTGGTGCGCTCCGGCCTGATTTCTTATACCAATGCGGCACACTATCTGGGGCACTTTCTGGGCGCCGCCGGGTTTGGAATGTTCTTTGGCGGGAACTGGATAGAAGGTATCTGCGCCGGCTTCTGCGGAGTGCTGGCCGGATATACCGGAGAAAAACTGGAAAGCAGCAAGGCCAATCCCTTTTTCCGCACCATTTGCTCCTCTTTTCTGCTGGCCATTGCCGCCTATGTGCTGGGCGCTCTGGGCATAATTGGGAATCCGGACGCCGTCACCATCGGTGCGCTGATGCAGCTGGTGCCCGGCCTGCTCTTTACAAACGCCATGCGGGATATCATTTACGGTGACACCAACTCCGGCATCAATCGCATTGTGCAGGTATTTATGATTGCGGCTGCCATTGCCCTTGGCACCGCAGGCGCCTGGCAGCTGGCCGCTTCCTGCTGGGGTACGCCGGTTTCCACCGCCCCCATCCCCTACTCTCTGGGGGCTGCCTGCTTCTTTACGCTGATTGGCTGTGTGGGTTTCTCCATCCTGTTCAACATTCACGGTCCCGGAGGAATGTTGTGCGCCCTGGGCGGTGTGCTGGCCTGGGCGGTATACGGTGTGGTGGTCCAGCTGGGGGGCACGGATATTCTGGCATATTTTTCTTCCGCCCTGTTTTCCTCCGTCTATTCGGAAATCATGGCAAGAGTCCGAAAGTACCCTGCCATCTCCTATCTGGTGGTTTCCATCTTTCCCATCATCCCCGGCGCCGGTGTGTATTACACCATGAATTATGCCGTGCGGGGTGAGATGGAGCTGTTTGCCTCTCAGGGAATGCACACAGCGGCCATTGCCGGTGTGATGGCCATGGGTATTCTGCTGGGCTCCAGCGTATTCCGGATGTATTCCCACTGGAAATCCCATCGAAGATAAGTCAAATCGCCCCCGGCATCTGCCGAGGGCGATTTTGCACGGTTAGGGAGTTTCCGGAACAATCTGGGAAAAAATCTTGCCCAGACTTTCATGGAAAACCAGGTCCGCCTGGCTGTCATAGGGGGTTTCGTCCCGATTAATCAGGACCAGCCGATTTCCACGGTAGTAGTTGATCAGCCCAGCTGCGGGATACACCGTCAAGCTCGTCCCTGCCACAATCAGCAGATCCGCACCCCGTATGGCCATAACGCTCTTCATCAGCGTATCCTGGTCCAGCCCCTCCTCATAGAGCACCACATCCGGCTTTACAATGGCTCCGCAGGAGCACCGGGGCACGCCCTCGCAGGACTTGATCCACTGAGCGCTGTAGAATTTTCCACAGCGGGTGCAATAATTGCGCAGTACCGAGCCATGAAGTTCATAGACCCGTTTGCTGCCTGCCTTCTGATGCAGACCGTCAATATTTTGGGTAATCACGGCGTCCAGTTTTCCCATTTGCTCCCACTTTGCCAGGCACCGATGGGTTACATTGGGCTCAAAACCCAGGGGCAGCATTTTCTCCCGGTAAAACCGGAAGAAATACTCCGGATTGCGCTCATAGAAGCTGTGGCTGATAATGACCTCCGGCGGATAATCAAATTTTTGACTGTAGAGTCCGTCCACACTCCGGAAATCCGGAATACCGGATTCGGTACTTACCCCTGCGCCGCCGAAAAATACGATGTGCTTGCTTTCCTCAATCCACTGTTTCAAGGTCTCCAGATTGTTCATGGTCCTCTGCCTCCATTTCCTTGAGCAGTTTACGGTCCTGTTTGCTGGACAGATCCAGCTTTTCATACATATCCGGCCTGCGCTGCCGGGTGCGGCGCAGGGCCTGCTTCCGCCGCCATTGGCGGACCTTCTCGTGATTTCCGGACAGCAGAATGGCGGGCACTTCCCTGCCGTGCCAGACAGCCGGGCGGCTATACTGGGGATATTCCAGGAGCCCATTGAAATGACTCTCATCCTCAAAGCACTCCGGGTCCGCCAGGACGCCGGGGACCATCCGGCACACCGCATCCGTCACCGCCATGGCGGCGATCTCCCCTCCGGTGAGGACAAAGTCCCCCAGGGAGATTTCTTCATCCACGCACTCGTCAATAAAGCGCTGGTCAATGCCCTCATAGTGGCCGCACACCAGAATCAGGTTCTCCAGCCTGCTCAGCCGGATGGCATCCGCCTGCCGGAAGGTATGGCCGCAGGGAGACAGGTAGATGGTGTGTACCGGGCCTCCCGCTTCATCACAGACTGCTTCCCAGCAGCGGTACAGCGGGTCCGCCTGCATAATGGCGCCCCGTCCGCCGCCGTAGGGCTAATCATCCACCTGGTTCTGCTTGCTGGAAGTGTAATCTCGTATCTGGTGGGTTTCGATATGAATGTACCCTCGCTCCTGGGCACGGCCCAGAATGCTCTCCGACAGTACATCCCCCAGGGTCTCCGGGAACAGGGTCAGGATGTCAATTCTCATCGGTGCGCATACCCTCCAGCAGGGTTACCTCCATCCGGTTGGCATCCAGGTCTGTGGACAGAATGAACTGCTTCACCGCCGGAATCAGATATTCATACCGTCCCTTCACCACGTAGACGCTGTTTCCCGGATAGTCCAGCACATCGGTGATCACACCGATGGACTCGCTCCCGGCATACACCTCAACGCCCTTCAGTTCCGCGGCAAAAATCACGTCCGGGTCCACATCCTCCCGATAAAGGGACAAAATCTTCCCCCGCAGAGCCTGGGCTGCCTCTACCGTGTCAACCCCCTCCAGCTTGACCAGATTGCAGGTCTTCTGCACCCGGACGGACTCCATGCGGTACGGCTGTCCGCCAATGGAGCAGCGGTCAAATTCGCACAGCATGGACGGATCGTCCAAAAAGCACAACACTTTCACCTCCCCCCGCACTGCGTGGGTGGTGACAATTTCTCCGGCTTCAATCAAGGGAAGTCTCATGTTCTTTGCTCCTCATCCAATGTACATAAACGAAAAATGCGTGACGGTATGCGTCACGCATCATCGTTCAATCCACGATTTCGACCGTGACCTTCTCGCCAGTGCGCTGGGCAACAGTCTTAATAATGGTGCGGATCTCCTTGGCGATCCGTCCCTGGCGGCCGATCACCTTGCCCATGTCACCCTCGGCGACACGCAGCTCCAGAACCTTGCCGTCCTCATCTTCGATTTCGGTTACGGTAACGGACTCAGGATCATCCACCAGATTTTTTGCCATATACAGCAAAAGTTCTTTCATGCGGAATTCTCCTTTAGGGATCTTACAGAACGCCAGCGCTCTTCAGCAGGCCGCGAACGGTATCGGTGGGCTGCGCGCCGTTCTTGATCCAGGTCTGGGCCTTCTCAGCATCCACAGTGATGGTGGCGGGCTGAGTCAGAGGATTGTACGTGCCAATCTCTTCGATGCACCGGCCGTCACGGGGAGAGCGGGCATCCGCAACCACGATACGGTAGTAAGGAGCCTTCTTGGCGCCCATTCTTCTCAGTCTGATCTTAACCATGAGAGTTTCACCTCCAAAAATAATCTGAATCTATATCGCAAAGCAATTTGCTTTCAGCGAACCAGTTAGAAACCGGGGAAGCCCCCGCCGAGGCCCCCCAGGCCCCGCATACGCTTCATCTTCCGGCCCATACCCGGACCGGAGAACTGCTTGATCAGCTTTCGCATCTGCTCAAAGGACTTGAGCAGCTTGTTCACATCCTCCACCCGCACGCCGGCTCCGGCGGCAATCCGCTTCTTCCGGCTGGCGCCGATGATCTCCGGCTTCTCCCGCTCCTTTGGCGTCATGGAGAGGATAATGGCCTCCGTATGGGCCATGGCTTTCTCATCCAGCTTCACACCCTTCAGGTTGGCACCGCCGGGCATCTGAGCCAGAATCTCCTCCATGGAGCCCATGGACTTCATCTGAACCATCTGATCGTAGAAATCCTGAAGAGTAAAGCGGTTGGACTTCAGCTTCTCCTCCATCTCAGCGGCCTTCTTGGCATCGTAGGCCTTTTCCGCCTTTTCAATCAGGGACAGCACATCCCCCATGCCCAGTATCCGACTGGCCATCCGGTCCGGGTGGAAAGGCTCAATGTCCTCCAGCTTTTCTCCCATGCCCACGAATTTGATGGGCTTTCCCGTCACTGCCTTGACAGAAAGGGCCGCGCCGCCCCGAGCGTCGCCGTCCAGTTTGCTGAGCATAACGGAATCGATATCCAGCCACTCGTTGAAGCTCTGTGCCGCGTTCACCGCGTCCTGGCCGGTCATGGCGTCCACTACCAGCATAATTTCATCCGGCTTCACCGCAGCCTTGATATTTTTCAGCTCGTTCATCAGGGCTTCGTCGATGTGCAGCCGTCCGGCGGTATCCAGGAACACCATGTCATGGCCATGCTGCCGGGCGTAAAGGACCGCTTCCTTTGCGGTCTGCACCGGGTCCTGGGTGCCCTTCTCAAATACCGGAATATTCAGCTTCTGACCGCATACCTTCAGCTGCTCAATGGCCGCCGGCCGGTAAATGTCGCAGGCCACAAGCAGAGGGTTCTTCCCCTGGCGCTTCTGAAGCCCCGCCAGCTTGGAGCCGTTGGTGGTCTTACCGGCACCCTGCAGGCCAACCAGCATCACCACAGTGGGCCCGTTGGGATTAATGGTCAGGTGCTTGGTCTCGTTGCCCATGAGCTTGCACAGCTCTTCATTGACGATCTTCACGATCATCTGGGCAGGAGTCAGAGATTCCAGCACGTCCGCGCCCACGCAGCGCTCGGAAACGGACTTGACAAAGTCCTTCACTACCTTGTAGCTGACGTCAGCCTCCAGCAGAGCCATCCGGATTTCCCGCATGGCTTCCTTGACGTCCGCTTCTTTCAGACGGCCTTTGCCCCGCAGCTTTTTGAAGGTAGCGGAAATCTTTTCAGTTAATCCTTCAAACGCCATACTTACTCCTCAAGTTCTTCCGCGATTTGTATAATCTTTCCCGTCAGTTCCGCAATATCTGCCTGTGGGTCTGACCGCAGGCGTCCGGCAAGGCTCAGAATTTCCCGGGCTGCCTGACGGCAGCTCTGATCCCGGCGCACACAGCCGGTTTTCTGCTCCATATTCCGCAGCAGAGCCTCTGCCCGGCTGAGATTGTCGTGGACGCCCTGACGGCTGATGCCCAGAATTTGGCCAATCTCACTCAGAGACAGATCCTGATTGTAGCGCAGTTCAAAGCACTCCTGCATCCGCTGGGTCAGCAGACCGCCGTAATAGTCATACAGGAGAACCAGCTCCAACGCGTCCATCTTCCGCCCTCCTGTAAAGTATCCTTGCTTAACACCCGGGCGATTATAGCATATTCTGTTCCATGTGTCAAGTGTTTTTACCGTACATATCAAAAAATACGGCATCCGTTTGTGCATCTTTTGCAAATTTCTCCGGAATCTGATACCAGGTGAATAAAGTACGGGTTACCGTAAAGCCCAGGCGTCGGTACAGGCGGATAGCACGTTCGTTGGTCGACGCCACCTCCAGCCGCAGAGGCTGGCCGGGAACAGCTCCCATCAGGCAGGCCATTACCGTTTCCCCCGCTCCGGGAATCAGGGAAGCAACCGCACGCACCTGCCCTTTCGACAGCCAGCCGATACCCAGTGCTTCCGCACCCCGGCATACAAAGCAGGCACCCCCCTGCTCCAGGATGCTTCTCTCATCCCCATATGTCAAACTCCCTGCCCCGTCCACTGCGGACATTCTCTCATTGTAGAGCATTCGCCATCGGCCCACGGTAGTCTCGGAAATGGGAACCCGCACAGCGGTTTCCTCCCAGCTTCTGCCCAGGCCGGTCATTTCCAGCAGAGTGGTATAGGCAGGGAATTTGTCCAGACCGGGATGATTGGCAGCCAGGACCCGCTCCGCACCGGCCATGCGGCAAAACCGCACGCACTCCTCCAGGTGCGGGAAAAGCTGTCCCTCTGCCACCGACTGAATCCAGATATACGCCTGCTTCCGGTACGGAATTTCTCTCAAGGTGATGCTGGACATGCCGTATTCCGTTGGAAAAAGAGGAAAATCCTTCATATTTTCTCCTGATTTCAAGAAACGTTTGTTCGTCTATATTCAAGGGAACCCCCATATTGCGTTCCGTTTTTATACAAAATGTACATAATACCACAGGAAAAAACCGTAATAAAATTGATTCATCGTCCAATCTTTTTCAAAATGTTATGATTTTTCATGGTTAGGTATTGATTTCCACACTAAAATATGTATAATAGGCTTTGAAAAACATGATTGCCAAGAAAGGAGGTTCATCCAATGAAGAAGATCATCTGCAAAAAGGAGTACGATACCGAAACCGCTACCCTGGTCAAGCGCTTTGTCAGCGGCAGCTTCGGTGATCCTGCCGGCTATGAAGAGAGCCTGTATCAGACTCCCGAGGGCCTGTACTTCCTGCATGTTTGCGGTGGTGCGGCTTCCCAGTATCCCACCGAGGATATCAAGCGGCTGGCCAAGACCAAGGTCAACGAATGGATTGAAACTCACTAACCTACATAAACAGCATAAAAGGAGTCTGCCGTCCGGCAGGCTCCTTTTTGCTCAGGGCAGTCTCTGACTGCCCTTATTTCTTTGCCGCGGACACACAGTCAAAAACAATTTTCTCCATCTGGGGCAGCTTTTTCTGCATATCCTTCGCCAAGGCAATCTGACAGCGAGTGCGGATTAAGTTATGTTCCGGAGACTTGACCTTGAAATATAGGTCGCCGTCCAGATAATCCGCCAGGAACCGGGTAGCCAGCTCCGCCGTAAGGACAAAGCAGCTCAGTGCCAGGGTATCAACTTCCTTCTTGGTCATGGCTGCGGCGGTTTTGGACAGGAATCCCTCCGCAAAAGCCCGGAATACCTCCAGGTTTACACCGGCCTTCTCATACTCCGGGCAGTCCTCTTCCACATAGTTTGCCGCGAATCGAATGGCATCCCCGAAATCATGCCCCATCAGGCCGGGCATAACCGTATCCAGGTCAATGACAATCATGGCGCTGCAGTCCCCCGGGTGGAACAGGACATTGTTGATTTTGGTATCATTGTGGGTCACACGCAGGGGAAGCTCCCCCCGCTCCTGCAAATCGGTGAGGGTGCAGGCAAGCTCCTGCACGCTGAGCAGATACCCAATCTCCTCCTGCACCGAGGCAGCCCGCCCTGCCCGGTCCCGGGCAATGGCTTCCAGCAGATTTTCATACCGCTTGCGGGTGTTGTGGAAGGCGGGAATGGTCTCCATCAGCTCTCCGCTGTCAAAATCCGCCAAATCCATCTGAAATTCGCCAAAGGCCTCACCTGCGCTGCGGACCACATTCAGGTCCGAAACCGAATTGAAGGTAACGGAGGGGACATAGTTGGTCATCCGCCAGAAATTGTCGCCGTCCGCGATGTAGGTCTTCCGATCCGGAGTATGGTGAAAATGCAGGGTAAGCTGATCCGGCTTCTTGGCCCGGATGTGCTCCGTCACCTTGTCGATGTTTTCCATCAGTCCCACAGGATTCCGGAAAGCATAGGTGTTGACGTTCTGTATCAGGAAAGACTTGGGATTTCCATCCGGTAACAGAAAATTTACCTTATACGTATGATTCACATTCCCCATCTGGATGGTTTCATATCCCAGATACTCATAGTCAATCCGGAATCCCCTGCTGACCTCCAGCAGTTTCTGACGCAGGTCCATAGCTGTCTCCTCTCAAACTGACAAAAATACGACTCGTTCCATTCAGCCCGGTTATTCTACCCCAAACGCCGTATTTTGTCAATCAAAGTTGAATTATTTGTACGTATTTCTCTGTTTTTTCGAAAAGCGTCCTCCCAGGGTATGTCATTGTACCCGGTTGGGAAACAAATGCTCCATGGCAGCCCGGGCCGCCATCTGCTCAGCCCGCTTTTTGCTGCTGCCGGAGCCTTTCCCCACGACAGAGCCATTCAGGGAAACCGTCACATCAAAATGTTTGTCATGATCCGGGCCGCTCTCTCCTGCCAGAGAATAGGTCAGAATCTGGTTCTTCTTCTGCTGAACCAGCTCCTGCAGCTGGGTCTTGTAGTCCACATTGTGCAGACGGGTCACCGGCACCTCCACCAGAATGAACCGCTGCACAATCTGCAGCGCGGCCTCCAGGCCGCCATCCAGGAAGCAGGCAGCAATTACCGACTCCATAGCATCAGCCAGGATGGAATCCCGGCTGCGGCCGCCCCCCTGCTCCTCGCCGTGGCCCAGCAGAAGGTGCTGCCCCAGACCGATCCGGTTGGCGGTAGCCGACAGCGTTCCTTCACAGACCATGTCCGCCCGCATCCGGGTCAGCTCTCCCTCCGGACGGTCCGGGAAGGTTCTGTACAGGTACTCCGCCACCAGCATTCCCAGAATACTGTCCCCCAGGAACTCCAGCCGCTCATTGCTCAGCAGGCTGTTATGCCAGCGCTCATTGGCGTAGGACGAATGGGTGAGTGCATTCTGCAGCAGAGAAATGTTATGAAAATGGTATCCGATTGCGGTTTCCAGATCCTTAATCATGGATTGATCTCCTTCATAGCCGCCAGACTTTCCTCCAGCTGAGCTGTAAAATTGCCTTCCGCAGCGGCAATGGCCTGCCGGATGGCGCTCTGGAATGCCAGGGAATCCGAGGAGCCATGGGCTTTGACCACAGGCTTCCTGATACCCAGCAGCTGGGTTCCGCCGATTTCCCGGTAGTCCAGCACCCGGACAATGTCCTTCACCCCGGACCTGCACAGCAGATAGCCCAGTTTGGTTGCCAGGTTTTTCTTGAACGCCCGCTTCATCATGCTGCCCATGAACATGGCAGTACCCTCAATAGCCTTCAGCAGAACATTTCCGCTGAAGCCGTCACAGACCACCACATCCACTTCCCCCAGAGGAACGGCACGGGCTTCCACGTTGCCAACGAAGTTCAAAAGGCCCCTGTCGTGAGCGTTCTTCAGCAGGGCGTAAGCCTCCTTCTGCAGGGGTGTCCCCTTGCTGTCCTCCGTTCCGTTGTTCAGAAGCCCAACCCTGGGCTTCTCCACGCCCAGCACACAGCACACATACTCCGAAGCCACCAGGCCGAACTGGAGCAGAAACTCCGGCGTACACTCCACATTGGCTCCGCAGTCACAGATGATTACATTCCCGCCGCCCTTTGTAGGAATGGCGGGGGCCAGGGAGGCCCGGCGGATGCCCTTCACCCGCTTGACGAGTAAGGTGGCGCCTGTGAGCAGAGCGCCGGTAGAGCCTGCGGACACAAATGCGTCGCCCCTGCCCTCCGCCAGCATCTTCAGTCCGATAACCATGGACGAGTTCTTCCGCTTGTGGATAACGGAACCGGGATCGTCGTGCATATCCACCACGTCCTCCGCATTGGAAATCTCCATGCCGTCGGGCAGGTCCTCGATTCCGTGCTTTTTCAAAACCTCCAGGATGGCCTCTCCCCGGCCAACCAGCGTCACTTCAATGCCAAAGCGCTTTACCGACTCAATGGCGCCCATAACCGGAGCTTCCGGGGCCAAGTCTCCACCCATGGCGTCAAGAATGATTTTCATCCGCTCCACCTCTTTTTCTCAAATTCCGCTGGCCGCCAGCCGGTCGATGACCTCCAGAGAGCGCTGGGCAATGGCCAGATTTTTTTCCGCTTTTTTCCGAATCCGTTTTTCCAGGGGCTGAATGATGCTGAAGTTGATATTCATGGGCTGGAAATTTTCTACGCTTTCATCACTGATATACAGTCCCAGGGCCCCAATGGCTGTGGTTTTGGGGAAGTCCGGGAGAGGGCGTCCCTGTACCTTGGCAGCCATAGCCACTGCCGCCAGATAGCCGGAGGCGGTGGATTCCACATATCCTTCCACGCCGGTCATCTGCCCGGCAAAAGCCACCAGCGGATCCCGACGGTCTGCGTAATACCGATCCAGCAGCTTGGGCGACTGCAGGAAGGTGTTCTGGTGCATGACACCATAGCGGACAAACTCCGCATTGTGCAAAGCGGGAATCAGGGAAAAGACCCGCTTCTGTTCTCCAAATTTCAGATGTGTCTGAAAGCCCACCAGATTGAATACAGTCTTTGCTGCGTTGTCCTGACGCAGCTGAACCACCGCATAGGGCTCCCTTCCCGTACGGGGGTCGGTGAGTCCTACCGGCTTCAGAGGGCCGAAACGCAGGGTATCCGGACCCCGGCGGGCCATCACCTCTACCGGCATACAGCCCTCAAACACATTTTTGTCTTCAAAGCCGTGGACTTCTGCCTCTTCCGCGGAAATCAGCTCCCGGACAAAGGCCTGATACTGCTCTTTGTCCATGGCGCAGTTGATGTAATCCGGGGTGCCCCGGTCATACCGGGACTGCCACCAAGCAAGGTCCATATCAATGGATTCCGCCGTAACCAAGGGCGCCGCCGCATCAAAAAAGTGGAGATATCCGGTCTGACCGAAATAGGCCCCAATAGCCTGAGACAGCGCATCGGAGGTCAGCGGGCCGGTGGCAACAATCACCGGTCCCTGGGGAACCTGGGTAACCTCCTGAGAGACGATCCGGATATTGGGATGGCTGCGGATCTTTTCCGTAACCAGCCGGGAAAACCCCTGCCGGTCCACCGCCAGACAGCCACCGGCCTCCACCCGGGCTTCCTCCGCGCAGGCCAGAATCAGGCTGCCGCACCGACGCAGCTCCTCCTTCAGAAGGCCCACCGCATTCTCCAGCCGATCCCCTCGCAGGGAGTTGGAACAGACCAGCTCCGCAAAGTCCGCGCTGTGGTGCGCCGGGGTCATTTTGTGGGGCTTCATCTCATACAGCTCCACATCGATTCCCCGGTTTGCAAGCTGCCAGGCAGCCTCCGAACCAGCCAGGCCCGCGCCAATCACCTTTACTGTCATGCTCAGGCCTCCTTTTTCTTCCGGGTAACCGTCTTTTTCGCTCCGGTGGATTTTACACTGCTCTTTTTGGTTGTTTTCCCGGCTTCCGCCTTCTCTTCCTTCGCCGCCGCCTCCGCTTCACCGGCAGCGGTTTTTTTCTTATAGTATCCCCGCTGGTCCTCCG
Source organism: uncultured Oscillospiraceae bacterium (assembly GCA_944387685.1). Taxonomy (GTDB): domain Bacteria; phylum Bacillota; class Clostridia; order Oscillospirales; family Oscillospiraceae; genus Faecousia. The sequence continues at coordinate 24,427 of CALXFW010000108.1, forward strand.
GCAGGAACCGGCTGCAGGCTTCGTTGATGCAGAAGGGTTTCATTCTGCCCTTTCCGGACTTCTTGAACAGGGTCTGGCCACATTCCGGGCAGTCTTCGGCGGTGGGTACATCCCAGGTCATAAAGCCGCACTCCGCGCCCTTTTCGCAGGCGTAATAGGCAAATCCCTTTTTGGACTTCCGTTTCAAAATCCCGCTGCCGCACTTGGGGCACCGGCCGGGCATCCGCTCCACCAGAGGCTTGGTGTTCTTACACTCCGGGAATCCCGGGCAGGCCAGGAACTTGCCGAACCGGCCCGTCTTGATTACCATTTTCCTGCCGCACAGCTCGCAGACCTCGTCGGTTTCCTCCTCCGGAACCTTCAGCCGGACCCCCTCCAGAGCGGTTTCCGCATCCTGAAGCTCCTTGCTGAAATCCTGATAGAAATCCGCCAACAGGGCTTTCCAGGGTTGCTTGCCCTCCTCCACCGCATCCAGACGGGACTCCATATTGGCCGTGAACTCCACATCGATGATATCGTTGAAACGCTCCATCATCAGCCCGGTGACAATCTCTCCCAGGGGAGTGGGCGCCAGACGCTTGTCCTGCTTGACCACATACTCCCGGTCCTCGATGGTGGAAATGGTAGCGGCATAGGTAGAAGGACGTCCCACCCCTTTTTCCTCCATGGCCTTGACCAGAGTCGCTTCGGTATACCGGGCGGGAGGCTGGGTGAAATGCTGCTCCTTTTCCGACTTCATCTGGGAAACCTGCTCCCCCACCGTCAGGTCAGGCAGCGCGGAGCCCAGCTGCTCCGTTTCCTCGTCCTTGCCTTCTTCGTACACCGACATAAAGCCGGCAAAACGCAGGCTCTGATGGCTGGCACGGAACACATGACCGGCGCACTCGGTGTCAATGGACACCGTGTCAAACAAGGCATTGGCCATCTGCGTCGCCAGGAACCGGCTCCAGACCAGCTTGTAAAGCCGGTATTGATCCTGGGTCAGGCTGGCCCGAACCCGCTCCGGCTCCAGCTCCACATGGGTTGGGCGAATGGCTTCGTGGGCATCCTGGGCGCCGGACTTGGTTTTGAACGTGTGGAAGGACCCATAGTAATAGTCCGCGCCATAGCGGGCCCTGATAAACTGGGCCGCCTCAGCCATAGCCTCGTCGGACAGCCGCAGAGAGTCGGTACGCATATATGTGATAAGGCCCGTAGTTCCCTCTCCGGCGATATCCACGCCCTCATAGAGCTGCTGGGCAATCATCATGGTCTTCTTAGGGGTAAAGCCCAGCTTCCGGGACGCCTCCTGCTGCAAAGTGGAGGTGGTAAAGGGCGGGGGGCTGGAGCGCTTTTTCTCCGCCTTTTTCACGCTGCTCACAGAGAACAGCCTGCCGTCAATGTCCGCCAGCACCTCCTGAGCCTGAGCCTCGTTCTCCAGCTCCCGCTTCTTGGGACTGCCGTAATAGTGGGCCACAAAGCTTCCTGGCTTTCCCATCCGGTTCAGTGTCACGTCGATGGTCCAGTACTCCCGGGGCTGGAAATTCCGGATTTCCTGCTCCCGATCCACCACCATCCGGGTGGCCACGCTCTGGACCCGTCCGGCGGACAGTCCCCGCCGCACTTTCTTCCACAGCAGCGGGGAGAGCTGATAGCCCACAATCCGGTCCAGAATTCTCCGGGCCTGCTGGGCGTCCACCAAGTTATAGTCGATTTCCCGGGGGTGCTGAATGGCCTCCCGGACCACTTTCTGGGTGATTTCGTTAAACGTTACCCGCCGGGCCTTGTCGTCGGGAAGCTCCAGCAGCTCCTTCAGATGCCAGGAAATGGCTTCCCCCTCCCGGTCAGGGTCCGTTGCCAGGTAAACCGTATCCGCCTTGCCGGCCTCGGTTTTCAGTTCCTTAATCAAAGATTCCTTTCCCCGTACGGGGATATACTGGGGGGTAAAATCATGCTCCAGGTCCACCCCCATCTTGCTCTTGGGCAGATCCCGGAGGTGGCCCATACTGGCTTTCACAACATAGTCTGGGCCCAGGTACCGCCCGATGGTTTTGGCTTTGGAGGGAGACTCCACAATCACAAGATTGCTTGCTTTTGCCATGTATCCATATCTCCGTTTCCTTTGATAATCTCCGCTGCGGCAGCCATCAGCGGCTGCGCAGCCCAATGCGCTTGCCCGGAAGACGGCAAATCACACCCTTCAGTTCCAGCATGGTCAGCGCGGACAGCAGCTTTCCCGTGGACATCCCCGTCTCGGCAATCACATCATCCACCAGCCGCTCCCCATCGGACAAGGCACGCACAATGGTTTCCTCATCCGCAGACAGCGGCGGCAAATTGGGTTTTACGCCACTATACGGCGTGGGAGCCGCCTTGTCAATGGCTTTTTTGTCTAATTTTTTCTTAAGGCCCAGTTTCGTCTCAGGCTTGCGCACCGTCTGGGCCACCCGTTCCGGCTCTGATTCTCCTGCATTTTCCACCTCATCGGGATACGCGCTCTGGAGTATCCCTTGGGTATACCGGTGGAGTTTACCCGGATACAGCGCCTCATATTCGCTGACCACATCCCAGCCGGAGGACACCATAATGGCGCCGTCCCGCAGCAGCTGGTTGCTCCCCTGAAAAGAGGGCAGATCAATGTTCCCGGGCACAGCAAAGACATCCCTGCCCTGCTCCGCCGCCTGACGGGCGGTAATCAGTGCGCCGCTTCTCTCCGGAGCCTCAATCACCAGCACACCGTTGCTCAGACCGCTGATAATCCGGTTGCGCTTCGGAAAGGTCCACTTGGCGGGCGGCTGCCCCGGGGGAAATTCGCTGAGCAGGCACCCGTATGCTTCCACATCCCGGAACAGTGACCGGTTTGCCAGCGGGTAAACCACATCGGCCCCACACCCCAGGACACCCACCACCGGCTGTCCGGCGGTGAGGGCTCCGGCCATGGCCATGCCGTCGATGCCGTAGGCCATGCCCGATACCACAATGCCCCCGCATCTGGCAATCTGGTACCCCATGCGTTTGGCGGTGGTAAGGCCATAGGCAGACGCCTTACGGGTCCCCACAACGCCTACAGCAGGCCGGCTCTCCAGGTCCGGAATGCTGCCCTTGTAGTACAGCACCACAGGCGGGTCCGGAATGTTCCGCAGTCTGCGGGGATAGGCTGCATCCTGAAAGGTCAGAATTCCAATCTTCTTTTCCCGGCACTGTTCCAGGATTTCCTGGGCCATGGTCAGGTCCTTGTCCCCCAGGCTCTCCCGGCCTGTCGGAGACAAATTTTCCACCTGGGAAAAGGCATCCTCATCCGCGTAAAATATGTCCTCCGGATCGGAAAAATGCTGCAGCAGGGATGCTTTCCCCCGGTCGCTGAGTCCGGGCCGGTGTGCCAGCCAAATCCAGTGCAGCAGCATTGTTCTTCCCCCGTTTCTCTCTTTATTCTACCCCTGGGCCATCTGCCACATCACAATGGCTGCAGCTATCGCCGCATTCAGGGATTCGCAGTGCGGATTCATAGGGATAATCAGTTCCCGGTCCGCCGCGTCCAGTATTTCCCGGCGCACTCCCTGGCCCTCGCTTCCAATCACCACTGCCATGGTATGCAGCGGCGCCCGACGCAAGTCCTGCGCCCGGCTGCTCAGAGCCGTAACCCCAATGGGAATGCCCGCATCCTTGCAGGCGGCAGCTGCCTGCTCCCAGCTGGTCTGAATCGTGTCCCGTCGGAACACCGCCCCCATACTGGCGCGGACCACCTTATGGCTGTAGGGATCGGCGCACCCTTCCAGCAATGCCACAGGAACGTCCAGTGCGTCTGCCGTGCGCAGAATGGTCCCCAGATTTCCCGGGTCCTGTATGCCGTCCAGCAGGAGCATTCCCCCCCTGGGGCAAAATTGTGTCTGCTTCGGCATCCGGCAGACGAACAGAGCCCCCTGGGGCGCTGCCATGGGAGAAAGGGACTCCATCACATCCTCAGGAACCCGAATCACCCGCAGGGCATCCGGCAGCTGCATCTCGACCCCATCAGAGAGCACAACCAGCTCCAATCCGGAGCAGAACCGCACCGCCTCCTGCAGCAGCTTGGTTCCGTCTCCCACAAAAAGCCCTGCTTCCTCCCGGAATTTTCTGGAAGCCAGAAGCTTTTTCACCATTTGCAGCTGGGGGTTTTTCCGGGACGTAATCCGCTGCTCCATCACAGTTTCTGCAGCTCCTCCAGAGAGTAGCTGTCTCCCAGCACCACCAGAATGTCCCCGGGCTGGATGCTGTACTCCGCCGAGGGAGACACGTTGGTCTTTTTTCCGCTCTCCACGGCGATAATGTTGATGCCCAGCTTCGCCCGGATATTCAAATCCCGGATGGTTTTGCCAGCCCAGCCCTTGGGAGCGGGCACCTCCAGGATACCGTACTCCTCGGATAGTTCGATATATTCCAGTACGTTATGGCTGTGCAGGCTTCTGCCCAGCCGCTGGGCATTCTCCTGTTCCGGGATCACCACCCGGTTGACGCCCAGCTTCTCCAGCACCTTGCGGTGGGTTTCATCATGGGCCTTGCACACAATATAAGGGACGCCCAGCTCCATCAAGTTCATGGCCACCAGCACCGAAGCCGCCAGATCATTGCCAATGGCAATCACTGCGCAGTCAAAATCCTTGGCTCCCAGAGCCCGGAGCACTTCCTTGTCCTTGGCATCTCCCACCACCGCATGGGTGACATCGGAAGCAACCTGCTGCACCAGATGGCTGGACATATCCATAGCCAGTACATCTGCCCCCAGCTTGCACAGCTGCCGGGCAAGAGCCTGTCCGAACAATCCCAAACCGATTACCAGATAGGACTTCATACACATTCTCCCCTTATCCAATCAAAAGCTTTGTCTCCGCATAACGGAACCGTTCCTCCGCCTGGTTTCCGGCCAGGAATCCCAGGCTGATGGTAAGCACGCCAACCCGTCCGAAGTACATATACACAATCATCAGGACCTGCGCCGGTACGCTGAGAACCCGGGTGGCACCTGCTGTCAAGCCAACCGTGGCCAAAGCGGAGACGGACTCAAATAAGCCGTCGGTAAAGCCCACCGGAGAGGTGGCGCTGATAAAGATTCCCCCGAACACCGCCAGGAAAATTAGGATAAACGCAATGGTCATGGCATCCAGCACCTGTCCCTGAGGAATGGTCCGGCGGAACACGCATACGGACTCCCGTCCCCGGGCCCGGGCCACCAGGAACAGAATCAGGGCAATGAAGGAAACGGTCTTGATTCCGCCGGCTGTGGAGCCGGAGGAACCGCCGATCAGCATCAGCACAATGGAAACCGCCTTGCTTCCTTCCGTCAGGCTCGCCTGGTCAATGGAAGCGAAGCCGGCAGTCCGCAGGGTAATGGACTGAAACAGGCCGTTGAGCAGCTTGTCCGTCCAAAGCATGGGGCCCAGGGTCGCCGGACTGGTCCATTCCAGGAAACAGATCAGCACCCAGCCCGTCAGAATCAGGGCAAGGGTTGTCAGCAGCACCAGGCGGCTGTACACCGTCAGGTGACGGAAGCGCCGTTTCTGAGCAACCTCCTGCCACACCAGAAAGCCCAATCCGCCAATCACGATCAGCGCACCAAGCGTCAGAAGCACCACCGGATCAGACTGGAATTCCATCAGGCTGGCATCCGGGGTAATGACACCGAAAATATCAAATCCCGCGTTGCAGAACGCAGAGACAGCATGAAAAACGCCCCATCGCAGGGCATTCTCCGCACCGTATTCCGGAAGGAAACGCAGGAACAGAATCAAAGCGCCGATTCCCTCCACCACAAAGCTGCCCACCAGAACCGTCTTTTGCAGGCGGACAATTCCATCCATATCGTTGACGCTCAGAGCCTGGGCCATAACCAGCCGCTGCTTCAGGCCGATTCGCTTGCGCAGCAGAAAGACCAGCAGGGTTGCCGCAGACATGAAGCCAAGGCCGCCAATCTGGATCAGGCAGATAATCACCGTCTGGCCGAATCCGCTCCACTGCAGCCAGGTATCCTGCATGACCAGGCCGGTAACACAGGTGGCGGACGTAGCCGTGAACAGTGCGGTAAGGAATCCGCTGGATTCCCTGCTCCGGGAAGCCGCAGGCAGCGTCAGCAGGCAGGCGCCCAGCAAAATAATGCCTGCGAATGCCAGGGCAATAATTTTGGTAGGGCTCAGACTTTTGGGCCGTTTTTTCATCCAATATGCAAACAATCTTGCACGAAACGACATAGATTGCCTCCTCTGTCCGGTTGCACGGAATTTCTATTTAATAGTATACCATGTCCGGTCTTTTTGCAAGCATGATTTCTTTGGGCCGCAACGCAGCCCGGCACCCGCATACCTTCCGGTAGGCGGGTGCCGGCAATTTACGTTATCTGGCCATCCTGGTCCATATCCCGGAGCAGTTCCTCCGCCCGCTTCTGGTTTTCTTCAGCCTTGTCAATGCCTTCGGTGCTTTCTTTGCTGAAAAGAATCCGCAGCGTCAGAATTATCAGCTTGATATCCAGAAGGAAGGAATAGTTTTCTATATACATCAGGTCCAGGCGCAGCTTGTCATAAGCGCTGGTGTTGTACTTTCCATAGATCTGGGCATATCCGGTCAGGCCGCCCCGGACCTTCAGACGGTAGGCAAATTCAGGAATCTCCTTGCAGTATTCATCCGCAATGACCTTCCGCTCCGGACGGGGACCGACGATGCTCATATCTCCCTTCAGAATGTTCAGAATCTGGGGCAGCTCATCCAGCCGGGTAGCGCGGATAAACCTGCCTGTGCGGGTAATCCGGGGGTCGTTGTCCGTAGCCAGCACCGCTCCGGCGTACTTCTCCGCATCCACAATCATGCTGCGGAACTTGAGTATCTCAAACTCCCGGCCATTGCGGGTCAGGCGCTTCTGCTTGAAAAACACCGGCCCGCCGTCTTCCAGCTTGATTGCCAACGCCACCGCCAGGAAAAAGGGGGAGGAAATCAGCAGCGCTACAGAGGACAGCAGAATATCGAGCCCTCTCTTTGCCACCCGCTGGGCCGGAGTCAATCCCGTCCCCTTCACCAGCAGAAGCGGCGTGTCAAACAGGGTGATATCCTTGCCGCCACGGATCATAATGTCGGTAAGTTTCGGAGAAATATAGGTACGGACCCGGTAACGATAGCAGTATTTCAGGATATCGTTGCGGACCTGCGCCGGAACATCGCTGAGAATCACCGCATCAAAGTTGGGAATGGCCTTGCAAATGGCGTCAAACCCTTCCTCAATGGAAATCAGCTTACTGATGTTATACTTGTCCCGGCGGGAATCCATTTTGATCTTCAGGGAAACTCCCCGGCGATTTCCGTAAATCAGGAGCATTTCATGGGGCGCATACAGCTTGTGATACAGGCTGGTGTACAGCAGCACCAGCAGAATCGCCAGCACAATTTCCCCCAGGGTGAGCATCACCATAGGCGCCGGGGACAGCATGCTGTTCGCAATCAGGCACAGCTGGAAATAGGTTATGGCATTGACCAAAAACAGTGCGATAATCTGCCCGATAATCAGGTCAATCCTATGCAGCTGCCCGAATTTGGTGCAATCCGAATTCTGAAAAAAAACATACAGCAGGACCGCATACACCCCCATCAGAACGTACTTGCCTTTATAGGCAAAGTAGGCCAGGGTATAGCCCTCCATCCAGGCCATGTAATACAGCATGGTCAGCAGGGAGATTTCCAATACGGTCTCCGCCACTCGGACAAAGCCCTTCATATCCTCATAAGCGCCGCGGCTGAGTTTCTTCATACAGTTTGCGCACATCCTTCATTCTGCCATTGGGTTGTTATCCACGACATAATACCATATCATTCCCCGGTTTTCAAGTCCATAAGCTCCGATACCCGGACATCCGGGCACAAAGAAATGCGGCGCAGCAAAACCGCCGCGCCGCACATTTTCTTTCCGATTATTCCTCGGAGAACTGGTCCTTGCCCACAGAGCACAGGGGGCACTCAAAATCCTCGGGAACATCCTCCCACTTGGTGCCGGGAGCAATACCGCCCTCGGGATAGCCCTCTTCCTCGTCGTAGACCCAGCCGCAAACGCCGCAAACATACTTCATAAGTCAAAATCTCCTTTCAGATTGTATCATTTTCTAGGACGGGGTTAGGATACCCCATCCGCAAAGAAATTACCGTGACAAAGTCACACAACGTCAGTGGTTTCCGCAGGAATGGCCGCCGCAGCCATGATCGCCGCAGGAATGCCCCTCCCCATGGTGGTGCTCCCCGTGGTGGCTGCACTGGACATTGGGATTAAAGGCAAGCTTTCCCTCCGCCAGCGCCTGCGCCGCCTGGTCCGCACTCCCGGACACACCGCCATAGAGCTGGATACCGGCCTCCGCCAGCGCCATCTGCGCGCCGCCGCCGATTCCGCCGCAGATCAGAGCGTCCACGTTCAGCGCACCCAGCACCCCGGCCAGCGCGCCATGGCCGCTGCCGTTGGTGTCCACGATTTCGCTGGACACAATGGTGCCGTTCTGCACGTCGTACACCTTGAACTGCTGGGTGTGGCCAAAGTGCTGGAAAATTTCTCCATCGTCATAGGTTACCGCAATTCTCATAGTACATTCTCCTTTCGGTTTGTGAAAACGTGTTTGGATGGTTTGCAGCAGGCATTCCCCATGACCGCAGTCCGCTCCGCCGTCACACAGGCGGTACTCCCCGCCCCGGATGGTCAGCGGGACGCCGTCTACCAGCATCCCGGCGAGCTTCTGCCGGGCGGAAGCGTAGATCATCTGCACGGTGGTCCGCGCCACCCCCATCCGCCGGGCGCAGTCCTCCTGGGACAGCGCCTCATGGTCGATGAGCCGGATGGCTTCAAATTCATCCACCGTCATCACAATGGGATTGCCCTGCTTCTCTCCTCCGGAGGGTGCAAACCGCCGGATTTCCGGAGAAAAACAAACCCGCCGTAATTTCCTGGGTCTTGCCATGGATGCACCCCTCCCTCTGGCCCAAATCCACCTATAGTATAGCGCATTATTGACATATGTCAATAAAAATAAAAAATTGACAGGGAAGAAAAATGGGATTATACTGTGTAGAAAAGGGGGTGAGGGCGTGGATTTCGCAAGCTGCTTTCCCATTTGGGACAAGCTGACGCCGGATGAGCAGGCGCAGCTGCTCCAGCGGGCAGAGCTTCGCAGTGTGAAGGCGGGTACGGTTCTTCACAACGGCAATATGGACTGTCTTGGACTGCTGGTAATCTGTTCCGGTCAGCTGCGGGTCTATACCCTTTCCGATGAAGGCCGGGAAATAACGCTTTACCGGTTGTTTGACCGGGATATCTGCCTGTTTTCCGCCTCCTGCGTGATGACCAACATCCAGTTTGAGGTGATTGTGGAAGCGGAAAAAGACAGCCAGATGTGGGTCCTTCCCTCGGGACTGTTCAAGCAGATGATGGAGCAGTCCGCCGTGGTGGCCAACTATGCCAATCAGCTGATCAGCAGCCGGTTTTCCGAGGTTATGTGGCTGATGGAGCAGATTATGTGGAAAAGCTTTGACAAGCGTCTGGCGGGGTTCCTGCTGGATGAAAGTCATCTGGAGGGCACCAAGCTTCTGAAAATCACCCACGAAAAAATCGCCAACCATATGGGCACCGCCCGGGAAGTGGTCACCCGGATGCTGCGCTACTTCCAGAGCGAGCACATCGTCCGCCTGACCCGGGGAGCTGTGGAAATTCTGGATGAGCAGGCCCTGGAAGCCCTGCGCTCCTGACACAAAAGCGGGAGAGCCGAAGCTCCCCCGCTGTGTTCCAGGATTATCCCAGCATGGCCAGAATCTGCTGCTTGGGTCTGGCGCCGATGGACTGGTTGACTACCTTCCCGTCCCGGATCACCAGGAGTGTGGGAATGCTGGCCACCCGGAAGGTGGCAGCGAGCTCCACTTCCTCGTCCACGTTGACCTTGCACACCTTCACATCCGGCCGCTCTGCGGCGATTTCGTCCAGAATGGGACCTACCATCCGGCAGGGTCCGCACCAGGGCGCCCAGAAATCCAGCAGGACAGGTACCGTGCTGTTCATAACTTCCTCAGAAAAATTGTGCTTCGTAATATGCTGTACCGACATTGCAGCTGCCTCCTTTTTTTCTTACATACTATCACGCCTTGGCAGGAGATTCCGTGATAAAGTCACGCTCTCCCAATTAAATTTTGTATACCCAAATTTTATATAAGGAGAAAGATATATGACCATTTCCAAGGATATCCGCTATGTTGGCGTCAATGACCATCAGGTGGATCTATTTGAAGGACAATATGTGGTTCCCAACGGTATGTCCTACAATTCCTATGTGATTCTGGATGAAAAGGTGGCCGTTTTCGACACGGTTGACCGGAACTTCACGGAACCGTGGCTGGAGAACGTCCGCTCCGTGCTGGATGGCCGGCAGCCGGACTACCTGATTATCCAGCACATGGAGCCGGATCATTCCGCAAACATCGCCAACTTCCTGAAGGTCTACCCCGACACCACCGTGGTTTCCTCTGCCAAGGCCTTTACCATGATGGGCAATTTCTTTGGCGGAGACTGCGCCCCCAACCGTCTGGTCGTGGGAGAAGGCAGCACCCTGAGTCTGGGCAGACATACCCTGACCTTTGTCACCGCCCCCATGGTCCACTGGCCGGAGGTCATTGTGACCTATGACGCCCTGGATAAGGTTCTGTTCTCTGCCGACGGCTTCGGCAAGTTCGGTGCGCTGGATGTGCAGGAGGATTGGGACGACGAGGCCCGCCGCTACTATATCGGCATCGTGGGCAAGTATGGTCCCCAGGTCCAGGCGCTGCTGAAGAAGGCCGCCGGGCTGGAAATCAGCACCATCTGCCCGCTCCATGGTCCGGTGCTGACGGAAAACCTGGGACACTACCTGAACCTGTACAACCTGTGGTCCTCCTACCAGCCGGAGGAAAAGGGTGTGGTAGTCGCCTATACCTCCGTCTATGGCAATACCAAGGCCGCTGCAGAGCTTCTGGCCGAGACCCTGAAGGACTCCGGCTGCTCCAAGGTAACCGTATATGACCTTGCCCGGTGCGACATGGCCCAGGCAGTGGCGGATGCGTTCCGCTACGACAAGCTGGTGCTGGCCACCACCACCTACAACGCGGATATTTTCCCCTTCATGAAGGAATTTATCCACCATCTCACCGAGCGAAACTTCCAGAACCGGACCGTTGCTCTTGTGGAAAACGGCACATGGGTTCCCACCGCCGCAAAGGTCATGGCAAAGATGCTGGAGTGCAGCAAGAATCTGACCTTCTGCGAAACGTCCGTCAAGATTCTCTCCGCCCTCAGCGAGGAAAGCCGGGCTCAGATTGCCGCTCTGGCCAAGGAGCTCTGCGAATAACGAAAATCAGATGGAAACGCTGCTGAAAGAAATTCTTTCAGCAGCGTTTTATCCGTGGTCCGGGTCCTCCAGGAACGTCTGAATCCGGTGCAGAAACGCACCGCCATACCAACGTGCCTTCAATTCCCCCACGCCGGAAACCCTCTTGAATTCCAGGAGCGTTTTCGGCTTTTTCTTTGCCATGTCCTCCAAGGTGGCATCGGAGAAAATGGTATAGGGCGGCAGATTCCCTTCCCGTGCCAAGTCTGTCCGCAGCAGCCGCAGAGCGTTCAGCAGGCTCCGCTCCTCTCCGGACAGCCGGGTGATTCTGCTTCCAACGCTTCCTGGTCTGGCCCCGGCCAGCTTCCGGAATACCGGCTTTCCCTGGAAAAGCACCTGAGAAGCTCTTTCCGTCAGTTCGATTCCCGGCTGATTCTGGTCTGTGTACAGATATCCCTGCGCCTCCAGCTGATTCAGCAGTTCCTCCAGCTCCGCTTGGGACTGATCCTTCAGGATTCCGAAGGTGGGAAGCACTCCCATTCCCTCCGGCGCCCGCTTCCGGTCGCCCCGCAGCACCCCGATTACCTCGTCACGTCCGCACCAGACCCCCGTCCTGGTGTGCATCCGGCGGATGCAGGACAGGATCATCTGGGCCTGCCGGGTCATTTCCTCCTCGTGGTATTTCCCCTGGCAGTTTCCGCAGTTGCCGCACAGCCGCAGATGCTTTTGCCCGAAATATTCCAGAATATAGCCCCGCAGGCAGCCGGGGGTTTTGCAATAGCCAACCATGGCCTCCAGCCGCTCCAGGTCCTGCTGCCGGACAAGGGCCTGCTGGGCGTCGCTCAGCTCCTCGTTGTCCGAGCCGTTGTGAATCAGGTACCGGGCGGTGTATACATCCGCTCCGCTGTAGAGCAGAATGCACTCCCCGTCTGCCCCATCCCGTCCGGCCCGGCCCGCCTCCTGATAGTAAGCTTCCAGGCTCTTGGGCATATTGTAGTGAATCACATAACGCACATTGGACTTGTCAATGCCCATGCCGAAGGCGTTGGTGGCCACCATGATGGTGCTGCGGTCATGGAGGAAATCCTCCTGATTTTCCCGCCGCTCCTGTTCCGGCAGCCCCGCATGGTATTGGGTAGCAGCGTAGCCCATATCCCGAAGCATCTGGCAGACCGATTCCACCTTCCGTCTGGTCGCGCAGTAGATAATACCGCTTTTTCCGTTCCGAAGGGCCAGCAGCCGCTTCAGTTCCTCATCCTTTCCCTGAGGATGGAGCACCTGAAAGAACAGGTTGGGCCGGTCAAACCCGGTCACCCGCCGCACCGGATTTTGCAGCTTCAGAATCCGCTCCACATCCTGCCGGACCTGCTGGGTTGCAGTGGCGGTGAAGGCGCCGACCACCGGACGTTTTTCCAAGCCCTCCAGAAAATGGACAATCCGCAGATAGCTGGGCCGGAAATCCTGCCCCCACTGGGAGATGCAATGGGCCTCGTCCACCGCCAGGAAGGAGATATCCAGCTTTCTGGCAATGCCGGCAAATCCGTCATAATCCAGCCGCTCCGGAGCCACATACAGGATTTTATACCGTCCTGCCAGCAGATTCCGATACACCGCCCGAATCTGCTCCGGGCTGAGGGAGCGATTCAGGTAAGCCGCCGGGACGCCTGCGGCTTTCAGCGCCGTAACCTGATCCTGCATCAGAGAAATCAGCGGTGAGATCACCACGGTGATGCCCGGCAGCAGCAGGGCGGGGATCTGATAGCAGATGCTCTTTCCCCCTCCGGTGGGCATGATGCCGAACACATCCCGCCCCGCCAGGACCCCGTCGATCAAAGCCTCCTGCCCGGGGCGAAACTGCCCATAGCCGAATATCCTCTGAAGCAGTTCCCGCTTATCCGTATCCGCTCCCTCCTCTCAGGAAAGCGGCTGGCTCCGCCGCCAGCCGCTTATATCGTATTCTTTATGAAAGAGATTCTCCCAGAATGGACTTGGTGGCGTAAGCGTTCAGACTCATATCCGCCAGATTTCCCGCCAGGAACTCATAGTAAGCCTGGGCGCCGATCATGGAGGCGTTGTCGCCGCAAAGGGACAGGGGCGGCAGGAAAACCTCCGCTCCCAGAGCCTGGCAGGCATCCAGGATGCCCCGGCGAATCCGGGAGTTGGCCGCCACTCCGCCGGCCACCGCTACCTTCCCCCTCCCGGTCTGCTCCAGGGCCATGACCACCCGGGGAACCAGGGTGTCCGCCACGGCTTCGGAAAACGCTGCACACAGGCTGGGAACATCCAGGTCTTCCCCCACCTGCTGGGCATGGTGAATCAGATTCAGGGCAGCGGTTTTCAGGCCGGAGAAACTCATATTGTAGGGGTTGTCCCCCGGCTTGCTGCGGGGCAGATTGTATTTCTCCGGACTGCCCGACTGAGCCTGCCGGTCCAGGGCCGCACCGCCGGGATAGGGCATCCCCAGCACCCGGGCCACCTTATCAAAGCACTCCCCTGCCGCATCATCCAGCGTTGTCCCCAGAATTTCCATTCTGGTGTAGTCCTGAACATCCACAATCATGGTGTGCCCGCCGGAGACCACAAGGCACAAAAACGGCGGCTCCAGCTCCGGAAACGCCAGATAGTTGGCGGCAATATGCCCCCGGATATGGTGTACCGGAATCAGCGGCTTCCCCATGGCCAGGGCGGCGGCCTTGGCAAAATTCACACCAACCAGCACCGCACCGATCAGGCCGGGCGCATAGGTCACAGCCACTGCGTCAATCTCGCGCCGGGTCAATCCCGTTTGGGTCAGCGACTGATCCGCCAGAGCATAAATGGCTTCCATGTGCTTCCGGGAGGCAATTTCCGGAACCACACCGCCATACAGCTTATGCAGGTCTACCTGAGAGGCAATGCAGTCACACAGGGCCTGACGGCCATCCCGCACAATGGCCACGGCAGTCTCGTCACAGGAAGATTCCACTGCCAGAATATTCACAATTCCCACTCCTTTCGCAGAATCAGCCCATCCTCCTTCGGGTGCTGATAATAGTTCGGGCGCCGGCCAACCTGTGCAAAGCCCAGGGATGTGTACAGTGCCTGGGCGGGCTGGTTGGATGCCCGAACCTCCAGGGTCAGGCATCGGCTGCCCCGGTCCTTCAGGCGCTGCACCAGTTCCCGGACAAGCGATGCGGCAATTCCCTTCCGGCGAAAGTCCGGGTGCACCGCCAGGTTCATCATATCCGTCTCCCCCAGGACCGTCTGGGAACCCACATAGCCCACAGCCGTCTGCCCTTCCAGGGCAACCAGCCACAATGCCAGATCGTTGTCCAGCTCCGAGGCGATGCTCCGCTCACTCCAGGGGTCGGAAAAGCACAGCTGCTCCAGCCCGGCAATCTGGGGAACGTGTTCGCCCGTCATTTCCACAATTCTCATTTTGCCTCGTACCAGCTCTTTCCGAATTTGGCTTCCGCCGTCAGGGGGACGGACAGCTGTGCCACGGACTCCATTTCTCCGCTGACCAGCCCAGCCACCTCCGCCGCAATTTCCTCGGGGCACTCCACAATCAGTTCGTCATGGACCTGCAGCAGCAGCTCCGCCTGAGGATATCGCGCCTGCAGGGCAGCCTCAACCCGAATCATGGCCAGCTTGATGATGTCCGCCGCCGTTCCCTGGATGGGGGTGTTCAAAGCGATTCGCTCCGCTCCGCTGCGTACATTGAAGTTGCTGCTGGTCAGCTCCGGGATATATCTCCGCCGGCCAAACAGGGTCTGGGTGTAGCCCCGCTGCCGGGCCTCCTCCACCACCTGACGCATATAGCTGCGCACGTTGTGGTAATGGTTCAGGTAGCTGTCAATATAGGCCTTGGCCTCATATCGGCTGACGCCGATATCCTCCGCCAGGGAAAACTCGCTGATGCCGTAGACAATGCCGAAGTTCACCGCCTTGGCATGGCGGCGCTGAAGGGGCGTCACCTGGTCCATGGGAACGGCAAATACCTGGGAGGCGGTGGCGGTGTGGATATCGCTGCCGCTGCGGAAGGCCTCCTGCATGGTCTTGTCGTCGGCAATATGGGCCAGCACCCGCAGCTCAATCTGGCTGTAGTCCGCATCCACCAGGACGCATCCCGGCTTGGGCACGAACATTTTCCGGATTTCTGCACCCAGGTCCGTCCGAACCGGAATGTTTTGCAGATTCGGCTCCGTGGAGGACAGTCTGCCGGTGGCGGTAACCAGATTCTGGAAGGTGGTATGCACCCGTCCGTCATCCTGGATTTCTTTGATCAGTCCGTCCGCGTAGGTGGACTTGAGCTTGGTAAGCATCCGGTAGTCCATAATGGCGGGAATGATGGGATGTTTGCCCTTCAGCTTCTCCAGCACGTCCGCATTGGTGGAGTAGCCGGTTTTGGTTTTCTTCACCACAGGAAGCTTCAGGGTCTCAAACAGCAGCTGTCCCAGCTGCTTGGGGGAATTGATATTGAAGGTTTCCCCGGCGTAACCGTAAATCAGGGTTTCGCAGTCCTGAATCCGCTGGGACAGCATCTGCCCAAAGGCTTCCAGCAGGCTTCGGTCCACACAGATGCCCCGCCGCTCCATCCGGTACAGCACCGGGCACAGCGGCAGTTCAATCTCCCGGTATAGCTTCTCCATCCCGGTCTTTTCCAGTTCCTGGGTCAGCACCGGCCAGAGATTCCACATGGCCTCGGCGCAGGCCGCCGCGTCGGCTTCCTCCGGAGCCGTTCCCAGGAAATTGGTGGCCAGTTTGGATACCGGGTACTCCGACTGGGAGGGATTCAGGTCATAGGCTGCCAGCGCAGTATCAAACAGGCATTCCCCCCAGGAAATGCCCAGCTCATCCATCCGGTGGAACGCATCCCGGCTGTCATGGAGAATCAGGTTCTTGCCCCGGAAATCCCAGGTCCGGCTCTGGACCTCCATGGGGGTAAACCCACACACCCCGTCTGCCCAGGCAAGGCCCATGCTTCCGTCGGGCGTCAAATACAATGCGCAGGTTTCCACGGAGTCCGGCATGGACGGTGCTTTGGGAAGCGCGGCGCTGATTGTCTCCGGCTTGGAGACCTCCTGAGCTGCACCCCGCAGGCCGTATTTGTCAATCAGCCGGACAAATTCCAGTTTTTGGAACAGCTGATACAATTCCGGCCGATTATAGGGCTGGACAACTGCATCCATAGGCGTGAAGGCAATAGGCGCCTCCGGGCGTATGGTGGCCAGGTCGTAAGAAAGGTACGCGTTCTCCTTCCCGGCCTCCAGCTTTTCCCGGAGCTTGGGCCGAATGCCCGGGTCATCCAGATGTTCATACACCCCGTCCAGACTGCCGAACTTGGCCAGCAAATCCGAAGCGGTTTTGGGGCCCACACCGGCAACGCCGGGAATGTTATCGGAGGAATCCCCCATCAGCGCCTTCAAATCGATGAGTCTCCTGGGCTCAAACCCATATTCCTCCCGGAATTTGTCCTCATCATACAAGGCGGCGGTTGTATTGCCAGGCTTGGAGATCACCAGCTTCACCCGCACATGGTCGTCAATAAGCTGCAAGGAATCCCGATCTCCGGTGACAATCACGCACTCCCAGTCCTCCCGGGCGCAAATCTTGCCAACGGTTCCGATGATGTCATCCGCTTCCCAGCCCTGGCACTCGTAGATGGGGATGTTCATGGCCCGCAGCACATCCTTCATAATGGGCATCTGCATAGCCAGCTCTTCGGGCATTCCATGGCGGTTGGCCTTGTAGCCGTCATACTTCAGGTGGCGGAAGGTCGGTCCGTGGAGGTCAAAGGCAACGCACACCGCCTCGGGCTGTT
Organism: uncultured Oscillospiraceae bacterium; assembly: GCA_944387685.1. Lineage (GTDB taxonomy): Bacteria > Bacillota > Clostridia > Oscillospirales > Oscillospiraceae > Faecousia. The sequence goes on from CALXFW010000108.1 coordinate 41,551, forward strand.
CCTCCTTCTCCATCCGCTCCAGGATGTTCAGGAAGCCGTAAATGGCGTGGGTATACAGCCCATCCCGGGTGGTCAGAGGCTTTACCCCAAAATAGGCCCGGTTAATGACGCTGTTGCCGTCCAGAATCAGCAGTTTCATACTTTTCTCCACTTGGTTCCCTGGGGTGTATCGATGATTTCAATACCCCGGGCTTTCAATTCGTCCCGAATCCGGTCCGCCTCAGCGAAATTCTTCTCCTTCTTGGCAGCCGTCCGGGCGGCTACCAGAGCATCGATTTCCGGGTCCGCCTGGGCCGCCGCTTCCGCCGCCTGCTTTTCCCGGAGCGTCTGGGCTGCCTGGAGCAGGTTCAGCGACAGCACCTGGTCAAAGTCCTGAATCAGCGCCAGCTTGGTGGCGTCAGAGCATTTGGCCTTCAGCACGTCGTAAACCGAGGTCACGGCCACGGAGGTATTCAGGTCACCGTTCAGTGCGCTCACAAACCGCTGCTTCAGCTGCCGGAAGGCCTCTTCGTCCACGCTGCCCTCAGGCTTCAGAGCCGCAATCCGGGCAACCAGCTTTTCATAGGTTACGGCAGCGTTGTCCAGGTTCTCCCAGGAGAACACCAGGTTCCGGCGGTAATGGCTCTGCAGACAGAACAGGCGGTAGGCCATGGGATCGTACCCCTTCTGCTCCAACAGGGAGACCGTCAGGAACTCTCCCTTGGACTTACTCATCTTGCCGCTGTCCGTATTCAGGTGGTGCACATGGAACCAATAGTTGCACCACTTGTGGCCCAGGTAGCTCTCCGACTGGGCGATTTCGTTGGTATGATGGGGGAAGGCGTTGTCAATGCCGCCGGCATGAATATCCAGGTCCTCTCCCAGGTGCTTCATGGAAATACAGGAGCACTCGATGTGCCAACCGGGATAACCCACGCCCCAGGGGGAGTCCCACTTCAGAGCCTGGTCCTCAAATTTGGACTTGGTAAACCAGAGAACAAAATCATTTTTGTTCTTCTTGTTGGTATCCTCCTCCACGCCCTCCCGGACGCCCACCGCCAGGTCTTCCTCGTCGTGGTCGTTGAATACATAATATTTGTCCAGGGTGGAGGTATCAAAGTACACGTTGCCCCCTGCCACATAGGCCTTTCCCTTTTCCAGCAGGGTCTGCACCATGTGGATATATTCCGCAATGCAGTTGGTAGCAGGCTCCACCACGTCCGGGCGCTTGATGTTCAGCTTGTCGCAGTCGGCAAAGAAGGCGTCGGTGTAGAACCGGGCGATTTCCAGAACCGACTTATTCTCCCGCTTGGCGCCTTTGAGCATTTTGTCCTCGCCGGTGTCTGCGTCAGAGGCCAGGTGTCCCACGTCGGTGATGTTCATCACCCGTTTTACGGGATACCCCAGATAGCGCAGGGACTTCTCCAGCACATCTTCCATAATATAGGTGCGCAGATTACCGATGTGAGCATAGTGGTACACGGTGGGGCCGCAGGTGTACATCTTCACCAGGCTGGGATCATTGGGGGTAAACAGTTCCTTTTTATGGGTCAGGGAATTATACAGATACATTGAGCATTCCTCCATTTCAACAAAAATAAAAACCCCTTGCACCGTAAGTACAAGAGGCGGTCAGTGTCCGCGGTTCCACTCTCATTTATCCCTCAATATGGACATTCTCGCTCCCGGACGCACCTTCCCGCAGCCGGATTCTGCCCGGGCTTGCAGCCGGCGGCCCAGGCTCTCTGAAGATCGGTTCGCGGTACTCTTTCCGTTCACAGCGATGTAACATTCTCGCATATTCTACCATCCTATCCCTGGGCTTGTCAAGCATTTCCGGTGAATTTTCCACGATCTTCCATGGAAATTTATTAAGAAATTCTTACACTATTGACAAGACCCCCCCTTGCCCGTTATAATACCCTTGAGAAATGAGACGAAAGTGAGGTAACGCCATGAATTTCTCTAGGAAACAATCGCTCAGGAAATTTCTGAGTCTGGTCCTTGTTCTCACTCTGGCTGCCACTACGCTGACCGGCTGTTTCGGTTCTTCCGACTCAGGCGAAACCACCGGGGAAACCTCCGGTCTGAACATCAATCTGTCTGACCCCAGCGATCCCTCCGGCACCACTGCGGCTCCCACGGAGACCGAGGCCGTTGAAATCAACGAAAATACCGCTACCATCCTCAGCGAGCTGACCGTCCGCAGCAATCCCAGTGCGGAAGCCTTTGTGGTCGGAACGCTGTATGCCGGTGATCGGGTTGAAATCGACCGCCGTGAGGAAGTAACCAACATTGACTGGGCCTACATCATCTCCCCCATGTCCGGCTGGATCATGATGGATTATGTCAAGATGGACATCGAGCCCGAGGATGATGCCGGCTCCGACACCAGCACACCCGCCGGCAACGGTACCGTCACAGAGCCTACCCAGGGCAGCACCAATTCCGGTACAGGTACCAGCACCGGCGGCGGCACCACAACCAACATTACCGGAACCATCACTGCCAGTACCCTGAACATTCGCAGTGAACCCAGTACCACCAGTGGTAAGATTCAGGGCGCTTACGCCAAGGGCGATACGGTCACCATTCTGGAAACCAAGGACGGCTGGGGCCGCACCAACAAGGGCTGGATTAGTATGCAGTATGTCAGCACCAGCGGCTCCGGAACGAATACCGGTACAAACAGCGGAACCAACACCGGTACGAACACAGGGACCAGCACCGGCAACGGCAGCACCACCGTGCAATTCAAGGGTATTGTTACCGCCTCCGAACTGAACATCCGCAGCACCGCCAGTACCGAAGGCACCCGGGTGGGCAGCCTCTCCTACGGCGCACGGGTTGAGATTCTGGAGAAGAGCGGCAATTGGGGCCGAACCAAGGACGGTTGGATCAGTCTGGATTACGTCTATCAGGACGGCACCACCGGTTCCAAGACCGCCAGCGGCATCGTCACCGGAAACCAGCTGAATGTTCGCAGCGGCCCGGGTACCGGTTACGGCTCCGTGGGCAGTCTGAATGCAGGCGACCGTGTCAGCATTCTGGAGCAGTTTACTTACAACGGAACCACCTGGGGCTGCATCAAGAACGGCTGGATCAGCCTGGATTATGTCTACATCGATGGCACTGGTACCGGCAATGACAAGCACGGAACCATTACTGGGGATAACCTGAACATCCGCAGTGGTCCGGGCACCGGATATGGCTCTGTGGGCAGCCTCAATTCCGGCGAAGTCGTCACCATCCTGTATCAGGTCACCGTGGGTGATACCACCTGGGGCAACATTGATAAAGGCTGGATTTCCATGGACTATGTGGATTTGGATTGAGTACAGCTTGATTGGATTAGGAAACAGGGACTTCTTCGGAAGTCCCTGTTTTTTTAGAAATTAGTCGGGATTCGTTGGCTGTCCATCCATTTTTTTCGGATCTCACCGGCGGTAAGGTATCCAGCCGTCAGGCAGGCCGGAACCGTCACCTGAAGCATCAGCAGCATGCTCAGCAAACTTTCGGCATAAGCTCCAGCTTCCTCCCCTGCCCCGGAAACCACCGCTGTCCGACTGGCCCGGGACAAGATGGGAACCTGCCCCCGGTACAGCAATCCCCCCATCCAGCATCCTGCTGCGACCAGCAGTCCGGATACAATCAGCAATAAATATACCGATACCTTCTTCATACTCCCTTCCTCCCAATTCTCCGATGGATTGCGGCAGACACCATTCTGCTCTGAACGCAGTATACCACGAATGTCCTGTCGGCTTCTGCCGGAAGGAAACGGGATTTCCGGAAAATTTCTCGGTCGTTGCGAAACTGGTCTTTCTGTGGTATAGTGGAGAAAATGCTTTTAAGAGGAATGGAAATGAAACGATTTCGGAAGGTATACCTGGAGATATCCAACATCTGCAATCTGAACTGCCGGTTCTGCCCCGGTACCCGCCGGGCGCCCCGGCAAATGCAGGAAGAAGAATTTGCCTCCGCCCTGAAGCTGCTCCGCCCGTGGACGGACTACCTGTATTTTCATGTCATGGGTGAGCCTCTGTGTCACCCCCGGCTGGAAACCTTTCTCCGTCTGGCGGGAGAAGCGGGCTTCCGGGTTATTCTGACCACCAATGGCACCCTGCTCAGCCGATTGGAGCAAATGCTTCTAAACTCCCCCGCCCTGCACAAGGTCAACATTTCCCTCCACGCCTTCGAGGCGAACGAGTTGCCCCTCCCCTTTTCCGTCTATCTGGAGCAATGCCTTTCCTTCGGTCAGGCTGCGCAAGGAAAAAAGCTGGTTGTGTACCGGCTCTGGAATCAGGGCGGCGAGGACAGACGAAACCAGGAAATCCTACACGCCTTGGCATCTGCCTTTCCAGGTCCCTGGGATGTCCAGCCCCGGGGAACCCGCATCGGCAGCCGGGTGTTTCTGGAATACGGGGATCGGTTTGACTGGCCGGATTTGGCTGCCCAGGAGGGCAGCGGAAAGGTTTTCTGCTATGGTCTGCGGGATCAGATTGGAGTGCTGGCAGATGGGACAGTCGTCCCCTGCTGTTTGGATCACGAGGGGGATTTGGCTCTGGGTAATCTGTTCGAGACGCCTTTGGAGGAGATTCTGGACGCTCCCCGGGCAAGAGCCATCTTTCAGGGATTCGGAAACAAAACTGCGGCAGAGGAACTCTGCCGCAAATGCGGATATGCCCGCCGGTTCGGATGAAAGAAAGGGGAAACAATTCAAGAAAAATACAGGCACCCAAAAAAGGTGCCTGTCTCTATTGGTGGACCCGAGGAGATTCGCTGCACTTCCTTTCCCGGGGAAAGGAAATTGTGGTACTGCCACCGTCCAGCCGGTGGCAGGCAGCAGTCCACCGGACTGCTGCATTCTGTCTTTCGAATCTCCTCTTACAGAAAACAGGCACCCCAAAGGAGTGCCTGTTTCATTTTGGTGGACCCGAGGAGATTCGAACTCCCGACCCCTACAATGCGAATGTAATGCGCTCCCAGCTGCGCTACGGGCCCATGCGAACTATATGGGATTATACAGCGGTTCCGTGAAAATGTCAAGCAAAACTTCTCTGCGTTTCCTTCCCTTTGGAAATTTCCCTTCCCTTTTGGGAAAAACTGTGATAGGATAGGGGCCGAAACCAAATGAAGGAGACGTACTATGGAATCCATCTGTCAAATCCTGGCCAGGGAGCTGGGCCAGAAGTTGGAATACGTGGAGAATGTGGTAACCCTGATGGACGAGGGCAACACCATTCCCTTTATCGCCCGTTACCGAAAAGAAATGCACGGGGCCATGGACGACACCACCCTGCGCACCCTGGAAACCCGGCTGACCTACCTGCGGAATTTGCAGCAGCGCCGGGAGGAAGTCAAAAAATCCATCGAAAACCAGGGAAAACTGACTGAGGAGCTGTCCCAGGCCATCGATGCCGCCGCTACCATGACGGAGGTGGAGGATCTGTACCGCCCCTACAAACAGAAGCGGCGCACCCGGGGCTCCATTGCCCGGGAGAAGGGTCTGGCGCCCCTGGCGGAGGCGATTTTTGCCCAGGATGGTCAAGACCCCGCCACGCTGGCCGAAGCCTTTGTGGACCCGGAGAAGGGTGTAGAAAGCGTGGAGGATGCCCTCCAGGGGGCCAGCGACATCATCGCCGAAGACCTCTCCGACGACGCCGACATCCGCAAGGCCCTTCGCGACCTGGTGACCCGCCGGGGTGTCTTCACCTGCAAGGCTGCGGAGGACGCAGAGGAAGAAGGGGTATATCAGCTTTACTATGACTTTAACCAGCCTGTCTCCCGGATGCTGGATCACCAGATTCTGGCCATCAACCGGGGAGAAAAGGAAGGCATCCTCAAGCCTGCCATCACCCTGCCGGGAAATGAGGGAGCCGCCCTGGTCTGCCGGGCAGCCCTAAAGCCCACTGCCCAGGTTTCCGCCTTTGTCCGGGCCGCTGCGGAGGACGCCTATGAGCGGCTGATTTTCCCCTCCATTCAGCGGGAGGTCCGCAGCGACCTGTCCGATCGGGCCTACGCCGGAGCCATCCGCAACTTTGCTCTGAATCTGAAGCCCCTGCTGATGCAGCCCCCGGTGAAGGGATTTGTCACCATGGGTCTGGACCCGGGCTATCGCAACGGCTGCAAGGTTGCCGTGGTGGATCCCACGGGAAAGGTGCTGGACACCGCCGTGGTCTACCCTACCTTCAGCCAGAAAAAGAAGCAGGAGGCCATCGCCGTTCTCTCCGGCCTGATCCGCAAGCACGGCGTACGGAACATTGCCATCGGCAACGGCACCGCCTCCCGGGAGACGGAGGCCATGACTGCGGAAATGCTGACCGCCTTCCCCGATGTGCGGTATATGATTGTCAACGAGGCCGGCGCCTCCGTCTATTCCGCCTCTCCCCTGGCTGCTGCGGAGTTCCCGGACTACGATGTAAATCTGCGCTCCGCTGTCTCCATTGCCCGCCGTCTCCAGGACCCTCTGGCAGAGCTGGTAAAAATTGACCCCAAGGCCATCGGTGTCGGACAGTATCAGCACGACTGCCCCCAGAAGGAGCTGGACAGCGCCTTGGGCGCTGTGGTGGAGGACTGCGTCAACGCCGTGGGCGTGGATGCCAACACGGCCTCCCAGAGCCTGCTGCAGCAGGTATCCGGCCTGACCAGCGCCACCGCAAAAAACATCGTGGCCTATCGGGAGGAAAACGGCCCCTTCACCAGCCGCTCCCAGCTGAAAAAGGTTCCCAAGCTGGGTCCGAAGGCTTTTGAGCAGTGCGCCGGTTTCCTGCGGATTCCCGAAAGCAAGGAACTGCTGGACAACACGGGTGTGCACCCGGAATCCTATCCGGCGGCAAAAGCCCTGCTGAATCTGCTGGGCTGCAAAAAGGGAGACAACCTGGCGGACCTGACCCGAAAGCTGGAAGCATACGGGCTGAGCAAAGCGGCGGCGGAGTGCGCTGTGGGTGAGCCTACCCTCCTGGACATCGCCAAAGAGCTTTCCAAACCTGGTCGTGACCCCCGGGATGAACTTCCAGCCCCCATTCTGCGCAAGGATGTGCTGGAAATGAAGGACCTGAAACCCGGCATGGAACTCACCGGAACGGTGCGCAACGTCATTGACTTCGGTGTCTTTGTGGATATCGGTGTCCACCAGGACGGACTGGTGCATATTTCGGAGGTCTGTAACCGCCGCCTGCGCCATCCCAGCGAAATGGTCAAGGTGGGAGACATTGTAAAGGTCGTGGTGCTGAATGTAGATGAGAAGCGGCACCGGATCAGCCTTTCCATGAAGCAGGTCAAACAGCAATAAAGCCAATCCGCGGCGCGGAGGAATGTTCCTCCCGCCGCGGATTTTTTATGCCTGGTCATGGGTCCCGGTGACGCCGTAGATTACCCACTCCGCCACGTTGGTGGCGTGGTCGGCAATCCGCTCAAAATACTTGGCAATCATCAGCAGATCTAGGGTATCCTCTCCCTGCTCCGGATTCCGGGCAATGGCCTGAATCAATTCCTTCTTGATCTGCACAAAATCGCCGTCCACAATATCGTCGTGAATCAGCACAGCCTTGGCCAGGGTCACATCCTGCCGAATGTAGGCGTCCACGCTCTGGTTTACCATAGACATGGCGTGCTTGGCCATTTCCCGGATTTTCTGACGATCTTCCGGGGTATCTCCGTGAATCTGAGGCAGAATTTCCACAATATCCTCTGCCTGGTCTCCGATCCGCTCCAGGTCGGTGATGATTTTCAGAGCGGCGGAAATGAAGCGCAGGTCCCGGGCCACCGGCTGCTGGCGCAGCAGGAGCCGCATACACACCGTTTCAATGGACCGCTCCATCTCGTCGATTTCTCCGCCGATGGTCTTTACCTGACCCACCAGGCCGGTGTCCCAGGCATCCAGCAGCCGGGAGGCCAGATCAATAATCTGCTCGCACAGCTGCCCCATTTTGGTCAGTTCCTGATTCAGCTGCTCCAGCTGATGGTCATAATGCACTCTCATACTTAACCAAACCTTCCCGTAATGTATTCCTCTGTGCGCTTGTCTCCGGGCTGGGAGAACAGCTTCTCCGTCTCGGCGTACTCTACCAGATCACCCAGCAGGAAGAAAGCAGTCTGGTCGGAAATCCGAACCGCCTGCTGCATATTGTGGGTGACAATGACAATGGTGTATTGACTCTTCAGCTCCATCACCAGGTCCTCAATCCGGGAGGTGGCGATGGGGTCCAGAGCGGAGGTCGGCTCGTCCATCAGCAGCACCTTGGGCTGCACCGCCAGCGCACGGGCAATGCACAGCCGCTGCTGCGGTCCGCCGGACAGGCCCAGGGCATTCTTCTTCAGACGGTCCTTCACCTCATCCCAGATGGCAGCGCCCCGGAGGGCCTTTTCCACGATTTCGTCCAGCTCCTGACGGTTGGTGATGCCGTGGGTTCTGGGGCCGTAGGCGATGTTGTTGTAGATGCTCATGGGGAAGGGATTGGGCTTCTGGAACACCATGCCAACCTCCTTGCGGAGTTGGTTGACATTGGTCTCAAAAATATCCTGGCCCTCATAGCAGACGCTGCCGGTGATCCGTACGCCGGGGACCAGATCGTTCATCCGGTTCAGGGTCTTCAGGAAGGTGGACTTGCCGCAGCCGGATGGGCCGATCAGGGCCGTAATGCTTTTTTCCGGGATGTCCAGGCTGATGTTTTTCAGCGCCTGGGTCTGGCCGTACCAGAGGTTCAGGCCGTTAACGGTAATAACCGGTCGATTCAAACTGCATTTCTCCTTTGAAAATACTTGGTAACCAGCACTGCCGCCAGATTGATCAGCAGCGACAGCACCATCAGAATGGCGGCGATGGCAAAGGCAACGCCGAATTCTCCCTGCTCCTTGGCGTAGACATACAGAGCAACCGTCAATGTGGCGCCGGCACTGGACAGGCCGTCCCAGAAGCCGTTCAGGGCATGGGCAAATCCGGCGGTGAACAGCAGGGCTGCGGACTCTCCCAGAATCCGGCCCACCGACAGGATGCACCCGGTGAGGACACCGTCAATGCAGCCGGGAAGCACCACGGTGCGCACCACACGCCACTTCCCTGCCCCCAGGCCGAAGGCCCCCTCCCGGTATGCCTGAGGCACGGTTTTCAGGCTCTCCTGGGTATTGCGCATTATGGTGGGCAGGTTCATAATCACCAGCGTCAAGGCGCCGGAGAGCAGGCAGGTGCCGAAATTGTTGGAGAACATCAGCATACCCACCAAGCCGTAGATAATGGAGGGAATGCCGGACAGCGCTTCAGCGGCATATTCGATAACGCCCACCAGCCGCTTACTGGAGGCGTACTCCGTCAGGTAAACCGCAGCCCCCACGCCCAGAGGCAGCACAATGGCCAATGAGGCGATTACTACATACAGGGTGTTCAGAATGTCCGGCAGAATGCCGATGTTTCCGCTTAAGTAGCTGGGCTTGGTGCTGATCAGCTGCCAGGTAATGTTGGGAATGCCCTTGGCCATCACATACCCCACCAGGAACAGCGTCAGAATTCCGGTCAGGGCAGCAGCCAGATACATTCCGCCCCGGACCGTCCAGAGGAACAGCCGTCTTCTGTTGGAAATCATGGCTTTTTCTCTCCTTTCAGGAAGAAGTTCAGCGCCGCGTTGATCAGCATTATGAACAGGAACAGCACCAGCGCGATGGAGAACAGCGCCTGCCGCTGCAGGCCGCTGGAATAGGACATTTCACTGGCTACGGCTGTGGTCAGGAACCGGACGCTCTGGAACAGGGAGTCCGGCATATTGGCAGCGTTGCCTGCCACCATCATCACCGCCATGGCTTCCCCAATGGCCCGGCCCACGCCCAGCACAACCGCAGCGGCAATGCCGCTTTTTGCCGCAGGCGCGCTGACCCGGAAATAGGTCTCCTCCGGGGTTGCCCCCAGCGCCAGAGAGGCGTCCTCATATTCCTTGGGTACGGCCTCCAGAGCGGTAATGGACATTTTGATAATGGAGGGCAGAATCATCACCGCCAGCACCACAATGGCCGCCAGCAGCCCCGCGCCGTCCGGGATGTGAAACAGACTCCGGATGCCGGGGACCAGCACCATCATGCCCACCAGACCGTAGACCACAGAGGGGATTCCCGCCAGCAGGCTCACTGCCTGCTCCATCACGGACTTGGCGCGCTTGGGAGCCATTTTGGCAAGGTACATAGCTGTGAGGAATCCCACAGGAACCCCCAGGAGGATGGCTCCGGCTGTACCGTAAATGCTGGTGAGGATAAACGGAAGAATTCCGTACTGGGGCTGGGCGGCCGTAGAAGCCCAGGTATCCCCGAAGAGGAAGTCCAGCAGTCCGATTTCCCGGATGGCCGGGATACCGCTGATAATCAGGTAAATGGTAATCAGCAGGACGCAGCCCACCGTAATCAGCCCCAGCACCAGGAAAATGCCGTGGACAATGGTTTCAAACAAATTGGTTTTCGATTTCATCCTATCAACTCTTTGTCACAGTGTCACAGTTGAGAAAGGGAGGCTTCCGCCTCCCTTCTGCATATTGGGCTGGGATTCCGGCCGGAAGGTGCGGCCCCGGAATTTCTCCCAGGATTCGGCAATCAGTTGGCGGGCACCACACCGGCGGCGACGATGATTTCATTGGCCTCGCCGGAGGTGATGTAGTCGAAGAAGGCCTGGGCGGTTTCGCTGAGCTCCACGCCGTCCTTGGTTGCCAGGACGAAGGGGCGCTGAATCTTGTAGCTGCCGTCCTTCACGGTCTCCTCGCTGGGCGTCACGCCGTCAACCTTCAGAGCCTTCACGGTGTCCTTTACGGAGGCCAGGGAGGCGTAGCCGATGGCGCCGGGGTTCTGGGCAACGGCGGTGATTACGTCGCCGGTAGAGGTCAGCTCCTGACGGTACTTGCAGGCATCCTCGGTGCCGGTGATTTCCTCAAAGCCGCTGCGGGTGCCGGAACCGGCTTCCCGGCCGATGAGGACAATCTCCGCATCCTCGCCGCCCACTTCCGACCAGTTGGTGATCTCGCCGGTGTAGATAGCGGCAATCTGCTCCACCGTCAGGTCTTCCACAGTGTTGGCGGGATTGACGATCATGGCAATGCCGTCATAGGCAAGGACCGTTTCCGTCAGGCCGGAGGCCTTCTCCTCGTCCTTCAGCGCCCGGGAGGACAGGCCGATGTCGCAGCGGCCCTCCTGCACAGCCTGGATGCCTGCGCTGGAGCCGGTGGGGTTGTAGGTAAAGGTGGCCTTGGCATTGGCCTCGGTGAAAGCCTCACCCAGAGCGCCGATTACCGATTCCATGGAGGTGGAGCCGTCGGTGGAAACGCTTCCGGTCAGGTCAGCGTTTTCGCTGGGAGCAGCTGCGGCGGTGGTGCCGCCTGCAGTGGTGGAAACGTCGGCAGTGGTGCCGCCGTTGCTGCCGCAGGCAGCCAGGGTCAGCATCAGGGTCAATGCTGTAATGGCAGAAAGTACTCTTTTCATTGTTCTTATCTCCTTATTGTTGGATTCGTGGGATGTATCCTACGGCTCTCATCATACCCGGTCAATGTAAAATCGGAAATCCCGTTTGTGTAAAGCCGCAGAAAAGAATTGTAAAGTTTTCTCCATACGGGCATTGATTCTTTCTATCATCCGTTTTTCCCTGGATTCGGCAAAAGCTCTTGACAGAATGCACAATTTCTTCTAAAATACATCCAAAGAGGTTATCCATTCTGTTCGCCTCTCATCTCCTGCGCAAATTCTATCGGAAGGTGACGATATGTATCGAATTTTGGAATTGAATCCCCAGCTGCAGCCGTTTGCCGGGGACATTGATCTGCGGATGTTCCTGTATCACTCCACCAAGGGCCGTCTGCTCACCGGAGATCAGACTCTGTCAGACTTTGCCAACGCCTACAACTACTACGGCTTCCACCACGTGGACGGCGGCTGGTACTATCGAGAGTGGGCTCCCAGCGCCTATCAGCTGTACCTGGAGGGTGAGTTCAACAACTGGAACCAGACCAGCCACCCCCTGAAGCACGTGGGCAACGGCAACTGGGAGCTGTACCTGGAGGGCGACGACGCCCTGTGGGAAGGCTGCAAGGTCAAAACCGTGGTGGACGCCAATATGACCCGCACCGAGCACATTCCCCTGTATGCCCGCCGGGTGGTGCAGGACCCCAAGACCATCACCTTTACCTGTGAGGTTCAGGACGAGCGGAACGCCTTTGCGTGGACCGATCAGAATTTCACCGGCGAGGACGAGCTGTACATCTATGAGGCCCATGTGGGCATGGCCCAAGAGGAAGGAAAAGTGGGCACCTACCTGGAATTTGCCGAGAATGTCCTTCCCCGGATCAAGCAGGCAGGCTATAATACCGTACAGCTGATGGCCATTATGGAGCATCCCTATTACGGCTCCTTCGGCTACCAGGTCTCCAATTTCTACGCCGCCTCTTCCTGGTTCGGCAAGCCCCAGGACCTGAAGCATCTGATCAACAAGGCCCACGGAATGGGCATCCGGGTGCTGCTGGATGTGGTTCACTCCCACGCCGTGAAGAACACCACAGAAGGCATCAATATGTTTGACGGCACCACCTGGCAGTTCTTCCATGATGGGGCCAAGGGCGACCATCCCGCCTGGGACACCAAGTGCTTTGACTACGGCAAAACCGGTGTTCTCCACTTCCTGCTGAGCAACCTGAAGTTCTGGATGACGGAGTACCACTTCGACGGCTTCCGTTTCGACGGCGTGACCTCCATGCTCTACCATGACCATGGCCTGGGTACGGACTTCAACACCAACGACAAGTATTTCTCCTATAACACCCATACCGAGGCCATCACCTATCTCCAGCTGGCAAACGAGCTGATTCGCCAGGTCAACCCCAAGGCCATCACCATTGCGGAGGATATGTCCGGAATGCCGGGTATGTGCCTGCCCATTTCCGACGGCGGCATCGGCTTTGACTACCGCCTGGGCATGGGCCTGCCGGATATGTGGATCAAGACCGTGAAGGAGAAGAAGGACGAGGACTGGAACATCGGCCAGATGTGGGGCGATATGTGCCTGCGCCGTCCCGGTGAGAACACCGTGGCCTATGTGGAATCCCACGATCAGGCTCTGGTGGGCGACAAGACCATGATCTTCCGCCTGGCTGACGCCGCCATGTACACCGACATGAACAAGGCCACCCACAATCCCGTCATTGACCGGGCCATTGCCCTGCACAAGATGATTCGTCTGTTCACCCTGGGCGGCGGCGGCGAGGCCTACCTGAACTTCATGGGCAACGAATTCGGACATCCGGAATGGATTGACTTCCCCCGGGAGGGCAACGGCTGGAGCTTCCACTACTGCCGCCGTCAGTGGAGCCTGAAGGAAAACGGATTCCTGAAATACCAGTGGCTCAACGACTTTGACGAGGACATGGTGAAACTCACCAAGGAGAACCATATGTTCGAGCAGCGCATGGCGGACCTGATGCTGCTCAAGGAGCCGGAAAAGACCATTGTATTCTATCGTCATGGCCTGCTGTTCGCCCTGAACTTCCACCCCAGCCTGTCCCTGACCAACGTTCTGGTGCCGGTGCATCAGCCCGGTGAGTACACGGTAGCCCTGTGCAGCGACGACGAGAAGTACGGCGGCCAGAATCTGGTTGCCCATATGGTCTACCCCACCAAGATGTTCGATGGGAAGCACTATGTGGAGCTGTACATCCCCGCCCGTACCGCCATTGTGCTGAAGGAGCGGGTAATCCTGCCGGAGGACGTTGCGGCGGAGGAGGCCCCCAAACGGGCGCCCAAAAAGCGGACCCCGAAGGAGACTGTAGAGGCCTCCGACCCGGTTGCTCCGGTACGCAAGCGTACCACGAAAAAAACGGAGCAGGCAGCTGATCCCGTGACGGAGAAAAAGCCTGCCGGTAAGCGCGCCGCCAAACAGGAAACCACATAAACAGCAAAATCCCGGCTGCGGATAACCGCAGCCGGGATATTTTCACTTCTTGGGTGCTTTGATCTTATTCAGCTTGCTGTTCAGGTCCAGCAGTTCCTCCTTGGTGAAGTGGATGTTCGCCGTTCCCATCATGCCGGTAAGGCGAATGAGGGTGAAGCTGGAGAGCATATCCATCATGCCGCTCAGGCTGGAGGCGTCCATTCCCCCGCCCTTTCCTCCCTTGGGCATCTTTTTTGCCAACAGGGAGAGAATCAGCATTTTGCCGGGAATCGTAGCCATAATGTCTCCGAACTTGGAATTTAGGGACAGGTACCCTTCCATCTGGGTGATATCAAACCAGTTGAGCACCGTACCCGCTTCCTTCAGCCGGTAATCCTCGTTAAACTGCTCCACCTTGCGAATCCGGCTGGTGTCCCGGCACGCTCCTGCTATCGCCTCCAGTTCCGTCTGGCCGGCATTGGGCACATCGAAATAGAAGAAGTGGTCTTCCCGCTCCTGCACTCCCAGGGATACGCCATCTGCGAACAGCTCTACCTTCGGCTGGTTGGAATAGACCGTGATTCTGGTCACATCCTCCACCCGATCCACATACCGCTTGCCGCAGATATGGACGAAGGGTTCGTCACTGAGCCAGGCTTTGTATGCGTAGAACGCATCCTTTTTGTACTTGCGGTCAATGGTTACCAGACCCTTGTGATTCTGGCCGTTTTCTCCGCCCTCGCTCCGGGCATCGCATCCAAAATCAAACATATTCCACACATGGGTAGCCCAGATGAATTTCCGGGGGAAGAACTGGCGTATCAGGTCCTCGTGGTATTTCGCCTGGTATTCCTCCGTGTAGTCCCCCTGCTGCGGGTCGGAGGTATGCCAGTTCAGCGCCTCCGCGCCATATTCCGAGCAGCCGATGGGCTTATTGGGATGCTTCTGGTGGAATTTGTCAAACCAGGGACCGTTCATCTCCGTCTCGCCGCCGTACCAGCCGAAATAATGATTGTAGGACACCACATCCGGAATTTCCAGATACTTTGCATCCATAGGGCAGTTGGACAGGGCCGCCAGAGTCGTCAGACGGGTCTTGTCCATCCGGTGGCAGAGGTCATTCAGCAGGCGGTGATTTTCCAGCAGATCGCTGTCCTCTGTGCCGCCCATGGTGATTTCATTGCTCAGGCCCCATACCACAATGCTGGGATGGTTATAATTCTGCACAATCAGCTCCTTCATCTGGCTCAGGGTGTTCTCCCGTCCTCCTGGCATATGCCGGGAGATGTAGGGGATTTCCGCCCAGACCACCAGTCCCCGCTCATCGCACAGATCGTAGAAATACTGGTCATGCTGGTAGTGGGCCAGCCGGATGGTGGTGGCGCCCAGTTCGCAGATCAGGTCCATATCCTCCCGGTGGTGCTCGGGCTTCAGGGCGTTGCCCACTTCCCACCGGTCCTGGTGGCGGCTGACGCCACGCAGGGGATATTCCTCTCCATTCAGGATGAAGCCCCGCTCCGGGTCAATCCGGAAAGCCCGGCAGCCAAAGCGAGTGGACACGCTGTCCAGCACCTCCCCATTTTTCACCAGCTCCGCTGTGCACCGATAGAGGTAGGGGTCCTTCTTACCCTGCCACAGGTGGGCACTGCGGATACGGAAATTGGCATTTCTGCCGCCCTCATAGGAGCCGATTTCCGTTCCCTCGGCATTGTACAGGTGATAGCGCACCGTCTGCTCCGGCTTCCGGTTGGTCAGGAACACCTCTACCGCTACCTTGGCATCCGCCTCCTCCACAGTGGGCGTCACCTGGATGCCGGGTCCGCCAAAATAATCCATGTCGAAATGGGACTGGGGAACACAAATCAGGTTCACATTCCGATACAGGCCGCCATAGAACGTGAAGTCCGCCATCTGGGGATATACCTGCTCGTTGGGGCTATTGTCCACCAAAATGGCCAGAAGATTTTCTTCCTTCAGCGCATCCGTCAGGTCCACCCGCCAGGTGGAAAAACCACCATCGTGGTGGCGAAGATGCGTTCCGTTCAGGTAGACATCCGCAGAGGCGTTCGCCCCGTTGATCTCCAGGAAGTACGCTTCCGCCTTGGGCAAATCCGCTTTTTTCAGGGATTTTACATAGCAGCAGCTGCCCCGGTAGTAGTCTCCTCCCCCATCCTGACCGTCAATTCCGTTCCAGGTATGGGGCAGGTTGACAAAGTTCCACAGCGCAGGCATCTCTTCAGGCGGCTGGGAAATGCCTTTGGCAAAGGCCCATTTTCGGTTCAAATTACAGATTGTACGCATAGAGCACCCTCCCATGTGCAGTTTTCTCCATTTTACCATACTTTCATCTGTCAAAGTTGCCAAATTGTAAATTCTGCCGAAAAAGCCCGGGACGCCGACCAGTGCGGCATCCCGGGCTTTTCCAAGATGATTTCAGTTGTTCAGCAGCTTCTCCAGAGCCGCCAGCTTCAGGCACACGCACAGCACTTCCATGGCCTGCTCCAGCTCTGCCACGGGAGGCAGACTGGGGGCAATGCGCAGATTGGAATCCTGGGGGTCCTTGCCATAGGGATAGGTGGCACCCGCCTCGGTCATGGTGATGCCGGCATCCCGGCACAGCTCCCAGACCCGCTTTGCCGTTCCGGGCATGGCATACAGACTGACAAAGTAGCCGCCCTTGGGGTCGTTCCAATGGGCAATCCCCAGGGGGGCAATTTCCCGATTCAGATACTCCGACACCACCTGGAACTTGGGCGCCATAATGGCGGCATGGCCCTTCATAATCTCCAGCGTGTGGGCCTTGTTCTGCAGATACCGAACATGGCGCAGCTGGTTGACCTTATCGTTGGAGATCATCTGAATCCCGAAGAGCTTGGTAAAATAGCGGATGTTGCTCTCACTGGAGGCCAGGCAGCTGATGCCGCCGCCGGAGAAGGTAATCTTGGAGGTGGAAGCAAATTCATAGACCATGTTGGGACGTCCGGCCTCCGCACACAGAGAGAGAATATCCGGGAAGGGCACATACTCACCCTGGAACTGGTGGACACAATAGGCATTGTCCCACATGATGGCAAAGTCCGGCGCGGCGGGCTTCAGGTTTGCAAAGCGGCGGACGGTTTCCTCGGAATAGATGATGCCGTCGGGGTTGGAGTACTTGGGCACGTTCCAGATGAGCTTTACCTGGGGGTCTTTCACATACTCCTCCACCAGGTCCATATCCGGCCCGGTGGGCGTCATGGGAATGGGGATCATCTCCGCGCCGAAGGATTCCCCGATAAAGAAGTGCCGGTCATATCCGGGAGCCGGGCAAAGGAATTTGACCTTCTCCTCCCGGCACCAGGGACGGGGGCTGTCGGCCAGGCCATGGGTATAGGCCCGGGACACCACATCAAACATCAGATTCAGAGAGGCGACCCCGCCCACAAAAATCTGGGAGGGCTTGCAGTCCAGCATATCCGCCCAGTAAGCCCGGGCGCTGGGCAGACCGGCCAGTTCCCCGTAGTTGCGGGTATCCACACCACCGTCCATGCAGTCTTCCGGCTTTTGCAGCTGGGTCAGCAGTCCGCTGACCATATCCAGCTGGGCCTTGGAGGGTTTGCCGCGGGACATATTCAGATTCCACTTTTTCTCCTGGCACTGCTTGTAGGCGGCCTGTACGGTTTGGTATTCACGCTCCAGCTGAGAACGTGTCATGCAAGAATATGGGGTCACATCCATCATCCTTCCAGATAATTTCTTGAATTTCCTGGCTTATTATATGCTTTCAGAACGAAAAATGCAATATGCAAACAGAGAAAATTTCATTTTTCCTCGTCAAAATAAAAGAATTGGAGGAATGCACAAATCCGGATTCCGGGCCGCAATTCTTTTTCGACACAATCACTCCTTGCATTTTCCCCAATATTTGCATACAATTTACCTGTATAATGTAAGAAAAATACCTTCAGAGGGGAATAGATTCCCGCTTTTCCCTGTCAACGGATTGAAAAGTCCATTCCATTTCTGGTTTTTGAAAGGATGAGCCCCATGAGCGATGTTCTGAATGTCCCGGAGATTTTCGGCAGCGACGTATTTAACGAGGCAATCATGAAGCAGCGTCTGCCTGCGGATATCTACCTTGCCTGGAAGCACTGCGTCACCACCGGTTCTCAGCTCCCCCTGGATGTGGCCAACGAAATTGCCGATGCCATGAAGCTCTGGGCAATCCAGAAAGGCGCCACCCATTACACCCACTGGTTCCAGCCCATGACCGGCATCACAGCAGAGAAGCACGATTCCTTCATTGTGCCCACCGGGGATGGGCGGGTTATTATGGAGTTCTCCGGCTCTGAGTTGGTTCGTGGCGAGCCGGACGCCAGCTCGTTCCCCTCCGGTGGACTGCGGGCTACCTTCGAGGCCCGGGGCTACACCGCCTGGGACCCCACTTCCTGTGCTTTCGTCAAAGACGGCAGTCTGTACATCCCCACCTGTTTCTTCTCCTACACCGGCCAATCTCTGGACAAGAAAACCCCTCTGCTCCGCTCCATTGACGAGGTCTCCCGGGAGGCTCTGCGGATTCTGCGGCTGTTTGGAGACACCCAGACCCAGCGGGTCATTCCCTCGGTGGGCGCCGAGCAGGAGTATTTCCTGCTCCCCAAGGACCTGTACGCCCAGCGGGAGGATCTGCGGCTCACCGGCCGCACCCTGTTCGGCGCCCAGCCCCCCAAGGGTCAGGAACTGGACGATCACTATTTCGGCACCATCCGCACCCGGGTTTCCTCCTTCATGAAGGATCTGGATGAGCAGCTCTGGCGGCTGGGTATTCTCAGCAAGACCAAGCACAACGAGGGTGCCCCCTGTCAGCATGAAATGGCGCCCATCTACACCGATGCCAATACGGCCTGCGACGACAACCAGCTGATTATGGAGATCATGAAAAAGTGCGCCGCCAAGCACAATCTGGTCTGCCTGCTCCACGAAAAGCCCTTTGCCGGCGTCAATGGCTCCGGCAAGCACAACAACTGGTCCCTCTCCACAGACTCCGGAAAAAATCTATTCAGCCCGGGCAAAACGCCCAGCCAAAACGCCCGGTTCCTGGTCTTCCTGGCGGCGTTCATCGCCGGTGTGGATGAATATCAGGATTTCCTGCGTTGCACCGTTGCGTTCGCCGGAAACGACCACCGGCTGGGCGCCAGTGAGGCGCCTCCGGCAATTGTTTCCATTTTCCTGGGTGAGGAACTGGACGCCATCATCCGCTCCATCATCGACGGCACCAACTACACCGAGCCGGAAAAGAGTATGCTTCGCATCGGTGTGGACGTTCTGCCCGCCATTCCCAAGGATACCACGGACCGCAACCGCACCAGTCCCCTGGCCTTCACCGGAAATAAGTTTGAGTTCCGGATGCCGGGTTCCTCCCAGTCCATCGCCGGGCCCAACATTGCCCTGAACACCATCATGGCCGAGGAACTGGGGAAATTCGCAGATGTATTGGAGAATGCTTCGGATTTTGACTCTGCCCTGCAGAAGCTGGTGTGCAAGGCCCTGACGGACCATCAGCGGATCATATTCGGCGGAAACGGCTACAGCGAGGAATGGAAGCAGGAAGCGGCCCGCCGGGGATTGCACAATCTGGCCTCCACCGCGGAAGCCCTGCCTACCTACGTTTCCGAAAAGAACATCGACCTGGTCACCCGGCATGGTATCTTCACCGAGGATGAATTCCGGGCCAGGTATACCATCCATCTGGAATCCTACAACAAAATTGTCCGCATTGAGGCCAGGACCATGATGGATATGGCCCTGCATCAGATTCTCCCCGCCGCTGTACACTACACTCAGAGCCTCTGCGACGCCATCGCCGCAAAAAAGCCCCTGCATCTGGCCGCAAAGGCGGAGACCGAGCTGATTGCCCGCCTGTCCACCGCGTCGGATGCACTGTACGACCATGTGGAAACCCTGCGCTTCGCCCTTGCGGCGGTACCCAAGGAGCCTGATACTGCCGCCAATTACTACCACAACGTGGTTATCCCCGCCATGCGGGACCTGCGGCAGGAGGCCGACACTCTGGAAACCCTTACCGACAAATCCTACTGGCCTTACCCCACCTACTCCGACCTGCTGTACTATTGATAGCACAAGCCCCTGTTCGCTGCTGCGAACAGGGGCTTGTCAGTCTGTCAAAGAACCCCTGCTTTTATTGGGCGAAAGCAGGGGATTTTCTTGAAAATGGTACACGAAATGCAAATATGGAAAGAAAAATGGAGTTCTTCCCACTCCATATCGCCAGCTTTTTCAGATTCATGGCAGCATATTTCAGCCTGACCCATCTGGTAACTGCGGCCAAGCCTCTGTGGTGTGTATAACGCATCGCGTGTTTCTCTTTCGCATCCGCAAAGACCCGCTCAATCGTCTGCTTCCGCTGTGCATAAATTTCTTTGCCCAGCGCCGTCTTCCGGATGCTCTCCACTATCTCCAGATATTCCTGCCAGATGTGGGTCGTCAGCATCTTTTGTCCCTTTTCATTGGCTCCGCAATATCCCTTCGACGGACAGCCGATGCAGTTCTTTGGTATGCTGCGGTAGATCCTCTTTCCGTCCCGGTCTGTTGTGGTATGGCGAAGTTCCTTTCCATGGGGACAGGTAAACACATCTTTTGCCGGGTCATATTTGTAGTCCCAGGGACGGTAGCCGTCTTTTCTGCCTTTGGGTCTTGTGTAGGGAAGTACCGGTACTTTTCCATCGTCCAATATTTTCTTTGCAATCCAGGGAGTCTTGTATCCTGCGTCCATTGCCACAAACCGAACCGGGAATCTGCTGGTTACCGCGTCATATACTGCATCCCACGCTACACTGTCGTGGACATTTCCTGCGGTCACCGTTACCCCAAGAACATAGCCCCGTTTATCACAGGCAGTATGGGCTTCGTAGGCAAACTGCCGCTCATGCTCCCCTTTTACAAACATTCCGCTGTCCGGGTCCGTGGTGGATACGGTCTTTTCTGTGGTTTCCCCCGGCCCTGCGCCATCCTGGGGCGGATTCTCATCCTGGTCGTCTTCCTCTTCCAGAGGCTTCTTGCCAAGTTTCTCCCGCTCCGCGTTTACTTCTCTGCGCAGCTGGCCGGAATATACCTTCGCGGCCTTGGCAACCTGCTCCTTCTGGAACTTTTTCTTATTTGCACTGGCCTTGATATGGGTGCCGTCAATAAACACCGCACTGGTATCCAGCACCCGGTTATTCAGGGCCTTGTTGAGAATATGTTCAAAGATTTCCGTGGCCAGTTCCTCCGGAAAACGCTTGCAGAAGGCATAGCTCACCGTGGCAAAATGGGGAATCGGGTCC
>CALXFW010000109.1 GCA_944387685.1 uncultured Oscillospiraceae bacterium
GCCGCTCTGGCCCTGCGCTACATCTGTGCCAACCAGGATGTGTCCGTGGTGATTCCCGGCATGGCTGCGCCCCAGGAGGTGGAGCAGAACATTGCCGCCGTGTCCGATACCTCCCCGGTGACGGCGGAGGAGCAGGCCCGATTCCAGGCGGTGCGGGATGCCCTGGGCACCCAGTTCTGCCGCCGGTGCAACTACTGCCAGCCCTGCACCGTGGGCATCAGCATCTCCAATGTGTTCCTGTTCCAGGGATATCTGCGGCGCTACGGCCTGGGAGAATGGGCCAAGGGCCGCTACCACGCCCTGGAGAAGAAGGCCTCGGACTGCGTGGGCTGCGGCGCTTGTGAGGAGCGCTGCCCCTACAACCTGCCCATCCGGGAGATGCTGAAGGAAGCCGCCAAGGACTTCGGTGTCTGAGACGGGAAGGCCCTGCGGCAGAACATATTTTTCGGAAAGAGACAATAATTCAGCGGTAGAAATCACGATTCACTGGTGATTTCTACCGCTGTTTCTATTTTTACAAGCGAGATTATTTCCGCCTCCGCATTCTGCGGCGGCCCCTGCATCTCCGGGACGCAGGCCCGGCGGGTTATCCCAGGCAGTTGCCGCAGGGGCTGTAGCCCTGGGCCACCGCCTCCTCATAGGAGGAGAAGCGCACCTGATTCTGCTCCGCCGGAAGGTTGGGACAGTCCGGGCTGTGGAACTTGTGGGAGTTCACATTGCCGATGTAGCATTCCTCTGCCGCCGTCTCCGGGGTTTCCGGCCGGGCGGACTGGTTGTCCCAGGTGAAGGTGACGGTTTTTCCGTCGCTCACCGCCTGGATGGTGCCCAGCGCATCGGTGCGCAGTACCATCACCCCCGCCTGCTCCAGCCTTGACAGGGGCTCTTCATGGGGGTGGCCGTAGGAATTGCCTGCCCCCACGGAAATCACGGCGTATTCCGGCGCCACCTGATAGAGCAGCCGATAGCCGGTGGAGGTGTCCGAGCCATGGTGGCCCACCTTCAGCACATCTGCCTTCAGCAGCTCCGGCTCCTCCTCCCAATAGTCCAGCAGATCCGTC
Organism: uncultured Oscillospiraceae bacterium; assembly: GCA_944387685.1. Classification (GTDB taxonomy): domain Bacteria; phylum Bacillota; class Clostridia; order Oscillospirales; family Oscillospiraceae; genus Faecousia. The sequence goes on from CALXFW010000109.1 coordinate 1,059, forward strand.
TCCGCCGTGGTCTCCATGTCTCCGGTGAACAGGAAGGCCGTGTCCCCCAGCTCCACCCGGAGCACAAGGGAGGTGTCATTGGTTTCGGCGTAGGACTTCACCGGTCCCAGCACCGTCACCTCCGCCGCTCCCAGCACCCAGCTGTCCCCGGGGCTGGGGATGGTGATTTCCAGTCCCTGCTGGTCGGCATAGTACACAAAATCGTCAAATACCTGGGAGGCATAGGTCCGGGTGGGGGCGTACACCGCCCCGGTGGGATACACCGCCAGCACGGCGGGCAGCCCGCCCACATGGTCCTCATGGGCGTGGGTGCAGACCACCGCCGCCAGTTCCTCCACACCCTGCTGCTCCAGGAAGGACACCACCAGGTCGCTGTCCCCCCGGTTGCCTCCGTCGATGAGCAGGTACGCTCCCCCGGACTCCACCAGGGCGCAGTCCGCCTGGCCCACGTCCAGGAAGTGGACAATCAGACTTTCGTCCCCGGAGGATTCCCGGGAGAGGGTCGGCTCCGAACCGGCGTCCCATCCGCCGCAGGCACACAGCAGCAGCGTCACAAGCAGAAGCAGGGCAAGCCATCGTTTTTTCATAGGGTTTTCTCCTTTTGGGCGGCCTGAAGCAGGGCCTGCCGGTCATTGGGCAGCCGCTCCTCCAGCACCTGGTCCAGCAGGCCCTGAAGGCACGTCCCGATTTCCCGGCCCCGGTACCCCAGGGCCAGCAGGTCCTCTCCGTTTACCGCCAGGTCGGTAACCTTCAGGCAGGCCTCCTCCCGGCGGATTTCCTCCAGCAGCCGGCGAATCTGGGGAAACAGCTCCGCTTCCCCCGGCTCTGTAACGCCTTTGCTGGCCATATCCGCCTGCTGCAGCTGAAGCTCCCGCTCCAGCTGCTCCCAGCCCAGGCGGCTGAGCTGGCGGCGCAGGAATTTTTTCTCCGGAACCAGCCGGGTCATGTGCTGGGCAATCAGCTCCACCACCTGGCAGCGCAGCCGGGTGGGCGCCTTCAGACGGAGGAGCACCTGCTCCGCCAGTTCCGCTCCGGCGGGGGCGTGGCCGTAGAAATGTCCCCGGCCCGTCTCGTCCCGGGTGAAGGTGGGCACCTTGCCGATGTCGTGGAGCAGGGCGGCCCAACGCACCGTCAGCTCCGGGGGCACCGCCCCGGTGACATAGGCCACATGGGTATACAGGTCGTAGGCATGGTGGGGGCTGTGCTGGTCAAAGCCGATCATAGGCGCCAGCTCCGGGATAGCCGCCCCCAGAACGGGGGCAAATTCCAGCAGATTCTCCCCGGTGACCAGGGGCAGGAGCTTGCACAGCTCCTCAAACACCCGCTCCCGGGACAGGCTGTCCAGGCGGAAAGCCGTCTCCTCCATGGCCCGGCGGGTTTCCGGCTCCACGGTCAGGCCGTAGCGCACCCCGAAGCGCACCCCCCGGAGAATCCGCAGGGCGTCCTCCTGAAACCGGCGCTCCGGCGCACCCACCGCCCGGAGGATTTTCCCCTCCAGGTCCCGCCGCCCGCCGAAGGGGTCGGCGAAGCCCCGCCTGGGGGAGTAGGCCATGGCGTTGACGGTGAAATCCCGCCGGGCCAGGTCTCCCTCCACGTTGTCCACAAAGGACACCCAGTCCGGGTGCCGGTTGTCGTGATAGTCCCCGTCGGAGCGGAAGGTGGTGATTTCCACCACCCCCTCCGGGGTGCAGACCCCCACGGTGCCGTGTTTTTTTCCTGCCAGCACCAGCTTTTCCCCGGCGAATACCTGCTCCATCTGCTCCGGCAGGGCGGCGGTGCACAGGTCATAGTCCGCCGGGGTCAGTCCCAGCAGGGCGTCCCGGACGCAGCCCCCCACGGCGTAGGCGGCAAACCCGGCGTTCTCCAGGGCGTCCAGACATTGGTTGACATAATATGGGAGATTCATGGCGTCTCCTTTTTGGGGGAAGGACGGAGCTCTCCCCGCCGGGGCAGGTCCAGCAGGACCCACACGGCCCCGGACAGGTACAGCCAGGGATAGTCCGTCCGGGCCAGGGCCATCAGACACATGGGCACGGCGGCCAGTCCCACGCCCAGGTGCATCCCCAGGCACACATCCCCGGCGGCCCGGGCGGCGATGTAATAGGCGCAGAGCATCAGCCCCATGCACCCCAAAAGGGCATATACATAGGCCGAAAGCTGGGGGGTGCCGCTCCAGCCCTGGTACTGGTTGACCAGGTGGGCCAGCCAGAACAGGCATACCGGCAGATGCAGCGCGAAGGGAGGCGTTCTGCCCCACAGCCGAAACAGGCCCACAGCCGCCAGGCATACCGGCGCCAACAGGGCCAGAACCTGCCAGGCGGTTCCCAGAAATCCCACCATGGCCGGCCCCTGGTGGGCAGCCGACCATCCAATTCCCGCCGCCATGGCCAGGCAGCCGGCCAGCGCCCACACAGAGGGACCCTGGGGCCGGTAGTCAAAGCGCCGGGCTCTCATGCCTGCCAGCAGAGCCAGTCCCAGCGCCAGGGCGGTGATCACCCAGAGCGCCGGCGCCAGGGGGCTGTCCCCCAGCAGGGCGGACGCCGGGTCATAGGCCGCAGCGTAATAGGCCAGACGCAGGGCCAGCCCCGCAATACCCAATACCGCCGCAGCAGGAGGATACCATTTCCATTCTTGCTTCATATCCGTTTCTCCTAAACTTCCACTTGGGAATCACACCCGAATAATAGAATATTATACCAGTCTATTGTCCCAATTTCCAGTCCTTTGGCAAAAAACTCTTTGGTGAGTATTTTGCCTTGTTTCCCGGGGAAATTGGGAGTATAATACCTCTATCTTACGAATTTGGAGGCATACCATGGTTTCTGCCCGACTTGTTTCCCTGGTGCTGATTGTCCTGGCCCTGCTGGGCTTCTGCCTGCGCCGGTCCCTGCTCCGGGGGATTCTCTGCGCTGCGGTGGTGTGCGCAGCCCTGACCCTTCCGGCGGGCCTGTCGGCATGGCAGGCGCTGCTGGTTTTCGCCGGAAGCTGGATTGTGCTGGTTCTGCTGGCTCTGGCGTTTCTTGCCGTTGTCTGCGCCCTGGTGGACCTGAACAAGCCCCAGGAGCATGACAGCAAGTTCTACCGGACCGTGATGGACCTGTACATCGAAGCCCTGATCTCCCTGGTGTGGGTCCGGCTGGACGCCCGGGGCCTGGAGAAGATTCCCGGAGAAGGCCGCTTCCTGGTGGTGTGCAACCACCTGTTCATCGCCGACCCGGGGATTGTGCTCCACTGCTTCCGGCACAGCCAGCTGGCCTTTTTGACCAAGAAGGAGAACTACAAGCTGCCCATCATCGCCAAGTTCCAGCACAAGATTCTCTGCCAGCCCATTGACCGGGAGAATGACCGGCAGGCTCTGAAGTCCATCATCAAGTGCATTCAGCTGCTGCAGAATGACGAGGTGTCCGTGTGCGCCTTCCCCGAGGGCTACACCAGCAAGGATGGCCTTCTCCATCCCTTCCGCTCCGGGGTGTTCAAAATCGCCCAGAAGGCCAAGGTGCCCATTGTGGTGTGCACCATTCAGAATACCCGGAACATCTTCAAGAACCTGGCCCGGTTCCGGCCCACCCCCGTTCCCTTCCATGTGGTGAAGGTGCTGTCCCAGGAGGAGCTGGCGGGGCTGTCCACCGGCCAGATCAGCGATCTGGTGTACGAAACCATGATCTCCGATCTGGGGGAGGATTTCCGGTTCCAGAGCCGGGAAACCCAGGAAAAAGCCCCTTGATTTCTCCCGGAAAGCCTTGTATAATCCCAACAGGAAAACGCCAAACAATTTGGAGGAAATACCATGAAAAACAGCGAAAAGACACTGGATATGATCGTAACCCTCTGCAAGAACCGGGGCTTCATCTATGCCGGCTCCGAAATCTACGGCGGGCTTGCTAACTCCTGGGACTACGGCCCCCTGGGCGTGGAGTTCAAGAACAATGTGAAGAAGGCCTGGCTGAAGAAGTTCGTCCAGGAATCGGACTACAATGTGGGCCTGGACGCCGCCATTCTCATGAACCCCCAGACCTGGGTCACCACCGGTCATGTGGGCTCCTTCTCCGATCCCTTGGTGGACTGCAAGGGCTGCGGCTCCCGGGAGCGGGCGGACAAGCTGATTGAGGCCGCCGAGTCCGGCAAGGACGTGAACGTGGACGCCATGAGCTTCGAGGAGATGGACGCCTTCATCGCCGCCCACGAGGACGTGGTCTGCCCCCAGTGCGGCAAGCACAACTTCACCGCGATCCGGAAGTTCAACCTGATGTTCAAGACCCAGATCGGCGTCACCGAGGACACCTCCTCCACCTGCTACCTCCGTCCCGAAACCGCCCAGGGCATTTTTTTGTATTTCGCCAACATTCAGCGCACCACCCGCAAGAAGCTGCCCTTCGGTGTCTGCCAGGTGGGCAAGGCCTTCCGCAACGAGATCACCCCGGGCAACTTCACCTTCCGCACCCGGGAATTTGAGCAGATGGAGTGTGAATTCTTCTGCCAGCCCGGCACCGACCTGGAATGGTTCGCCTACTGGAAGGACTTCTGCAAGAACTGGCTGCTTTCTCTGGGCATCAAGGAGGACTCCCTGCGGCTGCGGGACCACGAGCCGGCGGAGCTTGCCTTCTACTCCCGGGCCACCACCGACATCGAGTACCAGTTCCCCTTCGGCAACGGCTGGGGCGAACTGTGGGGCATCGCTGACCGGACCAACTATGACCTGGGCCGTCACCAGGAGGCCAGCGGCAAGAGCCTGGAGTACTACGACCAGGAGAAGAACGAACACTACATTCCCTACGTCATCGAGCCCTCCCTGGGCTGCGACCGGGTGGCCCTGGCCTTCCTGTGCGAAGCCTACGACCAGGAAGTGGTGGGCGTGGACAAGAAGGGTAACCAGGATATCCGCACCGTGCTGCGGCTGCACCCTGCCCTGGCCCCCTTCAAGGCCGCTGTGCTGCCCCTGAGCAAGAAGCTCTCCCCCAAGGCGGAGGAAATTTACCGGGAGCTGCGCAAGGACTTCATGGTGGACTTCGACGACGCCGGCTCCATCGGCAAGCGCTACCGCCGGGAAGACGAAATCGGCACCCCCCTGTGCATCACCGTGGACTTCCAGACCGTGGGCGACGAGAACAGCCCCGCGGACAACTGCGTCACCGTCCGGGACCGGGACACCATGGAGCAGGTCCGCATTCCCATCAGCGAGCTGAAGGCCTACATCGCCAAGAAGTGTGAATTCTAAGCGTTTCCCCCACAGTACAGAGAAATGCCTATGAACATTGCCATGCTGATGATCCCCAAGGTCATGACCGTGACCCTCCACGAGAACAACACCATCCGCCAGGGCCTGGAGGTCCTGGGCCGGTGCCGCTACACCGCCCTGCCGGTGCTGGACGAGCTGGAGCGGTATGTAGGGAGCGTCTCTGAAGGGGACTTTCTCCAGCACATTCTGCGCACCGGCTCCACGGACTTAAAGCAGCAGGAGCGCTTCTACATCCGGGATATTCTCCGCCGGGATTTCTGTCCCGCTCTGGGCATCGACGCGGACCTTTCCGTGGTGATACAGGCTGCCCTGCGGCAGAACTTCGTGCCGGTGGTGGATGACCGGAAGGCCCTGTGCGGCATCGTCACCCGGCAGAAGCTGATCGCCGCCATGGCCCAACAGCTGGAATCCGAATAAACAGCAATCTCCCCTGTGCGAAAGGCACAGGGGAGATTTTGACAAGCTGATAAAGCCGCCCCGGGTTTCCGGGGCGGCTCAGCGTGTCAAAAAGTCTCACAGAGTTTGCTGCTGCAGGCGGCAAATAAAGTCAAAAAAGTTTTCTGCCGGGGCCTGTACCTGGCAGAAAACACCGCTCAGGCTGCAAGTGTGGAATTTGTCCCCCGACGGTGGACAAATTATCCGCGCGGCAGACTGCAAAAGGCTTGTCGGAAAGCCCCGGAGGGGTTTTTCGACAGGTTGAAAGCCGCCCCGGAAATCCGGGGCGGCTTCTGCATCGTATTCAAACTCCCAGCAGGGTTTTGGCGAACAGGAAATACACCAGCAGGCTCAGGGCATCCACAATGGTGGTGATGAAGGGGCGGGCCATCACCGCCGGGTCAAAGCCCAGGCGCTTGGCAAGCAAAGGCAGGGTGCAGCCCACAAATTTGGCAATCACCACCGTGACGCACAGGGTCAGGCTCACCACGCCTCCCACCAGCAGGCTGACACTGGCGTTGCCCATGAGCATCCGGTCCACCAGCAGAATCTTCACAAAGCACACCGCGGACAGGGCAATGCCGCACAGAATGGCGGTGCGGAATTCCTTCCACATGACCT
>CALXFW010000110.1 GCA_944387685.1 uncultured Oscillospiraceae bacterium
TATAGGAGACGAAAGTGTCCTTGCTTTCATAGAGGGTGTCCTGAAATCCTGCTGCATCATAAAGACTTCCCCAGTCGCCGCTTGCAAACAGGGATGCGAACACGCTCTGGCTCTTCGAAGTGGGCTGGGCCAATTCATACTGGGTCAGCCACCCCTGGAACCACCGTAGGCCAAAGTAGGTGGCGATATAGAACACCAGGATACAAAAGAAAAACAGGGTGTAGAACACCAAAGTTCCCAAGCGGGGGCCGGTGGCAGCCTTCTTTGGCACAGGCCGACCCTCCGGTTTTTGTTTTCGGTCAAATTTTCCCTGATACATCTCTTACTCCTCACCCGCCGGACGCACCATCCAGAAGTCCGGCATCCTTCTTGGCTCGGCCTGGAGCAGCGAATAGCTGTTGATCATCTGCACCTGCCCCGCTTCCCCATTGCGGCCATCCGTGTCCCGGTACATCATCACCGTGGAAGAACCGCCGTCCATATTGCAGGCATTGATGGCGTCATACTCCACCAGAATGTCGATCGCATCGGCATATTCACCGCCCGTGGAGCCTACCTGCCGTCCGTCGATGCAGACAAAGATCACAGCGCCGTCCGCCCGCTGGCCAATGGCAGTCCGGGGATTCAGTCCGGTGATTTTATTGTAGGCCTCCATATTGATCTCTCCGTTCATGACCAGGACCGGACCGAAGCAGCAGCCATCCCGGATGTTCAGTTCCTCCGCCTGGCTCTCGGTCAGATTGTCCTGATGCACCACCAGCACATCATCCTCGGTGAATCCGGCGAAGCCCGTAATGCCGTTGGGCGGCGCACCGGTGGTCCAGACACAGTTCCCTTCCGAGTATACCAATCCCGCAGGCAGGGTGCCGACATAGGAACCGGTTGATCCATCGTCGTTAAACGCGCCGCCGTTGACCGCGGCAATGGCTCCTTCGTCCTCAATGGCGGCAGTCAGTCGTTTCCCCGGAATGCTGGTGGAGAACCCTTCCTTGGTGGAGATCCCCAGATAGACCTGGGACGGATCCCGGACGATCATCACATGGGCGTTATAGGTATCCCCGTGCACCTCCTCAATCCGGATGCCGTCAGGGTAGTTTTCCCATTCGTCGCTAGCGTTGATGGATTGTCGCCGGTTGATGATCACAGCAGTGGTGTCTGATACTTCGGCAGGAAGTTTCAGATTCAGACTGGAATGAATCCGGGCTACCTGTTCTTCTCCGATGAACAGAGCCGGAACCCATTTGGTAGCGCTGGCTTCGATCAGAGTCATGGTCAGCTGATCCCGGGCAGTGGACGACGTCCCGTTGAAAATCATATTCATCACCAGCAGCAAGTCCACCGCCAGCAAAATCACCAGGGTAAACAGCACCAGGAAGAAACGCCGGAGGACTCTTCCTAAGAATCCGCTTTTCTGCTTGGTGTTTACCTTCTCTTTCGGAAAGTCTGCATATTGCATGTCTGTTTGATTTGAAATTTTCTGTTTCATATTTCGCTGCCTCCCTGGCTAATTCACCCCAACAGGTGCAAAAAGAACCTGAGACCTGTTATGCGCAGATCTCAGGCCCTTTCTCACCCGCAGTTGTTCAGTTGTACAGTTCGCTGATCGGACGCATTCCCTGGTCAATGCGGGGATACTTTGCCAGGATTGCGTTGGCTTCTTCCTCGGTGATGGGAATCTCATCCCACCAATCCCCATACCAGGATGCGTTGGATTTGTTATAAACGACGAAGTCCAGAACTTCTGTCTCCAACCCATCGCATCGCAGGAATTCATGCCCATCCTTTTCTACGCCCAAATCCCCAGCGTGGCGTGTGTCCACATGCTCCAATACACCGTCCTCGCAGAGATAAAAGTCAGAAGCGAAGCCTGTGACGATGCCATAACGATAGGTCAGTGCCAGGCAGTAGTAATCTGTGTTGCCCAGGAGAGAATCATTTTCCCTCTTCAGGAGCAAATCCTCTACTCCGTCCCCGTTGATGTCCAGAATCCGGTAGTGGCTGTAGTTCATGCTTTCCAGATCCTGCAAGTATGTTTTGTAGATGTCCAGCAGTTCTGCATCGGAAACACGCACGTCCTTTTCGTTCCAATAATCCTGCATTGTCTGACTTTCAGACAGCGGATAGTTCTTCAACGGCTTCCAGTCCAGGGATATTCTGGGGTACTGAGCCATAATCGCCTGCGCTTCTTCCTGGGAAATTTCCTGGGCATCCGTACCATCAGGATCGGAGTATGTCCACTTCCCTTCATGCAGAAGCAACGTTGCAATCCTATCTCCCTGGGATTCACTGTCCAGATCCATCCAGGCTGTGTCGCTGTCCGCTTTTCGGTAGAAATGCTCATCCCGTTCCGGATATGGGGAACGCTGTTCGATTACCCACCCTTCACACAAGAAGATTCCGTTTTCCCAGAATTGCTGTATTTCCCCATTTTGCGCTGTGTACCATTCGTCAATGGCGCCATCCCCGGAGAAGTCCAGCAGCAATTCCTCAATCCCGTCGCCGGTCAAATCGAAGAAGGCATATTGTGCTGTGTTGTCCGGCTTAACGTAAAGACTTTTCAACACCTCGCTGAAGCTCGTGTAGGTTTCCGGTTCATAGGCCGTTTCCGCATCGTGGGCGGCATCGGATTCTGCCAGCCGTTCCATGACAGGTTCCCGATCTAGAATCTGAGGCTGAATGGAATAGTCAAACACATCCGCTACCGCTTCCAGCTGCGCTTTCGTTATGATTTCCTCTGCTGTGGGGTAGGCACTGCCGGAGAAATTGCCGTCGATGGAAAGAATCATCATGGCGTCTGACAGCTCTGCGATGATATAGCCATGTCCCTTGCTGCTGAGCGCCAGCAAAAGCGCCGTTCCGTCAGAGGCTGTGTAGTCCCATTGGTCATAAAGGCTCAGATCCGTGCCGCCTGGGTAGTCTCTTGGGAAATAATCTTTTCGGGCATAGATAACGGTGAGCCATACTTTTGTGTCCATTCCCTTCAGCTTCAGTTCTGTTTCCAAATTAAAATTGTGCGGCAGATAGAACATTCCGGAAAGCCTGGTGATTTCTGCGCCGCTGTCCGGCAGCACCAGGGAGCCGATTCCCGATTCCTCCAGGAAAATGTCACTTTGCCAGGCCTGGAAGGGAATCCCTTCTTCCAGGAGCTTCAGACCATATTTTTCAGCAATCTCGTCTACCTTGTCCGCCATTTCCTGGGTATAACAGGAGTAGGTGTATTCATACTGATTGGGTATCTCCGGGTGATCCGGGTTGTTGTCCCTGAGGGCACCATCCGGGTCATAGGTTTCCAGGAAGTCGAACCATTCTTTTGTAGCCTGTTGGATGGGATCGCCGCTATGGCCGAACAGCGTCAGCACATCCCGTTCCTTTTCAATCGGCTCGATGGCCTTCCCGGAATCGTCAAAGTTTTGGGTATAGGTTTCTTTGCCCACGGACATATCCTGCAGCCGAAGGACATACGCAACGGCGCAGCCCACCAGCAAGAGCATGATGGCAACAACTGCCGCAATCAGGAACGGTCGGCGCATGGAAATCCTCTTCGTGGATGTTCGATTCCGTGTCTCAATGGCTTCCAACACAAAGTCTTCTTTTGCCTCTCCGATTACGTTCAGCAGATCGTAAAGATTCACACAAAGCCCTCCTTCTCAAAACGCTCCCGCAATTTCTTTCGGGTTCGATGGAGCATGGATTTTACTTTGCTTTGAGAGAATCCGAAACTGTCGGCAATCATGGAAACAGAATCCAGGCACCAATACCTGCGAAGGAAAATGATCCGTTCTTCCTTCGGCAGTTCCCGGAGAAAACTATTGAACACGGCGACAGCTTCTTTCGCGATCAATTCCGCTTCGGTTTCCTGGGTGCTGGCCACACATTCGCCCAATTCATCCAAAGCAATCACCAGTTCTCCGCCGCCGCGCTTATTGGCGCTGCGGGCTCTCCATCGGCTGATTGAAAGATTGCGGGTAATTTTGCCCAGGAAGGTTGCAAGGACGGCAGGGCGTTGGGGCGGCAGGGCATTCCACGCCGCCATGTATGTATCACTCACGCTTTCCTCGGCATCTTCTCGGTTTGCCAGGACATTATACGCGATGCTATAGCAATAACCGCCATATTTTGCGTCAGTTTCCGCAATCGCCTGTTCGGAGCGAGCCCAGTATAGCTCCACAATCTGTTTATCCTCCATGCAAACACCTCCTTTGTTTTTCTGGAAAGGCCTTTCACCTGTTTACTCGCAAAAAACCAGCGGCGGTTGCATCATGCGGAAATAATATTTCTTAAGGCTTTACCATCCAGAACACTGGCATCTTTCTAAGAGGTGTTGCGCTGGCAGGATGCTGGTTAAACATTTGGACACTTCCGCGCTCACCATACCGTCCATCCACATCGCGATAAAGCATATTCGAGGAAGATCCACCGTTCAAAGCGCAGGCATTTACCGCTTCATATTCTTTCAGAATATCAATCATGTCCGCATAAGCTGCCCCTAAGGAATCCGGTTTGCGTCCATCTGAACAGATAAATATCACTGCCCCATCGGCCCGCTGGCCGATAACCGTTCTGGGCAAATAGCCAGAGTTGCTTTCGTAGATCTCCCAGTTGACTTTCCCATTGATCATGAGAACAGGCCCGCTGGAGCAGCCATCCCGGATTTCAAGCTCCATTGCCGCTGCTTCTGTCATCGAGGACTCGACAATCAGGATATTGTCTTTGTTGAACCCCACAAAGCCATACGAAGAAGCCTGTTCATCATTCCAGACAATGTCATTCTCAGACAACGCCAGACCCAGTGGAACACTGCCCACAGCATGGCTGTCAGTTCCATCGTCGTAATAAGGTCCCGCATTCACCGCGGCAATGGCATTTTCCTGTTCCATTGCTTGATCCATCCGAATTCCCGGCGTGTCCATGGACAGCGGATCTGAGGATGCGGCCAGATATACCTTTGAAGGATCTCGGACGATCATGATCTGTGCCGTAAAGGTTTCTCCTTTGTAAGTGTCCATCCGAATGCCGTCCGGGAAGGCTTCCCATTCCATTGAATCCTCCTGCTCCGAGGCAAAATCCAGACTGTCCGCTGGGGGGAGCGTGGAGATTACTTCTATCTCCGCAGAGGAACGAGAATCGTTGGTATCTGCTCCCACAGGAATTGTTAAAAATCCAATTGCGCAAAGGACGAGAACGAATACTGAAGCCAGCAGCATCCAGAAACCCGGCTTTTTATGGTTCAGAACATTGCGGATTCTCTCCCGTACTGCTGTCTCGCCAAAGGCAATGGGACAGGCAAGCACCAATTTCCGATTTGCGCTGCACGCAAGAAGGGCCTGGGAATAGGCCTTTTTCTCCTGCAGGCTGTAGTGATAAATCACACGCTCATCGCAGGAAAATTCAATGTCTTTGCAAACCATAAAATAGGCAATCCACATCAGCGGGTCAAACCAGAAAACGGACAAAAAGAGATACGAGATGGGCTTCCACCAGTGATCCTTGCAGCGGAGGTGGCACTTCTCATGGGCAATCACATATTCCCGGCTTGTCCCGGAAAGGCCGGAGGGCAAATAGATTTTGGGTCGGACAATCCCCAGGATAAAGGGTGTCGTAACAGCATCACAAGTCCAGATATTCTCTTTCTCCCACGCCGCTTCCCGAACCAGGCGGCGCAGCTTGATATAACGAAGAGCCAGGTAACTCAGCATCAGCAAAACCCCAAAGGACCATACCAGGGGAATTACAGGAATGGACTGACCGGCACCGATAGAAGCACCGCTAATTCCTT
>CALXFW010000111.1 GCA_944387685.1 uncultured Oscillospiraceae bacterium
ATGCAGGGCACGGTGGCAGTGCGGACACAGGCGTTGATCAGCCCGGCTCCGCCCCGGGGAATCAGCAGGTCCACATAGCCGTTGGCGGTCATCAGGGCGGTGGCGCTGGCCCGGGAGGTGTCCTGAACCAGATTGACGGCGTTCTCGGTAATGCCCTGGGATTTCAGCCCTTTGCGCAGGGCCTCCACAATGGCGTTGGCGCTGCGGAAGGCCTCTTTGCCCCCCCGGAGCACGCACACGCTGCCGCTTTTCAGGGCCAGGGCGGCGGCGTCGCTGGTGACGTTGGGGCGGCTCTCATAGATAATGGCGATGACTCCCATGGGGACGGATACCTTCTGAATGGTCAGTCCGTCGGCCCGGGTATGCTCCGACAGCACCCGGCCCACCGGGTCGGGGAGGGCGGCCACCTCCCGGATGCCCTGGGCCATACCGGCGATACGCTGCGCATTTAACAGCAGCCGGTCCAGCATCACCTGGGGCACGGTGCCCTTGGCGGCCTCCAGGTCCTGGGCGTTGGCGGCGAGGATGGCGTCCTGCTCCGCCTCCAGGGCGTCGGCCATGGCGAGCAGGGCGGCGTTCTTCTCCGCCGTGGTCAGCCGGGATACGGCAGCTTTGGCGGCCTTGGCGTTTTCCAGCATTTGTTTCATTGTCAGTCCTCCCGGGTAAAGATGGTGCCCACCGATTCCCCGTCCAGAATCCGGTAGAGGTTGGCGGGATTGTTTCCGTTGGCAATGACCATGGCGCAGCCGCAGTCCATGCAGATTTCCGCCGCCCGGAGCTTGGTGCGCATTCCCCCGGTGCCCTGGTGCCCGGCGCTGACCCCCGCAAGGGCATACAGCTCCTGGTCCAGCCGGGTGACCCGGGTGACCAGCCGGGCATCGGGATGGGTATGGGGGTCTGCGGTGTACAAGCCGTCGATGTCCGACAGGAGAATCAGCAGGTCGGCGTGGATGCTCTGGGCCACAATGGCGGCCAGGGTGTCATTGTCGCCGATGACAATCTCCTCGGTGGCCACGGTGTCGTTTTCATTGAGAATGGGCAGAGCCCCCAGCTCCAGCAGCCGGTTCAGGGTATTGGTGAAGTTGGTGTGCCGCTTTTCGCTGCGGGTGTCGTCCCCGGTAATCAGCAGCTGGGCCACGGTATGGCGGTACTCCCCGAAGATTTTGTCGTAGAAGTACATCAGCTCGCACTGGCCCACGGCGGCGGCGGCCTGCTTGGTGGGAATGTCTGCGGGCTTCTGCCGCAGACCCAGCTTGCCCACCCCCATGCCGATGGCGCCGGAGGAGACCAGAATCAGCTCGTGTCCCGCGTTTTTGATGTCGCTCATCACTTTGCACAGCTCCTCCACCCGGCGGATGTTCAGATGTCCGCTGGGATGGGCCAGGGTGGAGGTGCCGATTTTCACAACAATGCGCATGGAGGTCCTCCCAGTTGGTAAAGATTGGGTTCATTATACCACTTTTCCCCGCCGAAATAAAGAGGGATGCCTATTTTCTCCCTCATAAAAAATCACCTCCCGGGAAATCTATCCCAAAGAGGTGATTGTTTGATACTTTCCTATTTGCGGACATTGCTGCTGTACCTGGTGCTGATTCTCTCCATCCGGCTCATGGGCAAGCGGCAGATTGGCCAGATGGAGGCGTCGGAGTTCGTGGTGACCATGCTGGTGGCCAACCTGGCGGCCATTCCCATGCAGGACGGGGCCATCCCGCTGTATTCCGGACTGGTGCCCATTCTCACGGTGCTGGGGATGGAGCTGGTGCTCTCGGGGCTGATTCTGCGCAGCGTATTCCTGCGCCGCCTGCTGTGCGGCAAGCCTGTGATTCTCATCGACAAGGGCAGAATTCTGGCGGACAACCTGCGCAGAACCCGCATCACCCTGGACGAACTCATGGGACATCTGCGGGAAAAGGACGTGCTGGACATCCAGACGGTGCAGTACGCCATTCTGGAGACCGACGGAAATCTATCTGTATTTCCCTACCCCAAATACGTCCCTGCCGCCGCCCGGGACGCAGGCATTCCGGCCCAGAAGCAGTATCTGCCCATCTCCATCATTCAGGACGGGCGTCTGTTCCGGGAGAATCTGGCAAAATCCGGGAAAACCGAGGCCTGGGTTCAGTCCGTGCTGGGCCAGCACAGCGCCGGGGTTGCGGACACCCTGCTGCTCACCGTGGACGAATCCGGCCAGGTGCTCTGGCTGGGAAAGGAGCCGGTATGAAGCGAAGCTGGATTGGTCTGGGGCTGCTGCTGGCCCTGCTGGGGGCGAGCCTGCTCTGCGCCTCGGTGATGGAGCGGATGCACCGGCCCATCGCCCTGGAGCTGGAGCAGGCAGGCCGCTACGCCCTGGAGGGGGACTGGACCCACGCCGACGCCCAGTCCCGGCTGGCCCTGGACGACTGGGACCGGTGGGCCCGTTTCCGGGGATGCCTGGCCGACCATGGGCCCATAGAGGAAATTGAGACGGGCATGGCCTCCCTGCGGGTGTACCGGCAGGTGAAGGATTCGGACGCCTTTGCCGCCGGGTGCATGGAGCTGGCCCGGCAGGTGGAGGCCATGGGCCAGGCCCATGGCCTGGTGTGGTGGAACCTGTTTTAGCGCCGCCGTCGGCCTCCGCTCCCCAGAGGAGGCCCCGGCAATCACCAAAAATGGTACCCGCAAACCCACACCTACCTAGATGTTGTGATAATTCCCCCAATTTTTCTCCAACATCTTGTGTTTCGACAAATTTTTCCCCCTCCCGGTGCTATGATGGTGCCAAGCCTGTGGGGCGCAGCCGGAGCACTGCCGCCGTGGCGTCGTCCTGGGTGTTCCCACAGCCTGTCTCCAGAATTTCCGCCGCCAACTCCCCAGGCGGCGCATCCGGAGTCAAAGAGAACCGGCGCAGGGCTTCCTCTCCGTCCACGCCGTCGCTGAGTAAAATCAGCACCTCCCCCCGACACAGGGACAGCTTCTCCACCGCCTCCCGGGTCTTGCTGACCGAGATCCCCGGCGGGGGCGTAGCTGTCCCGATTTTTTCTGCCCCTGACCGGCGGAGCACCCAGCTGGGGGCCGCCCCCCACTTGTAGAGCACCGCCAGCCCGGTGTCCAGCCGCACCTCCGCCAGGTCCACCGTCACCGCTCCGGCGCTTCCCCGCAGGGCCAGAAGGCTGTTCAGGGTGGACAGACTGTGGTCCGCCGGGAACCCGGCGATAAGCAGCCGGCGCAGCAGGTCCCCGGCCCACTGGCTCTCCTGGGCGGCCCCCAGCCCCGTGCCCATGCCGTCGCAGAGCAGAACGTAATACCGGCACTCCGGCCCGGCAAAGGCCAGGCACCGGTCCCCGTTGGCCCGCTCCTTCCCCCGGGAGCGGGCGGAAACCTCCACCCGGAAATCCGGCTGGGCCGACTCCCCCCGCCGGGGGAGCTTGTCCGCCAGCCCCCGGAGATAGTCCCCCAGGAACCGGTACTGCTGCACCAGAGCCCAGCGGTACTCCCCCTGCCGGGCCTGCTGGGCCGTCATCCAGCGCAGCTGGTCCTGGGCCCGGCGGAGCTCGGGAATCAGCCGCCCGGCTTTCCGGCAGTTCAGGTCCAGAGGGTTGTCCAGCAGATCGGCGGTGATCTCCTCACGGGCCGTGCAGCTGCTGCGCGCCGAACAGCTGCCGCAGGCCCGCTGGACGGCCTTGGACACAATGGCCTCCCGGTCGATGACCGCCGGCTCCATCTCCAGCAGAATCTGCTGCACCGTGCCCATTACCTCCGCCCCCAGCTCCAGCCGGACCTGGGCCACGCCCGTCTCTCCCCGGCGGTGGACAATCTCCGGCCGGGGGGGCAGGAAGGACCCGGCCATGCCTCCCAGGGCCAGCCCGGGCAGGGGCAGCCAGTCCCACTGTCCGCTGGCCGCCATTACCAGCAGGTAGGCCGCCCCCGGGGCGGCGTAGCGCTGCCATCGCTTGTCGAAGGGAATCATCCGGACGAAGTAGGCCAGGCACAGCACCGCCGTCATGGGCACCGGGGTCACCTGGGCCAGGTCCAGTCCCAGCCCCGCCAGGGCCGCTGCGGGAAAGGCCCCCGCCACCGCCAGCAGCCCCCCGGCGAAGTACCCCAGACCGAAGTAGCGCACCGGCATCACCTGGGCCAGAGCCAGCACCCCCAGGCCCATCACCAGCCAGTCGGTGAGAGCATCCCGGCATCGGGCCGCCTGGGTGAACAGCACCCCGGAAAAGAAGGTCATCCCCACCCGGAGCAGAAACGGCATCAAGGGGGTCCGGTCTTCCAGAAATAGCTGAAAGCACAGCCCCGAAACCCCGGTGAGAAAGGCGGCAATGGCGGGAATCATCAGCGGCTGCTCCCGGCTCTCCTCCCGCTTCCCCACCAGCAGCACCAGCAGCAATCCCGCCGCCACCCAGACAATGCCCTGACTGCCCCCGCTGCCCCAGAAGGTGGGATACCCCGCCATGGCCCCCAGAGCCAGCAGCACCGCCCGCCAGCCGGTGAGGGCGCACACCGCCCCCAGGGCCAGGGGCTGGGCCGCATTCCCCAGGCTGGCTGCGCTGAGCAGGAAACCCCCGGCGCAGTAGGCCAGAATCCACCCCGGGGTCCGCACCCTGGGGTCCAGCAGCAGCCGCTGCAAATTTTTCCGCCCCCGGCGCAAGTACGTTTCCATCATCATTCGTACACCACTGCCTTTCCGTTGAGATAGGGAAATCCTACCACGGCGGGAAAAAATATTCCGTCGGAATGGGTGCCGGTCCCCGCCGGGGAAGAAATTTCCCCGGCCTGTCTCTTGCGCCGGGGGGCCGGGGGGTGTATAATGGGTCACATACCAGTCCCCTCCGGTCCCCCCGGAAGGAAGGAGGCCGCTATGGCCAGAGAATATGAACTGAAATTCTCGGCAGATTCCCGGAAAATCGGGGAAATTCAAAAGAAGTTCGGTGGCTTTACCGCCATCGCCATGGAAACCACCTATTATGACACACCCAGCCGGGACCTGCGCCGCCGGAAGTGGATGCTCCGCCTCCGGATGGAAAACGGACGCCCGGTGTGCACCCTGAAAACCCCCCTGCCCGACGGCAGCCGGGGAGAATGGGAGACGGAGGAATCCCACATCGGCAGGAGCATATATGCGTTATGTAAACTTGGGGCCCCGGAGGCGCTCCGGACCCTGGCAGAGGGCGGCCTGGAGCCGGTGTGCGCCGCCCGGTTCACCCGGCTGGCCGCCGCTGTGGAGACAGAGGGCTGCACCCTGGAGCTGGCCCTGGACCAGGGGGTGTTCCTGGCAGGAGACCGTCAGGTTCCCTTCGCCGAGGTGGAGACGGAGCTGAAATCGGGCCAGGAAGCGGCCCTGGCAGCGTTTGCCCAGGCGCTGGCCCGGGAGTTTGACCTCCGCCCCCAACCCGAGAGCAAGGCCCAGCGGGCCTTCCGGCTGGCCCAGGAGTAATTTCCCATCAGGAGAGAGACAGATGTTTGACACCTTATTTCAGAATTATACCCGACTGGTGTTGTTCGACACCGAGACCACCGGCCTGCTCTACAGCCGGGACGAGATCATTGAGTTCGCCGCAGTGGTGGTGGAGCAGGCGGAGGGCGCTCCCAAGGTCATCCGGGAATATGATGAGCTGGTGGCCCTGTCCCCGGGAGGCTTCGTGCCGCCGAAAATCCAGGAGCTTACCGGCATCTCCACCCAGGACCTGCGGGAGCGGGGTCTGTCCAAGACCCGGGTCTGCCGGGACATCGGGGAGATGATTCAGGGGAACACCCTGCTGCTGGCCTACAATGCCCACTTTGACCTGAGCTTTTTGTTCTATCTGCTGCTGCGCTCCGGGGACCCTGCCATTCTCAAGGGGAAGGACAAGCTGGACCTGCTCACCGTCTACCGGGACCGGCACGGCTATCCCCACCGGCTGTGCTCCGCCATAGAGCAGTACGGCCTGACGGGAAAGGTGGTCAACTCCCACCGGGCGGTGGATGATGTGCTGGCTACCCTGGCCGTCATGGAGGAGATGGAGAAGGAGCGGTGTGATCTGCACCGTTATGTCAACCTGTTCGGGTACAATCCCAAGTACGGCATCGAGGGGAAGGCCATTTCCTCGGTTACATACAAACCCCAGGGGTACAATCCTGCCGCACCCCTGTACGAACTTTGAAAAGGAGGCCGCCATTATGCTCAACGAAACCGCTTATGCCCTGGGCTCCAACCGGTCCTGCATCCGGGATCTGTTTGAATACGGACGGCAGCGGGCCGCCGTGGTGGGCCCGGAGAACGTCTACGACTATTCCCTGGGCAACCCCTCCATCCCCTCGCCCCCGGAGGTGAATCAGACCATCCTCCAGGTGCTTCAGGACACCGATTCCCTGGCGGTTCACGGCTACACCTCCGCCTCCGGGGATTACGACACCCGGAAGGCCATATCCGATGACCTGAACCGGCGTTACCAGGCCCAGACCCGTCCGGAGGACTTCTTCCTGGGCTGCGGCGCGGCCCCGGAGCTGGTGTCCGTGTTCCGGGCCCTGGCGGTGCCCGGGGGAGAAGTTTTGGCCATTGCCCCCTATTTCCCGGAGTACCAGCCCTTCGTCCAGGAGGCGGGGCTGACCTTCCGGGCGGTGCCCCCGGATGTGCCGGACTTCCAGATCAGCCTGGAGGCGGTGGCGCAGATGCTCAATCCCCACACCCAGGCTCTGATTCTCAATTCCCCCAACAATCCCTCCGGAGTGGTCTACACCCGGCAGACCCTCCAGGCCCTGGCGGACCTGCTGAACCGGAAGGCAGGGGAGTACGGTCATCCCATCTACCTGATCTCCGACGAACCCTACCGGGAGCTGGTGTACGGCGGAGCGGAGGTGCCCTTCGTGCCCCACATCTACCCCGACACCGTAATTTGCTATTCCTATTCCAAGTCCCTCTCCCTGCCCGGGGAGCGGATCGGCTATGTGTATGTCTGTGCCGACGCCGCAGACAGCGGACGTCTCCTGGCCGCCATTGCCGGTGCCGCCCGGGGCTGCGGCCATGTCTGCGCCCCCAGCCTGTGGCAGAAGGTCATCGCCCGGTGCGCCCATCTGCGTCCGGACCTTCAAAGCTACGACCGCAACCGCCGGGCCCTGTACGAGGGACTCACCGCCATGGGCTACGAAATGGCCAAGCCCGACGGAGCCTTCTACCTGTTCATCAAGGCCCCCGGGGGAGATGCCCAGGCCTTCTCGGACCGGGCCAAGGAAAAGGACCTGCTGCTGGTGCCCGGGGACGGCTTCGGCTGCCCCGGGTACTTCCGGATCTGCTACTGCGTCAGCTATGACATGATCCAGCGAAGTCTGCCGGTGTTCCGGGACCTGATTCAGGGAGCATAACAAATTTGCCCGTGCTTTTCACAAGCACGGGCAAACTTTTATGTCTGATTGTTCCGCTTTTTCCGGGGCGCATCGGCAGTTTTTTGAGGGGCACGCCGTCTGCGGGAGGTCTTTTTCGGCAGGGCCAGCTGGAAATCCACGGCGAACCATTTTTCAAAGCGCATCCGCCGCTCCTTGTAGTCCAGCATATCCGCCACGTCTCCCATAAGAACGGCCCACTCGTCGGCAGTGCGGTTGCCGTGGACCTGGGTAATCAGGTAGGGGCACTGGCCCAGCTTCCGCCGGCCAAAGGCCTGGGAATAGGGCCGGATCACCCCCATGGCCAGAGCGTAGGGGGCCAGATTGAAGAAGTAGTCCGGGTCGTTGCTCAGCAGACGGTTGATGTCCGCCCGGGGCAGACGCTTCAGATACCGCCGCAGGCCCAGCACCATGCCCGCGTCGTGGCGGCCCAGCTCGCTGCGCCGTCCGCCGTAGGCCGCCAGATAGCCGTACAGCAGCTCACCCACGCAGCAGCCCAGGGGAATCCACACCTGGCCGCACAGCAGCCCCAGCAGAATCCACACCAGGATCACCACCAAACCCACCAGCACCGGGACCTTGCCCCGCAGGTGGTGGCGGTAGCCCACCGACTGAATCAGCCAGCCGGAAATGGCGCCGAAGATGCCCAGAATAATGGACATAATTACCTGCAGCGCCGGCACATCCGACATATTCATGGCCACGCAGATGCCGCAGAACACCTGGGAGCCGCAGGCCAGGAATCGGAAAATCTTCTTGTTGCCGGAGCTGCCCTTGTGCATACTCCGCTCGCTGGGCACCATCCGCCAGACCTGCTGGCACAGATAGGCATAGCCGTCCCCGGTGCCGTCCACCACCCGGCGGCTGCCGAACAGGGCCCGGAAAATCCGGTTCTCAAAGGGACTGCGCTCGTTACCCATGTCCATCCGCTTGTGGAGCATCACCCGACCGTTGCCGTCCAGATGAATCAGCAGATAGCCCATCTGGGCCCAGGAAAAGACCATCATGGTCAGATCCCCTCCGGAGAGCGTCAGCCGGCATCCCAGCTCGCCGGCGGTAATGCCCTCCGGAGGGGTGGAGGTCCGCACCGGCGCAATGGGCAGGCACCGCAGAAACAGCAGCCAGTACAGCAGCGCCGCCGCCGCAAAGGCAATCATGGGCACCAATTCCGGGTTGCCTTCCCGAATATAGGTGCTCACCGTGGGGAACATATCCTTGGGCACCTCCATGGTCATGGTGAGGCGCTCGTGGTCGTGGAGGGTGGTTGTGCTGGTGCCGATGATCTGGCTGTCCCGGATTTCGTAGTTCAGGTCGGACATAATGCTGACCTGACGGTAGGTGCTGCTGAAGGTGGGCTCATGGGTCATCTGCCCGCTGGGCATGGTGATGGTGAAGCTGACGGACTCCACCGGGTAATCAAATCCGCACAGCAGGGGAAGGGTGAGCATAATGGCCCGGCTGCCGCTGTCCTCCTGCTTGTCCGGGTCCACCTTCACCGCCACCGCCTCGGGGATGGTGTAGGAAATCCGGATGGAGGCATCGCCCACATAATCCCGGGTGATTTTGCTGATGTCCACCAGCAGAGCGGAGTCGCCCTTGGTCACCGAGGCGCCGGAATTGTTCAGCTGAACGTTGGTGGCGTTTTCGGGGATGGGGAAATACATCTGGGCATACGCCGCCTCCAGCCGGATCACGGCGGTCATGGTCACCTGACAATCGCCGTCGGCGGTTACGGTGCACAGATAGTCCACCCGGGTGGCCGCAGTCTCCGCGGATACGGGCAGGCAGAGCACGCCCAGCAGCAAAATGCACATACCCAGCAGGGCCAATCCCCGTCGCAAGCCAATCCCCCCTCACAAAAATCCACAGTGTTTTCTGCATTTTACCACGGAACAGGGGAAATTGCAAGCGAAATCGCCATTTGCCCGGAATCCGGGCGGTTGCCCCGCCGGAGTGCGGGCAGGCCCTTCCAGAAAAGGAAGAATTCTGCCGCCGCTTCACGAAAATTTAAGAAATTGGGTGCAGACAAACCCCCGGGGATGTGTTATACTAGTAAAATCCATAATTATGACAAATTCTAAGGAGGCGTTTCCTTTGCGATATTGGTTCGGCTATCTGACGGCGGCCATCTTTGCCGCCATCACCTGGGTGCTGATGCAGTTCGGCCAGCGGTTTTCCACCCTGGTGGACATGATCTACCCCTATGTGATCCGCACCCTTCAGGGAATGCTGGCGGAGTGGACCTCTGCCGTGGCTTTTCCCGTGTGGCAGGTGCTGGCGGTGGCTCTGGGGGTGCTGATTCTCACCAGCCTGGTGCTGATGCTGATTCTCAAATGGAATCCCATTCAGTGGGCCGGTTGGGTGCTGGCGGTGTTTACCGGGCTCTATATGCTGCACACCATGATGTGGGGCCTGAATTACTATGCCGGTTCCCTGGCCGACGATATGCGTCTGGACGTCTCCAGCTACAACCTGGCGGAGCTTACCGAGGCCACCGTCTATTACCGGGACCAGGCCAACGCCCTGGCGTCTCAGGTTCCCCGGGACGCCGCCGGAAGCCTGGACTTTGACAGCTTCGCCGAACTGGCGGAGCAGGCGGGAGACGGCTTCCACACCCTGACCTATACCTATCACTATTCCATCTTCGCCGGCTCTGCGGTGCCGGTGAAGGAGCTGGGCTGGGCTGACCTGTATACCTCCATGGGCATCACCGGGGTGACCTTCGGCATGACCGGAGAGTCGGCGGTGAATCCCCAGATTCCGGACATCGCCCTGCCCTTCACCATGGCCCATGAAATGGCCCATCGGATGTGCATCGCCTCGGAGCGGGACGCCAACTTCGCCGCCTTCCTGGCCTGCTCGGTGAATACCGACCCCCAATTCCAGTATTCCGCCTATTTCATGGCCTTCCGCTACTGCTACACCGCCCTAAGCAGCGTGGACTCCCAGGGGGCGGCAGTGGTGAACCAGGAGGTCAGCCAGCAGCTGCGCAGCGACATGGCTGCCTACACCGCCTTCTTTGACAACCGGCAGGTGACCACCTCCACCAACCTGGCCAACACCCTGAACGATACCTACCTGAAGCTCAGCGGGGAGGAAAGCGGCATCCAGTCCTATGGCGAGGTCTGCGACCTGCTGGTGAACTGGCACATCCAGACCGTGGTGCTGCCCTCCATCACCGTGGAGGAATCCCCCTTTGACCCCTATGACGAGACCCAGGTGGACCTGAGCGGCATCGTCAACGCCAGAGAGGGCTGAGCCATGATGCGGCAGATTCTGGACGGGGAGCTGCCCCTGCTGGGGCTGGACCTGCCGGAGGAAACCCGGCAGAAGCTGTGTGACTTCGCCGCTGCGGTGGTGAAGCAGAACGAGGTGATGAACCTCACCGCCATTACCGAGCCCGCTCAGGTGGCCCGGCTCCATCTGCTGGACAGCCTGACGGTGGCCGCCGCGGCGGACCTGAAGGGCAGGAGCCTGATTGACGTGGGCTGCGGCGCCGGCTTTCCCGGGGTGCCCCTGGCCATCGCCTGCCCGGATACCCGGGTGACCCTGCTGGACTCCCTGGGCAAACGGATGAAGTGGCTGGAGACCATCCTCCCGGAGCTGGGCATTCCGGCCCGGTGCATCACCGCCCGGGCGGAGGAGGCGGCGG
>CALXFW010000112.1 GCA_944387685.1 uncultured Oscillospiraceae bacterium
GCGCCCGTCTACCACGCCGGAAGCATTATATTTCTTCCACAGATGCTTCAGAGTTTCCCCCTTTTTGGTCATAGCCCGGTGGATGGCCTCCGGATCGATGTTCCTGTAGAGCTCAGAGTCCGCAAGGTTTCCGGCCTTCCGATAAAGCAGCTCTCCGATGAATTCGTTGGTGACATCCTCCGGCAAGGGGTATTTCAGTACCCCGCACTGTTGGAACCGCTTCAGAAACTCATTGATGATGGTCTTACCATCTCCGGTGGTTTCTGCGATTTCCCTGCTGCTCATCCCGTTGGTAAAATGCAGGGCGAGCACTCGTTTGTAGTCCATGTCTGAACCTTCTGTAATGAATTCCTCTTCTGAAAAAGAGGTAAATTCATTATAGGCGAAGGTTCTGTAACTGGCCGGAAATCGTGTCCTCACCTGGCCGGGCATTATGGCCCTGACTGGCCCGAAATTACGGCCCTGCTGGCCCGTTACGGTGACAATCTGCAGTAGTCTCCCACCTGGATGTAATGGATTGCGGTTTCAGAACGTTTTTCCATGATCTCTTCCCCCTTTTTACAGTTTCCGGGGGTTGGCCGGGCGGCAGTATTCCATCAGAAGGCAGGTTTCCATCTGGTTCTGGAAGCGTGCCTGGGCCTGTAAAACCGTTTCCATCAGGACGGAGGAATCCTCATCCCACCGGGCAATTCCCCGGTAGTAGGCCGTCCTGCGCTTGTCATCTAGGATAAAGGGGTCCACGCCGTAGCGCAGGCACTCCTTAATAAGAATCAGCCGTCCTACCCTGCCGTTGTAGTCGGCAAAGGGGCGAATCCGTTCGAAGCGAACGTGAAACTCCAAAATCTTCTCCAAATCGGCAGTTTCCTTTTCATAGTCCATCACCAGCTTGTTCAGCTTCCGGGCAATCTCCCTGGGGTCCGCTGCCGTGTCCTTGTACAGACGGGGCATCTGGTTGCGGAAAGTGCCGCTGCCGAAATACTGCTTCCGGTCGGCATAAGTCCCGTAGGTCAGCAGATAGTGGAGTTTTTTCACATAGTCGGAGGTCAGAGGCTCCAGGGCCGTGCGAATCACAAAATCCATGGCCCCCAAATGATTGAGGACTTCCAGAATGTCGTCCACCTTCACCGGCTCGAATCCCGGATCAATCCGATTGGTGCGGTAGATGCTCTCCACCTGCTGCCGCTTCAGCCGGTTGCTGGCCATCCGGTTGGAACTGTAGGCGGCGTTCAGCTGGAGGTACTCATAGATGCCGAAGTGGTTGTTCCGCTCCTGCTGGTAGCGGAGCTTTTTTAGAAAGGGGGTGATTTCCACTTCTTCCCGCACTTGTGCCCCGGGTTTTTCCGTATTTTTCGGGATCATCCAGCGTCCTTCCTTCAAAATTGCCCCCGAAATGTGTCCACCAGTGGCGTACTTCAAAACCATCTGCCGAGATACTCCCCATTTTGCAGCAGTTTCTCTCGTTGTCAAAAACTTCATAATTTTCAATCCTTTCAAGCAAATATTGTGGATTTCCATTTGAAAAGTTTGGATTCTTTGGTTGTCAGGGGTGCAACCAGCTGACCCAAATATGACCCAAACCAGAGCGAAAGCCAATGGACCGGATTGAAAATAATGGATTATAAAAGTTCTGAATTTGTCTGATATGTACTGTTTCTTCTAACTTTGTACCGCTGTGTCTCCCCCTCGGGAACGATGGCATACAAGGGGGCCGCAGCTCGATCCCGCTTATCTCCACCGAAAAAGTTCTGAAAGCCAAGGATTCCACAATCGCACGGGCAATTATGAAACGGCAGCTTCTCTTTTGGGAGGCTGCCGTTTTATACTGCTCGCGCGGATATGGCAAGGACCTGCAGGCTTGGTTCTGTACTCTTCACTTGAAAACTTGACCCGGACTATTGGTCCCCTATTCCGTCCAATAGCCGTATTGCAGCAGCTTTTATACAAATTTATGGCATTTGGGTTGCCGGCAAAATCAGATTTGTGGTACAGAATTCCTGAAGCGAATCTCCTTCACTCAACAGGAAAGAAAACCAAGAATATGACCTGGGAGGGCGCAAAAAGCCGCCGTCTTTCTGCCTACACCGATTCGGCAAATCCTGTTTTGCCTGCCTCGGTTCAGGCGTTATGAAATCTCCATTCTCCGTAACAGGCTTTTTCAAAGTCCCGGAATGCGGTACTCTGAAAAAGGGAAAACAGCACCAGCTGCCTGAAAGGCTCAGGCGGCTGGTGCTGCTGTATTATGTGCCATCGGCAAGGTTCGGGATGGTTTCCTGCCCTCCTGCCTGCGTTGCATCGGAAATCTTTATATTCGCTTTTTTATTTATAACATACAAATATGGTAATTTGCAACAAATTGTGTTTGTATATTTTAATTAATATCCCAAATTGATATTCTAATATATTAGTTGTATACTTAGTTTATCGTTCAGGACCTGCGTGTTATCCCGGGCAGTTCCAAAGGAGGAATCGCGTATGAAAAAGGTTTTCGCATACAAGGGAACAAGGATGTCGGAATATCCCGGCAGTCATTCCTGGGATTATTTCCAGGAAAATGAATCCCCCTGCAGAGGGTACCGGGCAATGTACAACCTGTTTTACAACACAGAGTACATTGAACCTTATGGTGTCCACAAGGATCACGAAGGCTTTTTTGTGGTGGGCGGAAAAGGAAAAATGATTATCGGCTCAGAGGAATTTGAATTGGAGCCGGGCGTTTCGATGGTGGCTCCCGCGAACATCCCCCACGCAATCCGAAAAACTTCCGAAAAAGATCTGGAAATCTATCTATACCATTTCCCGGCAATCTGATAGTGTGGAATTTCCAGAATTTTTTCAGCACAACATCTGAGGGAATCTGTGGGGGGAGATACAATGACAAGCGAAGTCCTATTAAAGGCGGAATTGATTAACAAATCCTTCGGTCCAACACACGCGGTGGCAGATTTTTCATTGGAAATTGCTCCGGGAGAGATTCGGGGCCTGATTGGGGAAAACGGCTCCGGGAAAAGCACCTTTTCGTCTATTGTTGTGGGTCTGCACAAGCCTGACTCCGGCAAGCTTTATTTCAAGGGAGAAGAATACACCCCAACCAATACGGAAGCAGCCGCGCAGAAGGGCATCTCCCTCATCGTTCAGGAGATTGGCACCATTGCCGGTATTTCGGTAGCGGCTAATATTTTCATCAATAAGGAACAGCGATTTACAAAGCACGGGATGCTGGACTTTGACCGCATGAACAGCGAAGCCCGGAGAATCCTGGACACAATTGGCGGCGAGCACATCAACCCCGAAATTATGGCAGGCGAGCTGAATCTGGAAGATCGCAAGCTGGTAGAAATTGCAAAGGCCATGTACTCCAACCCCAGTCTGCTGATCATTGACGAAACCTCCAACGCCCTGACAACCCACGGGCGAAACATTCTGTACCAAAATATGAAGGTGGTCCGGGATGCAGGCGGAAGCGTCATGTTCATTACGCACGACTTGGAGGAGTTGGTCTCGATCTGCGACAGCGTCACGGTGATGCGCGACGGCCGCTTCATTCGGACGCTTCAGCGTGAAGAGATGGATCTTAAGGCAATGAAGGAGCTGATGGTCGGGCGGGAAATCAGCAACAATTTCTACCGCTCGGATGAAGCTCCCAGCTACAACAGAGAGAAAGTTGTCCTGGATGTGCGCAACCTGTCCAGCATTGAAGTGGATGGCGTGAACCTGCAGCTGCATGAAGGAGAAATTCTGGGTATCGGCGGTCTTGCAGAAAGCGGCATGCACGAATTGGGCCGGCTGCTGTTCGGGATTGAGCGAAAGGACGCCGGGGAAGTTATCGTCAGCAAAACCGGGGATCGAATCCGCTCTCCGCGGGATGCGATCCGGAACAGCATTGGCTATATGTCCAAAAACCGGGATACGGAGGCGCTTCTGCTGCGTTTTAGCATCGCCGACAACATTGCCCTGCCAAGTCTGGACCATATCCGGGAAAAGGGGTTTATTTTCACCCGCAACGAACGTCGGTTGGCAGAAAAGTGGGCAAAAAATCTGTCAATCAAAATGCGGGGAATCAATGATCTATGCACCAAGCTGAGCGGCGGAAACAAGCAGAAGGTGGTGTTGGGCAAGTGGCTGGGAAATGATTCCCACATCCTGATCATGGACTGCCCAACCCGCGGCATCGATATCGGCGTCAAGGAAGCCATCTACCGGCTTATGGAAGACCTAAAAAAGGAAGGGCGCGCCATGATCATGATTTCAGAAGAGCTTCCGGAATTGATTGGCATGAGCGACACCATCCTGATTATGAAAGACGGTGTGGTTACCCACAAAGTCGATCGCAGTCCGGAGCTCAAAGAGCAAACCATTATTCAGTATATGATTTAAGGAGGTCGCCAAATGCCGAATATGAGAATAAAGCCCGCAGGCTCTGCGAGAGAAACGCATTACAAGGGCTATTGGTTGACCAAGTTTGTAGACTTTTTCCCTTTTCTGGGATTTCTGGCAATCGTACTGGTTTTCGGAATCGCTACCAAAGGCAGAATGTTCAGTTGGTTCAACATAAAGACCATTTGGAAACAGTCCTTCCTGTACATTGTGGGAGGCCTGGGGGTCATATTCTGTTATGCCCAGGGCGTACATGATTTTTCCCTCGCGTCAAACATTGCGTTGAGCGCCATACTGGGCAACATGATCGGAGGTGACAGTGTAGTTCTGACAATCATTGCAACGCTGGCTGTGGGTGCCGCAGTAGGCACTCTGAATGGATTCCTGTATGCCACCACCGGACTGAGTGATTTTATTCTGACACTATGTGTCAACTACCTGATTTCCGGCAGCCTGGTTACTTTGATGGGAGACAACGCCTATCTGCCGGGATGCCCTGGGCTGATCGGGCTCAATGGTCAGACATTTGAAACCATTGTCATTCTGATAGCGACAGTGGCAATTACCTATGTCTTTAACTATACAAAGTATGGTCGTCACTGCAAGGCATTAAGCGCCGGCTCGGTGGCTGCGGTTCAGTGCGGCGTCAATGTTCGGGCTGTGAAATTTTCCGCCTTTTTAATTGCCGGCATCACCGCCGGTGTGATCGCGCTGCTCTCCTCCATCCGGGCAGGTACCGTGAGCAGCGGCACCGGTTCCATGTTCCACTTCAACATCATGATCTGTATGATTCTTGGCGGTATGCCGCTGACCGGCGGCAAAGACGCCAGAATTGTCAACGTATTCTTTGGGGCTCTGGGCTGCATGGCCCTGACAAACGGAATGGTCATGCTGGGACTGCCCAGCCGTATGCAGGATGTGGTAAAGGGCGTTGTCTTTATTATCGTGGCCGTGGGTATGACCAGATTGCGGGACAAGGCGAACGCCATTTGACGTAATCCATTTGAGAGTGGCGCTCTCATTGGAAATAAAAAATAAAGGTTGGAGGACACTATGAAAAAGGTACTATGCATGATTCTGGCACTCTGTATGCTTTTGACGCTTGCCGCCTGCGGCAGCGGGGGGAGCAGCGATTCCACCGTGGCTGCCGCCACCAACGGTACTGCAGCAGGCACATCCGAAACAAAGCAAGAAACCAATGCGGAATCCAAAGAACTGGTCAAGTGGACCCTCGGCTGTCTGGATCCTGGCGCGTGGAACGCCGCCTATGGTCCGGTGTATGATCAGCTGGAGGCTCTTGCAGATGATCTGAATTATGAAATCATCTATGCCACCCGTGCCGGCTCCTCCACAGACGATACCCTGGCAGCGGTACAGAATCTGATCGTCTCCGGTGCTGACGCTCTGATTCTGGGCAACGACGTCCTGATGTGCTATATGCAGGTCGCAGACATCTGCGAAGATGCGGGTGTTTATTGGACCATGTATTGGGCTGGTGTCACTGAGGAAGACAGAGAAACCCTGAACGGATACAAATACTATGTAGGCGCAACCTATGAGGACGAGGAAGACGCAGGCTATCGGCAGGGAAAAGCGGCTGGAGAAGCAGGCTGCAAAAACCTGTGTCTGATCGGCGCCCCCGACGGACTTGACTTTACAATTCGCCGCAACAAGGGTCTGGAACGTGCCTGCGAAGAGTACGGAATGACCATTCTTGCCGAAGAGCGGGACATCACGCTGACCGGCTCTGCCTCCGGCGGCATGGACATTGTAAACCGTTTCCTGGCAACCTATCCCGAATGTGACGGCATTATCATCCAGGGCCGGACCCACTCTTGCCTGGCAGGCGTTGTCAATGGTCTTGCTGATGCCGGACGCACAGAGGACATTCCCATCTTTGCCATTGACTGCAATATTAACCAGACCGAGTATTTCGAAAACGGACAGGAAGCTTACGTCATCGGCGGTCATCACCTGGGCGGCATGTACGGAGCCATTCTCCTGACGAACGTGCTGAACGGCACGCCTCTGACCGACGAAAAGCCTTACCTGCTCAACAGCTACGTCGAGCTGACCTCCTATGAGCAGTGCAAGGAATGGGCATACCACATTTGGGATAATGACGCTTACACCGGAGAGGAAATTCTGCAGTACATCAAGGCTTATAATCCTGAGGCAACATACGAAGATCTGGTGGAACTGACCCAGAGCTATAGCCTGGAGGACATCATTGCCCGCCATGGCAATGCCCCGACAGAATAAGCATTCCGGCCCCCGGAATGTCCGTCCATTCTGATTTTGCGCAGAAGGCAACCGCCGGCCGATGCCGGCCGGCGGTCCTATACTCCATATTCTTTCCACCAACTGGGGGGACATACTTGTGAAGAAGATTAAAAACAGATTGCTGTCAGTGCTGATGTTTGTGCTGATTCCCGGTATTGTATATCTGATTTTTCTGGCGGTCCGGCCCGCTGCTTTCGGGAAAATATCCATGCTGACAATGCTGATTACCCAGTCCTTCATCAACTCCATCATCGCCTGGGGCCTGTCATTCAGCATGACCGCCGGTAACCTTGACCTGTCGATCGGCGCCCAAATTTCCGTCTCTACCATTGTGGGCTGCCTGCTCTCTCAGTCCTTCGGTATGCCGGGCCTGATTCTGGGATGCGTGGGCACATCGCTGATCGTTGGACTAATCAAGGTTCTCCTGATGCGGATCATTCGTATGTCCTCCATGGTTATCAGCATTGCCTACGCCCTGATTCTGGCCTCCATAGGCGGGGTTATCGGCGGAAGCAAAATCCTGGTTATCAGTACAGCCAATACAATCCTGGGCCGCTTCCCGGCGAACCTGATTATTTTCCTGGTAATGGGAGGCGTCATGTATTTTCTGCAGAGCTACAGTGTATATGGCGCCCGAGCCAGGGCAGTTGGCGGCAACGCTGTTCTGGCGGAGTCAGCCGGCATTTCCACAATTGACACCCAAAGCGTTGCCATTATGCTTGCCGCAATTTACGGCGGCATTGCGGCGCTGCTCTCTTTGAGTTACGGCACCGGCACATCCATTGAAAACGGCCTGGATACCATCGGCACCGCGTTTCAGGCTATGCTCGGCGTTTTTGTTGCCGGCTTTATATCCAAGCATGTGAATATTGTTTTCGGTATTTTTACCGGAATTCTATCCTTGAACATTTTGCAAACAGGATTGGTGGCAATTAATCTGGACACCAACTTAAAAAATACAGTGACCGGCCTGTTCCTGATTATTCTGATGGCTGTCACAGAACTTCGCAACGCCTCTAATGTGGAGAAGATGCGTCGGGAAGTGAGCATTGCAAACAAGCAAAAGCGGGAGCAGGCAGCAAATCAATCCATTGGATAATTTTTCACACTGGGAGGGAATCACTTTGCTCATTTTCAAGGGTCGCGTCATCGATGGCAGCGGCACAGAGCCCATAGAAAAAGGGGCCGTTGTGGTCGATGGAGAGAAGATTGTATGCGTTTGCAGGCAGAACGAACTGCAGGAATACCCTGGCGCAGAAGTCATTGAGATAGACAATGGTACAATTCTGCCGGGCCTGATCGATCTGCATGTACATATGGGCGTGGGCAAGACCTTCACCATGAGCCCCCACGAAGCTACCGTCCGGGCACTGCCAAAGCTGAAGGCCATGCTGGACTCCGGGTATACCGCAATCCGCGAATGCGGCGGAATAGGCGTCTACATTCGTTCCGCCCAGGAGGAAGGTTTGTTTGACAGCCCCCGAATCAATTCCGCAGGTCAGGGTGTGTTCCAGACCGGAGGCCACGGAGATGCGCTGAACGGTCTGTATGTGCCTGCCAATATACAGAAAAATCTGTTTGCAACCTGGGGTCTGTGCGCAGACGGTGAAGGAGAAGTTCGGCAGCAGTGCCGCTACACATTGAGTCAGGGCGCGGATTTTGTAAAAATAGCGACCTCCTCCGGCGTGAACAGCAAATGCAAAACGGTGGACAAGGTGGAATTTTCTGAGGCGGAGGTCCGCGCCGCCGTGGAAGAAGCCGCTCACTTCGGCACCTATGTATCCTCCCACGCAGTCAGCAACGGAGGAATTAAGCTTGCCGCCCGGTGCGGTGTTCGCACAATTGAACACGCCACATTCCTGGATGAAGAGGCTGCAGAACTGATAGCAAAGGCGGACGCATATGTTATCCCCACCTTTGCGCTGGCAAAGGTGCAGTATGA
Source organism: uncultured Oscillospiraceae bacterium (assembly GCA_944387685.1). Lineage (GTDB taxonomy): Bacteria > Bacillota > Clostridia > Oscillospirales > Oscillospiraceae > Faecousia. Next base: position 8,600 of record CALXFW010000112.1, read on the forward strand.
TATGCGGGATAAACTGGACCCCCTGGTCGGGAAAAAAATTGCCATAGCGTATGAAGCTCATGTGCGTACCTTTGAGCTGGCCTTCCGCTATAACCTGAAGATTGGCGCTGGAACGGACTTTTTCCCGGGTCCGGACAACAGTATGGAGCTGGAACTTCTGGTTGAACTCGGAATGTCCCCCATGGCAGCCATTCAGGCCGCCACCAAGACAGGCGCTGAGGTACTGATGCGCGATGACATCGGAACGCTGGCATCCGGCAAATTGGCGGATCTGATTGTTGTGGATGGCAATCCGCTGGATGATATCCGCATTCTGCGCAATCCCCAGAGAATCCGGCTGGTTTTGCAAGGCGGAAAAATCAAGAAGCACTTAACTGCATAATATGCAAATTAGCAAGGCCGCAGGCAGGCACGTGGAGACCTTCCGACGTACCTGCCTGCGATTTTCTAAGTTAGAGGGGTAACCAGAGGCATCCGCTTCCCTGGAATCCCAAAATTCTTTTTTCCATGGGATTTGGGGTATGGATTTTTTGCGAGAATATTGTATACTAAATATCATCGGGTAATTTTTTGTTTTTGGCAGACATACCGGTGCACGGGATACCGTACCAAAGATGTGGAGAGTGGATCTCCATAAAAGAGTCGGAAGGAGCAGCAACTATGCATGTTAAGGAACGTCTTGCGCACGAAAGCGGACGCGATTACGCACTGCGGATCATCAAGGAAAATATCATCAGCCTGGAACTGGAACCGAAAAGCCGGGTCAATGACCGCGAGCTTGCGGCCGCTTTGGGGTTGTCCCGAACACCAGTCCGTGAGGCACTCCTGGAGCTGGCAAAAGTAGATATTGTTCAGATGTATCCGCAGCGTGCAAGCATCATTGCTCCCATTGACTATGATATTATGGAAGAGGCGTACTCCATGCGGGAAATTCTGGAGTGTGCCGTGGTGGAACGCTGCTGCCAGCTGGAGTCAATGGATTCCCTGGCTCCTCTGGAGGAAAACTTAAAGCTGCAGGAGTTTTATCTGGAAAATCGTTCTCCGGAGAAGTTGATGGAGCTGGACAATGAATTTCATAAAATGCTCTTTGCCGCTGTCAAAATGCCCCATGTACACAGCCTGATGGGCACGATTACCATCCATTTCGACCGGGTGCGTCTTCTTTCCTACCAGACCGTCAAGGAAGTAAAAACCGTGAGCGCGCACAGGGACATCCTGCGTGCCATTTTGAACCGTGACAGTGCCCTGGGCGTTGCCCTCATGCGGAAGCATCTGCGCAACTATGCGGTAGAAAAGGACGAGCTGATGCGGCAGTACCCCCAATACTTCAAATAGCAGAGCCCTCTGCCGGCGGGACGCCTGTCTCCTCTGGTTTCGATTCACCCATAGCATCGGCCAGAATGGGACCGCAGGTCGTGAAGCCCGGAGTTTTTTGGGAGATAAACAGCACCAGCTGCCTGAACTGCTCAGGCGGCTGGTGCTGCTGCATTTTTCCCTCTGCCTTTCTTACAGCTTCCAGGGATTTGTCAGGCGGCGCATTGCGGTGCTTTCAGTGGATATCCGTCTGCTCTCTGCTTTGAAGGTGCCTGTTGATCACCAGCAGGAAAACCGTGGTGGACAGGACGGCCCCCACAAGATCCGCCAGGGGTTCGGCATAAAAGGCGGACCGGGGAGCAAACAGCATCGGCAGAAGCACGGTGCTTCCCGCGTACAGGGATTTGCGGAAAACGGACAGGGACAGCGCGGTCTTTGTCCTGGCCATGGCGGTCAGGCCGTCCACAAACACATATTGGAAGCCCAACGGAATAATCATCAGGGTAACGGTGTGAATGGACCAGACGGAGAACTGAAGATATTCCCCATCCGAAGTAAACATCCGGACGAAAACCTCCGGTATCAGCCGGGAGAGCAGGAACATCACCGTTGTGAACACGCACATCAGTTTCAGAATGGATTTTTCCGCCGCTTTGATCCGGTCCGTTCGCTGGGCGCCGTAGTTGTAGCTCAGAATCGCCTGGGTTCCGCCGCTGATTCCCAGCATGGGGGCGGTAATCATCAGAAGATAGCTCTGGGCGATGGTGGCGCAGGTGATCAGCATATCCCCCTGCTCCGGTCCTCCGTGCTTCTGAAGCACGGAATTCATGAGAATCAGTATCAGGCTGTCTGTCGCAAGAATCAGGAAGGGGGAAACCCCAAGGCAGAGAATGCGAACCATGACGTTGGGGCAGTACTGCCCGAATCTGATTTTGATGTGAACTTTTTTCCCGCACAGAAACCAGATGGCAAAGGCACAGGAGGCGAACTGAGAGATGACCGTGGCAACGGCGGCGCCTGCCACGTCCATTTTCAGCACAAAAATAAACAGCGGGTCCAGGAGGATATTGGAGACGGCCCCGATGAGCACCGTGGCCATGCCTGCCACAGGGAACCCCTGGCAGTTGATAAAGTAATTCAGTCCCACCGCCATCAGGGCGAAAAAGGTACCGGCTGTGTAAATGGTCATATAGGTATCGGCATAGGGAAAGGTAATGCTGCTGGCACCGAACCACATCAGGAGCTGCTCTTTGGAGAGGAGAAACAGCACCGTCAGGGCAAAAGAAAAACTGCACAGCATCAAAAAGGCATTGGACAGGACCTGCCGGGCTTTTTCTTTGTTCTGCTCGCCCAGGTGGATGCCCATCATCACCGAACCGCCCAGGCCCACCAGAGTGCCGAAGGAGGACAGGAAGGTGACAATCGGCCCGCACACGCCCACCCCCGCCAGGGCCAGGTCGCCGATTTCCGAAATGTGGCCAATATAAATCCGGTCAATGATGCTGTACAGCACATTGACAAACTGGGCAATCATCGAGGGGATTGCCAGCCGCAGGACAAGGGAAGGGATGGAATCTTTTCCAAGGTCTGTTACTGCTCTCATATTGAAACCTCCGACGCTGTATTATACCAACTTTATTCAGAAGTTCAACCTCTGCGGTCCATATTGCCCCAGCGGAGAATTTCCGCAGGGGCAATGGGAGCGCTTGCTTTTCATTCAAAAAAAGAGCGAACTGGTGAATCAGTCCGCTCTCTCTTTTCTCGTTGTAAAGTGGCCGGGCATGGCCGTCACGCATAGATAATCACAAGGCCCGTCAGGATGCCGATGACGGATGCCAGGGCGGGCAGCTTGGATTTCCACATCAGAATGGCTTCCGGCAGCAGCTCCCCAAACACCACATACAGCATGGCGCCGGAGGCAAAGCTGAGAGACAGGGACAGCATATCGGGGCCCATGGTTCCCAGGTACAGGCCCAGAATGGCACCCAGCACGGTGGGGGCGCCGGTCAGGGCGGTGAGCACCGCAGCCTTTGCCTTCTTCATCCCCCCGGAGATCAGCGGCACCGCCACCGCCATGCCCTCCGGCACATTGTGCAGGCCGATGACGATTGCCATCACAATGCCGCCCCGGGAGAGCACCGCCTGCTGGGCAGAGGTAGCGAAGGATGCGCCGATGACCATGCCCTCCGGCACGTTGTGCAGGGCAATGGCAGCCGCCATCACCAGTCCCGCCAGGAACAGGCTGCCGTGGGACTGTCCTCCCTGCTCGTGGACCTGGTAGTGGTCCGCATGAATCAGCTCTTCCAGAGAGTCCGCAGTCTTGGGGTGGCTCTCATCAATGTGGGCCACCTCATGGTTGGTGCCCCGGTCAATCCAGGCGTTGAGCAGATAGATAACGGCATACCCCAGCATCACGCCCACCGCTGCCATCACCAGGTAGGCATGGTCCGCAATTCCTTCCGGAGCCACCGCCTGGGCCAGCAGGTCAAAGCACACCACCGCCGTCATCACGCCGCCGGCAAAGCTCAGAAGCAGGCTGACGGTCCGGCTGGAGTCCTTCCGGAACAGGCAGGACACCACACCGCCCAGGCCTGTGCCGCCCATACCGGCCAGCGCTGTAATCCAGACAATTTCCCAAAGCAAATCCATGGATATTCCCTCTTGTAAAAAAATTAATCACAGTAAGTTGCCACTAACTTCCAGTACCCTATCATAGCCATTTCCATGGGGAAAGTCAATCCCAGAAAGCCCTTTGCTTTGACCTGTCTATCTTTTTTCCCTTAAATTTCGGCAAAGAACGCATTTGCTCCAGCTGGGGACATCCCCCTGCATTTTCCCGCATTGACGTGCCGGGTTTTGGGGGTATAATGGAGGTAAAATATCCGTCTCCCCGTCACCGCAGGCGGAGCGATTCCCCAAGGAGGCTTGACATGAAATACAGACTTGACCGGTGCGGAAACCCCATCTCCCAGCTGGGATACGGGTGTATGCGGTTTACCCGGAAGGGCAGCGGCATCGACTACGAAAAAGCGGAGAAGGAAGTCCTGCTTGCCATCGAAAATGGCGTCAACTATTTTGACACCGCCTATATTTACCCGGGCAACGAGGAGTGCCTGGGTTGGATTCTGGAGAAAAACCACTGCCGGGACAAGGTGAACATCGCCACAAAGCTCCCCCAATACTTCCTTCGTTCCTCTTCGGCCATTGACAAGACCTTTCAGGAGGAGCTGTCCCGTCTGCGCACGGACCACATCGACTACTACCTGATGCATATGTTCACGGACTGCGCCGAATGGGAACGGCTGCAAAAGCTGGGGATTGAATCCTGGATTGCCCGGCAGAAGGCGGCGGGGCGAATCCGGTATATCGGCTTCTCCTACCACGGCGATACGGAACAATTCCTGAAAATTCTGGACGCCTACGACTGGGACTTCTGCCAGATTCAGTACAATTATCTGGACGAACACACCCAGGCAGGCCGGGCGGGGCTCCAGGCTGCGGCCAGGAAGGGGATTCCCGTGATCATCATGGAGCCGCTCCGGGGCGGCAAGCTGGTAAATCTGCCCCAGGAGGCAAAGCAGGTGCTGGCCTCCGGCGGAAAGGGATACACCCCTGCCGAGCTGGGGCTGCGGTGGCTGTGGAATCAGCCGGAGGTGACCTGCGTCCTCTCCGGCATGAACTCGGAGGAAATGCTCCGGGAGAACATCCGCATCGCCTCTCAGGCCGAGCCGGGGCACCTGACATCGGAGGACATGGAGATTGTGGCCCAAATCCGGCAGATCATCCGCCGGCGGGAGAAGGTGGGCTGTACCGGCTGCCGGTACTGTATGCCCTGTCCCAGGGGGGTGGATATCCCCGGCAATTTTCACTACTACAACCTGATGTACATGGAGAAGAAGTCCTCCGCCCGGTTTGAATTCGCCCGGAACATGGGCCTGCGGACAGAGCCGGGGTTCGCCACCCAGTGCGTAGGCTGCGGCCTGTGCGAAACCCACTGCCCTCAGCACCTTCCCATTCGCCAGAAGCTGAAGGAGGCGGACCGAGCCCTTCGTCCCCTGCCCTACCGCATCGGCATCCAGGTGGCACGGAAAATCACCAACCGATAAACAGGGCAATTTCAGCAAGCGCAAAGCAGCACCAGCGGTCTGAACCATCAGGCGGCTGGTGCTGCGTGTTTTGCTCAGTTATCTCCCCTATGATAGCGGATCTTCATGTGCTCGGAGGCATTTTTCAGAATCAGAGCAAGAGCCTTGTCCGACTCTTCTTTTACCATATCGGTAATTTTCTTGTTGGCTTCCTTCAGGATTTCCGGAGATGCGCCCTGTTGAATCTTCTCGTCATACTCATACAGGAATTGCTGTCCCCGGTTCATCACGGCGTTTACATATCGCTCGTCAAACAGCAGAGCATTTCCCATATGGGCATCCGTCAGCGCCGCGATCAGGCGGCTGTGCCAGTACATGCTGTCCGTGGAAACCGTTTCCGTGGTGCCGCTGATGTACTTGGGGAACTCGGGGACATTGGCGTAGACCGGGAAACAGGCGGTAAAGCCGCTGCCGCCCATGGACAGCCACTGCACGCCCTGAATGGCCTCCGGCAGATAACCCCGAATCTGCATAATCCCGCAGACATCGCTGTTGGGAACGCCGATGGTGCGGTATTTTCCCTTGAATACCGCAGTTTTATCATAGGGATTGTAGGGGGTTCCCTGGTAGTA
>CALXFW010000113.1 GCA_944387685.1 uncultured Oscillospiraceae bacterium
ACCACCATCCGCCCTTTCTGGGCCTCTTCCAGGAGAATCTCATTGATCTGCCACTGGGAGCGGGTGTGATTGCCCGCCCGCTTGCCCACATTGATGCACTTTGCCCCAGGGGGAACCAGAGACAGCACCCCGTCTCCCACCAGGGCGTCGTAAACCACGACCTCCGCCTGTTCCAGCAGCTGCTTGGCCCGGCAGGTCATCAGGCCCACGTCGCCGGGGCCTGCCCCAATCAAATATACCTTTCCCGTCATCGCACCGGTTCCTCCTCTTCCGCCGCCGCTTTCAGCTGATCCGCCAGCCGGATGCCCAGCTGCTCCGGCCGGGACGCCGGGCCGGACAGGGTGCCCACCCGATGGCGGCCGGTGGCGTCACTATAATATAAGCCCCGCAGGGAAAGCTGATCTCCCTCCATCTTTGCAAAGGCCGCAATGGGGCTGGAGCAGCCTCCGTCCAGCCTGCGGACAAATGCCCGCTCCGCCAGAATGCAGGCCGTGGCCTCCGGGTCAAAGTAATCCGTCAGCACGGAATAGTCCATGCCTTTCCGGCCCTGGACGCAGAGAATGCCCTGCCCTGCGGCGGGAATCATCTCCTCGGTGGTGAAGTACCGGCTGATCCGGTCCTCCAGCCCCAGCCGGTTCAGGCCCGCCGCCGCCAGAATCAGGGCGCCGTACTGCCCCGCATCCAGCTTGTTCAGCCGGGTGAGCACATTGCCCCGGACTCCCTGGAAGGTCACCTCCGGGTACAGGTCCTGGAGCTGAATCATTCGGCGGCGGCTGGAGCAGCCCACGGGCCTGGTCCGGTCCCAGGTTTCACAGCCCCGGGGCAGCACCAGCACATCCCGGGGATCCTCCCGGGAGGAAAAGCCCAGAAGGGGCAAATCCTCCGGCACCTCCATGGGCAGGTCCTTGCTGGAATGCACCGACAGGTCGCTGCGGCCGTCCCGCAGGGCCTGGTCCAGCTCCTTGACAAACAGCCCCTTGCCGCCGATTTTGTCCAGGCTCCGGTCCAGAATTTTATCCCCGGTGGTTTTCATGGTCACCAGGGGTGCTTCCACCCCCCGGCTCTCCAGGTACCGGGCCACAATTTCCGATTGAATCACCGCCAGCCGGCTCTCCCGGCTGCCGATGCGCAGCTGCTGCATAGCGTCTCCCCCTTTTCCTGGCTTCCGCCGGACAAAAACGGCCATGCCCCGGGCTGGAGGCCCGCCGGGCATGACCGGGACCCTCCGGGGGCCGTGACTCGCGGCGCGGAAGCGTTTCCCATCCCCCGGCAATCTGACTTCGACGGCTTGCCATCGTCACAGTAGCGGCACTGCACAGGATTCTCACCTGTTTCCCCGGAGGCGGGCTTCACAATTGGTTCTGCCTATTAGCATACTATTTTCCGCCCCGTCCGTCAAGACCTTTTGTCTTCGGGGCCGAACGGGAAAAGCCCGGACCGGGTTCTCCGGTCCGGGCTTTGGGCGTTTGGATTATTTGACCAGGCGCACCCGCAGCACGCCCTCCATCTCCGTCAGCCGCTCCAGCACCTGCCCGGAGGGCTTCCGGTCCAGGTCCAGCATGGTGTAGGCGAACTCGCCCCGGCTCTTGTTCATCAGGCCGTCGATGTTGATGTTCTCTCCGGCGATGGCAGCGGTGAACTGACCCAGGGAGTTGGGGATATTCCGGTGGAGCAGGGTCACCCGGCTGGCAGCCTTGCACAGCCCCATATCGCAGTTGGGGTAGTTGACGGAATTTTTGATATTGCCGTTCTCCAGGTAATCCATCAGCTCCGTCACCGCCATCTTGGCGCAGTTGTCCTCGGATTCCTCGGTGGAGGCGCCCAGGTGGGGAATGGCGATGCAGCCGGGCATATTGGCCGTCTTCTCATTGGGGAAGTCGGTGACATACCGGGCAACCTTTCCGCTGGCCAGGGCCTGGGCCATGGCCTCGTCATCCACCAGCAGATCCCGGGCGAAGTTCAGAATGATGACCCCGTCCTTCATCTTGGCAATGGCCTCGGCGTTGATCATCTTCCGGGTGTCGTCCAGCAGGGGGGTGTGCAGAGAAATGATGTCGCACTGGGCGTAAATCTCGTCCCGGTTGTTCACCCGGACAATGTGGCTGTCCAGATGCCAGGCGGCGTCAATGGAGATGAAGGGGTCGCAGCCGTAGACCTTCATGCCCAGGCCCCGGGCGGCGTTGGCCAGGGGGCCGCCCACCGCGCCCAGGCCGATGACGCCCAGGCTCTTCTGGCGGATTTCATGACCGGCGAACTGGGACTTGCCCTTCTCCACCAGCCGGGCCACATCGGAGCTGCCCTTGATGGACTGGACCCAGTTGATGCCGCCCACCACGTCCCGGCAGGCCAGGAGCATACCGCACAGGGTCAGCTCCATCACGGAGTTGGCGTTGGCACCGGGGGTGTTGAAGACCACAATGCCCTTTTCCGCGCAGGTGGTCAGGGGGATGTTGTTCACGCCGGCGCCGGCCCGGGCCACCGCCAGAAGCGTATTCGGCAGGTGCATCTCGTGCATATTGGCGCTGCGCACCAGCAGGGCGTCCGCCTGCTCCAGATCGTCCACCGTCTGGTAGGCATCCGTCCACAGGGCCATGCCCTTGGGAGAAATTTTATTCAGGGAATGAATGTGAAACATGACCAATCCTCTTTTCTATGGGTTATGCCGGGCAATCACCGGTTGGCGCTCTCAAAAGCGTCCATAAAGGCCACCAGCTTTTCCACGCCCTCCCTGGGCATGGCGTTGTAGATGCTGGCCCGCATACCGCCCACGGTGCGGTGACCCTTCAGGTTCACGAAACCGGCGGCCTCCGCCTCCTTGACAAATTTGGCGTCCAACTCCTGGCTGCCGGTGACGAAGGGTACGTTCATCAGGGAGCGGTCCTTCTTCTCCACGGTGCCGTGGAAAAGCCGGCTGGCGTCCAGGAAGTCGTAGAGCACCTTGGCCTTCTCTACGTTGCGCCGCTTCATGACCTCCAGACCGCCCAGGTTCCGCAGCCACTGGAACACCTTGCCGCAGATGTAGATACCGTAGGCCGGGGGCGTATTGTACATGGAACCATTGTCGGCGTGGGTCTTGTAGCGCAGCATGGTAGGGGTGCCGGGGAGCACATCCTCGGTAATCAGGTCCTCCCGGATGATGGCAATCACCACACCGGCAGGGCCGATGTTCTTCTGCACACCGCCGTAGAGCATACCGTACCTGGTCACATCCACCGGCTCGGACAGAAAGCAGGAGGAAACGTCCGCCACCAGGGGCTTCTCCTTGGTATTGGGCAGGGTCCAGAACTTGGTGCCGTAGATGGTGTTGTTCTCGCAGATATAGACGTAGTCCGCGTTCTCGCTGATAGGCAGGTCGGAGCAGTCGGGGATATAGCTGAAGGTCCGGTCTGCGGAGGAGGCCACGGCGTTGGCCTGACCATAGAGCTTCGCCTCCTGCCAGGCCTTCTTGGCCCACTGGCCGGTGACGATGTAATCCGCCACCCGATTCTTCATCAGGTTCATGGGCACCATGGCGAACTGCTGGCTGGCGCCTCCCTGGAGGAACAATACCTTATAACTGTCCGGGATTCCCATCAGAGCGCGCAAGTCCGCCTCTGCCTGGTCAATGATGGCCTGGTAGGCCTTGGACCGGTGACTCATCTCCATAACGGACATACCGGTTCCCCGGTAGTCCAGCATCTCCGCTGCGGCCTCCTGCAGCACGCTCTCCGGCAGCACCGCCGGACCGGCGGAAAAATTATAAACTCTTGCCATAGTTATCTCTCCTGTTCTACGGAAACGCTCCGCAATGGATTATTTTGCCAGGAACCGGGCCATCAGCCGGAACCCGTCAGGCTCCCAGTTGCCGCTGGCCATGGCCTCAGCCTCGCTGTAACGCCGGGAGGTCCGGCGCTGGCGGGTGCTGTCGTAGAGCACATAGGGCACCGGGTCGCCGGTGTGGGTCCGCAGCCGCAGCAGATTGGGGTGATCCGGCAGCAGCAGAATCCGGCAGTCCTCCCCGGAGCGCTCCATGGCCTGCTTCACCGGGGCCAGGATCCGGCTGTCCAGATATTCAATGGACGTTACCTTCTCCATGGGCAGTCCCTGGTGAGCCATTTCATCCGGGGCCTCCACATGAATATAGACGAAATCACAGCCGTCCTTCAGCAGGGCGTCAATGGCCGCCTGGGCCTTGCCCTCCCAGTTGGTGTCGATGGAGCCGGTGGCTCCGGGCACCTGATAGACCTTCATTCCGGCTCCCACGGCGATGCCCTTGAGCAGGTCCACCGCAGAAACCATGGCCCCCTTCAGTCCGGTTTTTTCCTGGAAGGAGCGCAGGTTGGGCCGGGTGCCCGCCCCCCAATACCACAGGGAGTTGGCCTTGCGTTTGCCCTGGGCCGCCCGTTCCCGGTTCAGGGGATGATTGTTCAGGATGTCAAAGCTGCGCTCCATAAAGTCCCGGAGCACCGGTTCCTTCGGCAGCCAGGGCCCGATGACCTTGGTCAGGTGGTCATGGGGCGGCTCCAGCTGGGCCAGCCGTCCGTGCTTCCATACCATAATATGGCGGTAGCTGGTGCCGGTATAGAACTGGAAGGTCTCGTCATTAAACTGCTGCCGGATTGCCTCCATGAGCACATCCGCGTCGGCAGTGGAAATCTCTCCGGAGCTGTGGTCCACAATGACCTTTTCTTCATAGGGCTCCGGCTCCGTCAGGGTCACCAGATTGCAGCGAAACACCACGTCGTCCGGGGCCATCTCCACGCCCACGCTCAGGGCCTCCAGGGGAGATCGTCCCGTGAAGTCCGTCCGGGGATCGTAGCCCATTACGGACAGGTTCGCCACCTCGCTGCCGGGAGACATTCCCTGGGGCACATTCTGCACCATGCCGATTTCCCCCTTGGCAGCCAACTCGTCCATTGTCGGGGTCTGGGCATATTCCAGCGGGGTTTTGCCCCCCAGCGCCGCCACCGGCTCATCGGCCATGCCGTCGCCCAGCACCACAATATATTTCATCCTCTCACTCCTTTTCCAAGGGAATATTGTCCGTATTCTGTAGACATTTGTGCGTCCTCACTATATTACCACCCTTCCCGCCACAATACAATATGAAAAACTACCCGAAAATGTGTACAGGATTCCCGGAATTCGTGGGCAAATTGGCGGTAACGGCCCGGGGACAGAATTATTTCCCCGGCTGCCCCAGGGTCCTGCCCCGGGTTTTCTCCCAAATCCAGAAGGAAAGCAGCAGATACAGCCGCTGCTCCGGGTCCTCCAGGTTGGCCTGCACCAGGGACTGGATTTTCTCCAGTCGGTACAGCAGGGTGGTGCGGTGAATAATCAAAGCTTGGGCCGTCCGGGGAATGTTGCGCTCATTGAGCAGATAAGCCCGGAACGTGTCAAAATACTGGGTTCCCTTCTCCCGGTCATGGTCCCGCAGCCGCCACAGCACCGGGGAAATCAGGTGCCAGGGCTGCAAAGGCTGGGGCAGGTTGTTCAGGATATGGGTAAGGGCGCAGTCGGAAAAAAACACAATCCACTTTTCGCTGCGCATCTGGAACGCCTGATTCAGGGCCACCTCCGCCTCATAATAGGCCAGATGCAGCTCCCGCAGTCCGGACACCGGCGAGGACAGCCCGGCATACAGGCAGTAATCTCGGCACAGGGGGGCCAGCAGATAGCGCAGCTGGGAGGGCGGAATGGGCTGCCGGGTCAGGTTCACCACCAGGCACTGCTCATGACCGGTGAACAGGATGTAGCTGCCGGGAAACAGCTGGAACAGGTCGCTGTGGAGCACGTGCTCCAGAATGGTGGCGGCGGTGGTCTGCTGGCTCTTCAGCCGGGCGCAGAGGAACTGGTCCGACTGGTCCCAATGCAGGGTGGTGAGCAGCTGGTTCAGCTCCGCCGGCTCCGGCTGATTTCCCTGAAGCAGATGAAACACAATGTCATCCATGCTCTGGTAGGTCTGGGACTCTCCCAGCTGCTTTCTGCCCAGCAGGAACACCGCCCCCTGGGCCAGAATCTCCGCCAGCAGGAAGTCCCGGTGCCGGAAGGGATGGTTATGCAGAATCACCAGCAGCCGCCCCTGATAGACCGTGGCGTCCCAGAGATTCACATACAGGGAGCTGGGCGCCCCGTCAATCCCTTCCCAGATTTTTGCCCCCCGGTAGACATAGGTCTCCAGGTAATCGCTGTCCTGCTTGAAGTCCTCCACAATCACCCTCGGCACGAAGCCCTTGGTGGAGGAGGCCACATACTCCGGGGCCATAATGGTTTCCATGCCCTGGGACATGGCAGTCATGATGAACCAGTCATCGTGGATGCACACCGGATTGTCCAGCAGCTCCGCGCCCAGGTCGCACAGAGCCTGCAGCCCCAGATTCTGGAATACCACCTGGTCAATCCGATACTGAATTTCCTGGCAGCGGGAGAAAAACTCCAGCAGGAAGTTCAAAAGCTCCCCCTCCGTCAGCTCCGGGCACCAAAGCCGGTTTCCCGTCCCCGGAATCTCCCGGCCCCCGGCTGCGGCGCAGTCCTCCGGAAAATCCGGCTCCGGTCGGCTGAGCAGATACACCAGGTCCCGCTGCGCCCTCTGCCCGGGCCGGAAAACCCGCACCCCCCGGTAATGCTGAAGCTGATCGGGAATGGTCCACCGGCATTCCAGCCCTGCAGGGGCGAAGGCCTCACAGAGCATCTCCATGGTCGGCAGAAACTGCAGCAGCTGCCCCGAATCCATATACACGTCCCTCCTTGGAATGGTTTGGTTCCATTGTATCCTCATTTTTGCGGAATGTAAAGAGCCGAAATGCGAAATATGTGGAAAATCCCCCCAGGAGTTTTGATCGAATTGACAAAAGTTGGGGATGGTGATACCATGTACATGGATGTAATGAACAAAATTTGTGTGTTTATTCCAGCGCGTTTTTGCGGAAACACAGCAAGGCTGTTCTACGTTATCGAAGAATACAATGGAGGAAGAAACCTATGTTGACTGCAAAAGAAAACATGCGCGAAGTCATTCGCGGCGGAAACCCGGATCGTTTCGTCAACCAGTATGAGGCGGTTGCCCTGCTGTTCCACCCCTACATGATGGCCGAGCCCCTGCTGCAGCGGGGCATGGAGAACGTGGTGAACGGCTGGGGCGTGACCAACTCCTTCCCTGCCAATGTTCCCGGCGCCTTCCCCGTCCATACCCCCGACAAGATCGTGGTCAAGGACATCGAAGAGTGGAAGAAGTATGTCAAGGCTCCTTCCCTGAAGTTCTCCCAGGGTCTGTGGGACGCCGCCAAGGAAATGTACAACGCCGTAGACGGCACCAAGGCCTATAAGGCCTCCTTCGTCGCTCCCGGCCTGTTCGAGCAGTGCCATCACCTGATGTCCATTCAGGAAGCCCTGATGAACTACATGGAGTATCCCGATGAGATGCACGACCTGATCAAGTACCTCACCGACTGGGAACTGGAGCTGGCGGAAGGCATTTGCTCCAACCTCCACCCCGATGCCATCTTCCATCACGACGACTGGGGCAGCGAGATCAACTCCTTCCTGCGTCCGTCCGTCTTTGAGGACTTCTTCCTGGAGCCCTATCAGCAGATCTATGGCTACTACAAGAGCCACGGTGTAGAACTGATCATCCATCACTCCGACAGTTATTGCGCCAACCTCCTGCCCACCATGATCGAAATGGGCATCGACGTCTGGCAGGGCTGCATGAAGTCCAACAACGTCCCCGAACTGATCAAGAAGTACGGCGGCAAGATGACCTTCATGGGCGAGATCGACAACAAGCAGGTGGACTTCGACGGCTGGACCCAGGCCGACTGCACCAAGGCCGCTGTGGAAGCCATGGAGCGCTGCGGCAACAAGTACTTCATCCCCTGCATCACCCAGGGAGGTCCCGGCTCTCTGTACGAAGGCACCTACAAGGGCATCTGGGACGCCATCGACCAGTACAACTGCGAGAAGTTCGGCCACAAGCTGGAGGACATTGAGAACGCCCGTCTGCCCATGAACATCATGTTCTGAGCCCTTCCAAAATTCCTGAGGAGGAAACCATCGTTATGATTATTATCGGCGAAAAAATCAACGGCTCCATTCCGTCTGTGGCGGATGCCATTGCCCGTCGGGATGCGGAATTCATCAAGGCCCGGGCCATCGCCCAGGAAAAGGCCGGCGCCACCTTCATTGACTGCTGTGCCTCCGTCCCCGAGGACCAGGAAGTGGAGACCCTGCACTGGATGATCGACTGCATTCAGGAGGTCTGCGATCTGCCCATTTCCGTGGACAGCCCCAGCGCCCACGTCCTGGCTCAGGCCTACAAGTTCTGCAACAAGCCGGGTCTGTTCAACTCCGTCTCCGGCGAGGGCGACAAGATCGACGTGATCTTCCCCATCATGGCGGAGAACAAGGGCTGGCAGGTCATCGCCCTGCTGTCCGACGACACCGGCATCCCCAAGAACGCCGCCGACCGGCTGAAGGTCTTTGACAAAATCATGGCCAAGGCCAAGGAATATGGCATCAGCCCCAGCCGCATTCACATCGACCCCCTGGTGGAGATGCTGTGCACCTCTGAAAACGGCATTGAGACCAACGTAGAGGTCATTACCACCGTTCGGGAGAAGTACCCCTCCATCCACATCACCGCCGCCGTGTCCAACATCTCCTTCAACCTGCCGGTACGGAAGATGATCAACCTGGGCTTCACGGTGCTGGCCATGAACGCCGGCCTGGATTCCGCCATCCTGGACCCCACCAACCGGGACA
>CALXFW010000114.1 GCA_944387685.1 uncultured Oscillospiraceae bacterium
TCGCAACGGCCTGCAGATACGCCGGATCGCTTTCCAGACGGGCAGTCTTGCCGGTGCGCTCTTCGGCCTGGGAAATCAGCTCCCGAATGGCAGCGTCCTCGTCGGGCAGATCCAGGTAGTCCTCCACCGCTTCTTTCAGACGGCGGGTGAAGGCCTTGCGGTAGGTCTTGGCCACCCCTTCGGCCATGCCGTAATCAAAGTTGGGGATGGACTGACCGCCGTGCTGATCGTTCTGGTTGCTCTGGATGGCGATGGCGGCCAGAGCGGCGTAGCTCTGAATGCTGTTGGGCTCCCGGAGGTAGCCGTGACCGGTGGAGAAGCCGCCGTGGAACAGCTTGAGGATATCGATCTGGCAGCAGGTGGTGGTCAGGGAATAGAAGTCAAAGTCGTGGATGTGGATGTCGCCCTCCCGGTAGGCCTTGGCGTGCTCCGGGCGGAGCAGGTACATCTCGTTGTAGGCCTTGGCTCCGGCGGCCCCGATCTGGAGCATGGCGCCCATGGCAGTGTTGCCGTCGATGTTGGCGTTGTCCCGCTTCATGTCGCTGACCCGGGCATCGATGTTGGTGATTTCATCGATGGTCTTCATCAGGGAGGTGTTGGCCTCCCGGGCCCGGGTCCGATTGGCCCGGTAGAGAATATAGGCCTTGGCGGCGGCGTTGAAGCCATGGTTCATCAGCTGGCGCTCCACGCTGTCCTGAATGGCCTCGATGTTGGGGGATGTATTATGGAACTGGCCCTCCAGATCCCGTTGGACGTCGTTGGCAACCCGGGCGGCGTCGGCGGCGTTTCCATCGTGACTTGCCTCCATGGAACGCAGAATGGCTGCGGCGATTTTATTCTGATCGTACAAAACCACCCGGCCGTCCCGCTTGATGATGCTTTGAATCATAGGCTTGGTCCTGCCTTTCTTAGGAAATTGAGGGGGCGCTGGGCGCGGCAAGATGACATAACACTATATATTGTGTTTGCTCTTAAAAACCTCCACAATATATTGCCACAAGTGCATCGGTTTGTCAAGAGGGGAAGATTTCCGTCCGATTCAAGGGAAACCCAGGGAGGAAAGAAAGAGAAGAAAAAAAGCGTGTCATTTCCGAAAATCCGGGGGATTGCCGGGGGTTTGAATGGGTTTTGATCAGGGTACTCCTACAAAAAATTTTTCTGGAAACAGGAAAACCGCGCAAGCAAAATGCTTGCGCGGCGGGTTATACAGGCAGCTGCTGCAAGAAGGCCTGAACTTCTTTCCGGCTGCGCAGGACGATGCTGCGGGCATGCCGGGCCTTGGCCAGCCAAAGATAGTTCTGGGTCCGGTTCTCCCGGTTGAAATTCCAGATCCACTTGAAAAAAGCCCAGTCCAGTCGTTCCGGACAGCCAGGAGCCATGTCCGGACGGGTCTGCCCGCGATTGCTCAACACTCGCTGGAAGACGCCCCACAGGCAGGCCCAGCGGCTGAAATCCAGGTATACGATGGTGTCGCACCGCTCCAGCCGGCGCTCCATGGTCCGGCTGTAGTTGCCGTCAATGATCCAGGCGTCGGTGGCCAGGACTTCCCCCAGCTGACGGTCAAATTCCTGAATGCTGACGTTTTGCCAGCCTCTGCGCCACCACAGCTGGTCCAGGTGCACCACCGGAAGCTGCAGCCGTTTTCCCAAGGACCGGGCCAGGGTGGACTTTCCGCTGCCACCGCAGCCGATAATCAGAATCCGATTCATAATTCCCCCAATTCGCTGAAAAGGGCCGCAGGAGCGCCGAAAGGCACGCCTGCGGCCCGGATGACTGAATCTTAGTATGCTACGCCCCAGTAGATCATCTTGCTGGCGGGCTTGCCGCAGCAGGGGCAGGTATCGCCCAGATGCTCCTGAGCAAAGGGGATGCAGCGGGAAGACATTCCTGCCACTTCCTTCATCTTCAGCTCACAGGCCTCGTCACCGCACCACATGGTCTTGACGAAACCGCCGTGGGTCTGCTGAATTTCCTTGGCTTCTTCCAGGGTGTGGGCCTCGTAGATGTGCTCTTCCAGGTTCTTCTTGGCCCGGTCGTACATTCCCTGGTGTACCAGCTCCAACTGCTGGGCAACGGCGGACTCCAGTTCCTCCAGCTTGACCACGGTCTTCTCACCGTCGTTCCGGCGAACCAGGACCACCTGGCCGTTTTCCAGATCCCGGGGGCCGCACTCCACCCGCAGGGGCACGCCCTTCATTTCGTACTCGGCGCACTTCCAGCCCATGGAGTTATCGGAGTCGTCCATCTTCACCCGGTAGCCCGCCTGAATCAGACGGTCCCGCAGGGCGCTGGCGCCTTCCAGAACACCGGGCTTGTGCTGGGCGATGGGCAGCACCACCACCTGAATGGGAGCCACCTTGGGGGGCAGCACCAGGCCGTTGTTGTCGCCGTGGGTCATGATGATGCCGCCGATAAGCCGGGTGGACACGCCCCAGGAGGTTTCAAAGGGGGTGACCTTCTGGTTGTTCTTGTCGGTATAGGCGATGTCAAAGGCCCGGGCAAAGCCGTCGCCGAAGTAGTGGGAGGTGCCGGCCTGGAGGGCCTTCCGGTCGTGCATCATGCACTCGATGGTGTAGGTGGCCTCGGCGCCGTTGAATTTCTCCTTGTCGGTTTTCTGGCCCCGGGTGACAGGCATGGCCAGCACATTCTCGCAGAAATCCGCGTAGATGTTCAGCATCTGCTCGGTGAAGGCCTTTGCCTCCTCGGCAGTGGCGTGCATGGTGTGTCCCTCCTGCCACAGGAACTCCCGGTGGCGCAGGAAGGGGCGGGAGGTCTTCTCCCAGCGCAGCACGCTGCACCACTGGTTGTACTTCAGGGGCAGGTCCCGATGGGACTGGATGATCTGGGCGAAGTGGTCGCAGAACAGGGTTTCGGAGGTGGGGCGGATGCAGTAGCGCTCCTCCAGCTCCTCACTGCCGCCCATGGTGACCCAGGCGCACTCCGGAGCGAAGCCCTCGATGTGATCCTTCTCCTTCTGCAGCAGGCTTTCGGGAATCAGCAGGGGCATATAGACATTCTCCACGCCCACCTTCTTGAATTCCTTGTCCATGATGTTCTGAATGTTCTCCCAGATGGCGTAGCCGTAGGGACGGTAGATGAACACGCCCTTGATGGAAGAATAGTCAATCAGCTGGGCCTTCTTGCATACATCGGTAAACCACTGAGCAAAATCCACCTCCATGTCGGTGATCTGCTCAACCTTCTTTTCTTTTGCCATACCCTCTGTCCTCTCTTGTTTGAAAAATCCCTGTTTCGTCCTGGAAATGCTGCGCCCGCCGGGAAAAAGCGGAATCTCCGGGCGCATTTCGTATCCATCATTATAACACACCTGTCAAGGGTTTACAATTTCTCCGGAAGAAAAACCAGCTTTTGGAGCAACTCAAAAGAAAATTCCTTGACAGCATCGGGTTTTTGGGAGAAAATCCGGATAAAACCCAGAAAATGAACAGATTTGTCAAAGACACCAGCTGCGCTTTGTGGAAAAACCCGGAAATATTCCTGCATAGAATAAAATATATAAAATCTATGAATTTTACAAATAGTTTGTTTCGTGTTATCGTGTTGTTGAACAAAAAAGCAACGGAGGGAGCGACATGATTCAACTATTTGACAAGGGGATTTTCCTTTTGGACGGCCAGACCATCGCGGAGGAAGGCACCGTCCAGCTGGACAAGGAAACGGCCTGGAAAGAAACCATCTCCTACGGCATTCTGAAGCAGCACAACACCAGCCCCGCCATGGATTTTCTCAAGCTGAAATTCGACGCCATGGCGTCCCATGACCTGACCTTTGTGGGCATCATCCAGACGGCAAAGGCCTCCGGCATGACCCGGTTCCCCATGCCCTATGTGCTCACCAACTGCCACAATTCCCTCTGCGCCGTGGGCGGCACCATCAACGAGGACGACCACCTGTTCGGCCTGTCCGCAGCAAAGAAGTACGGCGGTATTTTCGTCCCGCCCCACATCGCCGTCATCCACCAGTATATGCGGGAGATGCACGCCGGATGCGGACAGATGATTCTGGGCTCCGACTCCCATACCCGCTACGGCGCCCTGGGCACCATGGCCATCGGCGAGGGCGGCGGAGAGCTGGTCAAGCAGCTGCTGAATACCACCTACGATATCCCCTACCCGAAGGTGGTGGCGGTTTACCTGGACGGAAAGCCTCAGCCCGGGGTTGGACCCCAGGACATCGCTCTGGCCATCATCGGCGCAGTGTTCCCCAACGGCTACGTCAAGAACAAGGTCATGGAATTTGTCGGCCCCGGCATCGCCACCATGGACACGGACTTCCGCAACGGCATTGACGTGATGACCACGGAGACCACCTGCCTGTCCTCCATCTGGCAAACCGACGCCGATACCAAGGCCTTCCTGGCCCTCCACGGCCGGGCAGATGCCTATCGGGAGCTGAAGCCAGGAAGGGCAGCCTACTACGACGGCTGCGTGTATGTGGACCTGTCCACGGTAAAGCCCATGATTGCCCTGCCCTTCCACCCCAGCAATACCTATGCCATCGACGAGCTCAACGCCAATCTCTCCGACATTCTCCACACGGTGGAGGCAGAGGCGCAGAAGGTCAGCGGCGGCCGCGCCCCCTTCACCCTTACCGACAAAATTGAGAACGGCAGACTCCGGGTCCAGCAGGGGGTCATCGCCGGCTGCGCCGGCGGCAACTACACCAACGTAGTGGAGGCGGCCCACGCTCTGAAGGGAAAGAGCTGCGGCTGCGATGCCTTTTCCCTGTCGGTCTACCCCTCCTCTCAGCCGGTGTTCCTGGACCTGATGCGCAAGGGCGTGCTGGCCGATCTGATGGAGACCGGCGTGGTGGTGAAAACCACCTTCTGCGGCCCCTGCTTCGGTGCGGGAGATACCCCTGCCCACAACGGACTGAGCATCCGCCACACCACCCGGAACTTCCCCAACCGGGAAGGCTCCAAGCCCGGCAGCGGGCAGATGGCGGCAGTGGCCCTGATGGATGCCCGTTCCATCGCCGCCACTGCCGCCAATGGGGGAATCCTCACCTCCGCCCAGGAGCTGGACTGCTGGGGCCGGATTCCGGCCTACAGCTTCGACAAGACCGTGTATGACCGCCGGGTCTACCAGGGCTATCGGGCGCCGGAAGCCGACGCACAGCTGGTCTACGGCCCCAACATCAAGGACTGGCCGGAGATGAGCCCCCTGACCGACAACATTCTGCTGAAGGTCTGCTCCAAGATTCTGGACGCCGTTACCACCACCGACGAGCTGATTCCCTCCGGAGAGACCTCCTCCTACCGCTCCAATCCTCTGGGACTGGCGGAGTTCACCCTCTCCCGCCGGGACCCGGCATATGTGGGCCGGAGCAAGGCGGTGGATGCCCTGGAGAAGGCCCGGACCGCAGGCAAGGACATGACCGCCCTGGAGCCGGAGCTGGCTTCGGTGCTGGAAACCATCCGCTCCATTCCCGGTCAGGAAGGGGTGCAGCTGCAGGATACGGAAATCGGTAGCATGGTCTACGCGATGAAGCCCGGCGACGGTTCTGCCCGGGAGCAGGCAGCTTCCTGCCAGCGGGTTATCGGCGGTCTGGCCAACATAACCCGGGAGTACGCCACCAAGCGCTACCGCTCCAACTGCATCAACTGGGGGATGCTGCCCTTCCAGATGGCGGCAGAGCCGGAATTTGAACCGGGGGATTACATCTACGTTCCCGGTATCCGCCGGGCCCTGGACGGGGACCTGTCCCACATCGCCGCCTACTGGATTCACGGCAGCGAGGCGGTGCCTCTGACACTGTACATCACCGAGCTGTCCCCCGAGGAAACGGAAATTCTGAAAGCCGGCAGTCTGATCAACTACAACCGCCGCAGCGTCTGAGAAAGGAGCCGGATTATGAATCGGAAAAAACACATTCCCTGCCTGTATATGCGGGGCGGCACCAGCAAAGGCCCCTTCTTCCTGGAAAATGACCTGCCTGCCGACCCTAAGCAGCGGGATGCCCTGCTGCTGAAGGTCATGGGCAGTCCGGATCCCAAGCAGATCAACGGTCTGGGCGGCGCCAGCTCCGTCACCAGCAAGGTAGCCATCATCGGCGTCTCCCAACGGCCGGATGCGGATGTGGACTATACTTTCGCCCAGGTCAGCGTGGATAAGCCCATTGTCAGCTACAAGGGCAACTGCGGCAACATTTCCTCTGCGGTGGGCCCCTTCGCCATTGAGCGGGGGCTGGTAAAGGTCACCGAGCCGGTGACCTCCGTCCGGATTCACAACACCAACACAGGAAAAATCATTGTAGCCGACGTGCCCGTGGAAAACGGCTGCGTCCAATATGGCGGTACATTCCGGATTGCGGGGGTGGCAGGCTCCGGCGCACCCATCAAGCTCCGGTTCCTGGACCCGGCGGGAACCATCTCCGATAAGCTGCTGCCCACGGGCAATCCGGTGGATGTGCTGGATGTTCCCGGGGTGGGGCAGGTGGAAGCCTCCATTGTGGATGCCGCCAATCCCCTGGTGTTCGTGAAAGCTGCGGACCTGGGACTGCGGGGCAATGAGCTGCCGTCGGAGTTCGACCAGGAAATCCTGGACAGGCTGGAAACCGTCCGGGGGGTGGCGGCGGTGAAGCTGGGTTTGATTACGGATTACACCCGCTCCGCCTGGGATTGCCCGGGCCTGCCCAAGATGACCCTGGTGGCCCCGCCTATGGACTACACCGCCCTGGACGGCACCCGGATTCCGGCGGAGAATTCCGACCTGACCATCCGCATGATGTCCATGCAGAAGCCCCATGCCGCCCTGGCCATGACCGGCGCCATGTGTACCGCCGCGGCAGCAGTGGTGGCGGGGAGTGTGGTCAGCCAGGTGCTTCGCCCCCAGGCGGATACCCAGTATCTGCGGCTGGGCCACCCCGGCGGCATTCTGGAGGCCGGTGTGGACTATACCCTGGATGAAAACGGCGTGCAGATTGCAGACACCTTCGGCTTCCGCACAGCAAATCTGCTGATGGAAGGCAACGTGTACTGCTGCGAATAATCACATAGAAGAGAGGAGCATTTTTATGAATACAACGGCAATCATTTCCCTGCTGGTCCTGGTGGCTGTGGTAGCCCTGGGCTTTGTCAAAAAGGTAAATATCGGCTTCATGGCCATTGCCGCCTGTTACATACTGGGCCTGGGCTGCGGCCTGGACCCCAAGGACATCACCGGCACCTTCAACAGCTCCCTGTTCATCACCATGGTGGGCGTGACCTTCATGTTCGGCATCGCCTCCATCAACGGCACCCTGGACCTGATGTCCAAAAAAATCGTGGCCCTGGTGGGCAAGCGCACCTACCTGATTCCCATCCTCATGTTTGCCCTGTCCGCCTTCATCTCCGCCATCGGTCCCGGCCACGTGGCCGCCGGCGTGCTGATGACCACCTTCGCGGTGTATCTGGCCTTTGAGATGAAGATGAACCCCTTCGTCACGGCCCTGTTTGCCAAGCTGGGGGCCAATGCCGGCTGTGCTTCGCCGCTGTCCATTACCGGTGTACTGGCCAAGGGCCTGTCCGAACCTCTGGGCTACAGCGGCTTCAGCCTCCACCTGTTCCTGACCACCCTGCTGTCCGGTTTCGTGTTCACCCTGATCCTGTTCATTGCCTACAAGAGCTACAAGGTTCGCTCTGAGAACCCCCTGAAGCTCTCCGACATTCCCAAGTTCAACCGCCAGCAGCTGATTACCCTGGGCGCCATTGTGGTCATGGTGGTTTGCTGCATCGGCCTGAAGCTGGATACCGGCCTGTTCGCCTTCATTACCGCCGGCGCGCTGATTCTGTTGGGCTGTGCCGATGAGAAGAAGGCCATCAAGAACATTCCCATCGGCACCATCATGCTGATTGTGGGCGTGGGTATGCTGGTCAGCGTCATCGACGAGCTTGGCGGCATCCAGATGATCTCCGACTTCCTCATCGGCATGATGACCGAAAAGACCGCAGCCCCCATCATGGCGGCTACCTCCGGCATCCTGTCCTGGGTCAGCTCCACCACCGGTGTGGTAATGCCTGCCATGTATCCCATCGCTGCGGAAGTGGCGGAAACCTTCTCCGGCACCAGCTATGTGGAGCTGATCTCCGCTATCACCGCTACCTCCTTCGCAGCGGCCATCAGTCCCCTGTCCACCGGCGGCGCCATCATCATGAGCTCCTACAGCGGCGCGGTGGAACTGAGCCAGGAAAAGCAGAACAAGATGTTCCGCACCCTGTTCCTGCTGTCCGTTGCCAACGTGGGCGTGAACATTCTCATGGCGGCCCTGGGCGTGTTCAACCTGGGCGGACTGTTCTACTGAGGAAATTCCCCCTTGTGGGTTTTTCAAATTTCTCTCTCCACGGAAAACGCACCCGAAACCGGGTGCGTTTTTCGGCTTATGTGAATCGCTTGACCATGGTGATGTATTCCTTGGCGTGGAAGGGGAGATAGGCATTTTTCCGGAAAGCGGCGACAAAATCCATGGTCACCGGAGGCTCCCCCACGCTGAAGGTCAGCGGTGGCCGGGGGAAGGAGACGTGGCGCAGATGGGTCTCGGAGACGAAGCAGGCGCCGTACCCCTGGGCGGCCAGATGGAGGGCCGCCTGGATGTTCCGGGTCTGCAGGAAGATGTTGGGCTCCATCCGATACTGGGCAAACAGCTTGTCGGCAATCTGCCGGGTGCGCTGGGATTGGGTGAAGAGAATAAACGGCTCCTCCCGGAGCAGATCCAGAGACAGCCAGGGGTAATTGCTGTCCGGGCGGGAAATGGCTTTCTCCTGGAGGGGATGCTCCGGGTGCAGGAGAAGCAGCAGCTCCTCGTGACGGATCAGCTCGTAGTCCAGATCCTTGTTCCGCACAGGTAGATTGAAGAAGGCCAGATCGGTGTCCCCCCGCAGGAGCATTTCCTCCAGCTGGGCGGAATCCGCCTCCACAATATCCAGCTTCACATTGGGATACAGTCCGGCAAACACCGGCACGGTGCACGGCAGCATATAGCTGCCCCGCATCACCGGAAAGCTGACTTTGAGTACGCCTACGTTGGATTTCACAATATCCGCCAGCTCGTGGTCCAGCTCATCCTTCAGCAGCAGAATCTGCTCGGACTTCCGGACAAAAACCTCTCCGGCATAGGTCAGGACAAATTTGTTCCCCAGCTTGCGGAACAGCTTCTGGCCCAGCTCCTGCTCCAGATTCTGGATGGCCTTGGTCAGGGTGGGCTGGCCCACATACAGCGAGGCCGCCGCCTTGGTGATGTTCTGATATTTGGCTACCGCCGTAATGTAGCGCAGCTCCCGAAAGTCCATAGCTGCCGCCCTCCTTTTTGCCCATCCTAACACAAACGGGAAAAAAACGCAAGAATCTTCCCGAAGGGGCTTGACATTCAAGTAGCTTTATCCCTTATACTGAAGGCAAAGAAAGGAGGGATCTCCATGACGATCAAGGATGTGGAGAAACAGACGGGAATTACCAAGGCAAATATCCGCTACTACGAGTCCCAGGGGCTGATTCAGCCGGGCCGCAGCGCCAGCGGCTACCGGAACTACTGTCCGGAGGACGTGGAGGAACTGAACCGGGTGCGGCTGCTGCGGCTGCTGGATGTGCCCATGGAGCAGGTGAAGGCCTTGCAGCAGGGAAAGACAACCCTGGATGCGGTGCTGGCCCAGCAGCTGTCCCAGACGCAGGCGGAGCAGGGACGGCTGGATGATGTGACCCGGGTAATCTGCCAAATCCGTCAGAACCGGGAAGCATACGAATCGCTGGAACCGAACCGGTACCTGGAGGACCTGAAGGGACGGGAAACCCAGGATGCCCTCCTTTCCGACCGCCATCCCTGGCGGCGGTGGTGGGCCAGGTCGCTGGACAGCGGGTTGATTGGTGTATGGATGCTGGCGGCGTTTCCCGGTGCGCTGGAGGGCGGAGGGAAGCTTATCCAGATGCGTTTTCTTGCCCTGAGCCTGTTTGCCCAGATACTGCTGGAGCCGCTGCTGCTGTGGAGCCTGGGCGGAACTCCGGGGAAGCTTCTGCTGGGCATTCGGGTGACCAGCCGGGAAGGAGGGCGGCTATCCTTCCGTCGGGCCGTGAGCCGAACCTTTGGCGTGCTGACATATGGCCAGGCTTTCTGCGTTCCCACACTCCGGGAAATACGGGGCTATGTCTGCTTGAGAAAGGCGGAGGACGGGGAACTGCTCCCCTGGGAACAGGATTCCAGACTGGATTTCAAAAAGCTTTCTGCCTGGCGCTATGCACTGGCAGTGCTGACGTTTTTGGCAATGGGACTGTTTGCGCTGTGGACTGCATCGGAGCAGTGGTTTGCCGATATGCTGGCAGGATAACCGGTTTTCCCGTATGTGCCTGGCAGACGGGCATCCGTCGGGCAGCAAAGGAGGGATTTTCATGACGATCAAGGATGTGGAGAAACAGACGGGAATTACCAAGGCAAATATCCGCTACTACGAGTCCCAGGGGCTGATTCAGCCGGACCGCAGCGCCAGCGGCTACCGGAACTACCGCCCGGAGGACGTGGAGGAACTGAACCGGGTGCGGCTGCTGCGGCTGCTGGATGTGCCCATGGAGCAGGTGAAGGCCTTGCAGCAGGGCAAGGCATCCCTGGATGGGGTGCTGGCCGGGCAGATGGCGCAGACTCAGGAGGAGCAGAAGCGGCTGAGCGATGTGGCCCAGATCATCCGGCAAATCCGGCAGAATGGGGAGGATTACCAGTCCCTGGAGCCGGAACCGTATCTGGAGCGCCTGAAGGGACGGGAAACCCAGGATGCCCTGATTTCCGACCGCCACCCCTGGCGGCGGTATTGGGCCAGAGGCGTGGATGGAGTGCTGATTCTGGCGATTGCCTTTGCCGCTTTCCCAGGGCTATGGCTGCAGCTGCGGGCTGGGTGGAATGTCCTTTTTGTGCAATGGGTGGTGCTGGCCCTGTATAACACCGCACTGGAACCGCTGCTGCTGTGGGCGGTGGGCTGGACCCCGGGGAAGCTTCTGCTGGGGATTCGGGTGACCAACCGGAATGGAGGCAGGCTCACCTTCCAGCAAGCCACAGACCGCACCATAAATGTCCTGATTTATGGACTGGCGTTCCATGTGCCGCTGTTGAAAGAAGCGCGGATCTATGATTGCCTTGGAAAGGCGGAGGACGGGGAACTGCTTCCCTGGGAGCAGGATACGCAGCTCGTTTTCCGGAAAGTCGGCGTCTGGAACCATACGCTGGTGGTACTGATTTACCTGCTGAGTGTTGTGTCCATCCTGTGGGTTGGGTTTCGGCAGGTCTGCTGAAGGACATAAAGTTTGGGCAGCCCCCTGCGGGGCTGCCCGTTTAATTTGCTGTGGTTACCCGACGGGATGCTGGCGCACATACTCCCGTCCGTATTTCTTCAGTTCATCCTTTACAATCCGGTCGTTCCACTCCCGGAAGCAGACGCCGTTGGGAATGGAGGGGAAGAAGCGGCCTGCCGCGCAGTAAGTGTCAATGGCATGGCGGACGTGGGCACGGATTTCCTCCTCGGTGATGTCCTCCACATCCAGCTTCGGCCCGTCGATACCGCCTACCATGGCCAGCTGATTGTGGGTGATGCGCTGGATTTCCAAAATGTCGTTCTGGGGGATGACGCCCTGCCAGATGTCCACGCCAATCTCCACCATATCCTCCACCAGCGGCTGGCAGATGCAGTCCGCATGGTGCATATAGGTCATGCCGCATTCGTGGATGGCATCGGCAATCTCCTTCTGGAGGGGCTTGATGATGGCCCGCCAGACCCGGGGCGGCAGAAATACGTTCTGCTTGGAGCCCCAGTCATCGTGGTAGAACAGAATATCCGGGTGCACCTGCCGGGCCATTTCCCGGATGTAGGCAATTTTGTAGTCGGCAATCACCCGCAGCAGTTCGGACATCTCCTCCGGATACTCCAGGTAATTCATCAGGGCGGTTTCAAAGCCCATCAGATGGTGGGACCGCTCGAACAGACCGCCGCCGAACATGATCCCCACAAATTTTTCCCTGCGGTCGGTTTCTGCGGCAACCTTTTTCGCCTCTGTCCAGTCAAGACCCTCCGTCGGCGGTACCACCAGGGTTTCCCGCCAGCGGGTGATGTCGGGAATCACCGCGTTCTCCGGTGTGACATGGGGATGGGGGCCGGGAGCGCCGGGCTTGTGGATGTATACGGTGCCCCAGCTGTCCCGGTACTCCTTCCCGTCCTCAGGGAAGATACCGGACATCAGCACCGGGTCCGGCAGCAGCACAATGGCATCCATCAGGTCGCCCACATAGTCCGGCTGGCGGCCCTCCAGAACGGCCATGGCATTTTCACGGGGTGTCAGCATGGGCACAACCTCCGTCAAATCAGAACAGCTGGATGGGAACCCGGGCATTTTGGATATCCTCCAGCTTGTGCCCGTATTTCTCGCAGTTGATGTGGTCAATCACATCCACCAGATACTCATAGGTTCCCTTGTAAGCACAGCCTGGGTCGCCCTGGGTCAGGCAGGGGATGAAGTACTTGTCGCCGCACTCCGCAATCACCCGGCGGGCCACCTCGTTGCAGGTCTCATAGGTCCGGCCCTCAAAGTCTACAAACTTGTTGTCGATGCCGCCCATGATGGTGATCTGGCCACCGTACTTTTTCAGCAGTTCGGGGATGTTGTTGGTGGAAATGGCGCCCTGCCAGACATCGATGCCCATTTCAATCATGGTGGGCACCAGGTTGGCGGCGTAGGAGTCGGAATGGTGAACGATGATCTCCACACCGTGGTCGTGGTAATACTTATAAATCTTCTTGTAGGGCTCCAGGAAGAATTCCCGGAACATACTGGGGCTGAGGAAGGAGTTGATTTCGCTGCCCCAGTCGTCATGGTGGAAAATGGCGTCGGGATGCAGATGCTCGCAGATGCCCTTGGCCAGCTCCAGCTCCCAGTTCATCAGGAATTCGATGAGCTCGTGCATTTCGTCAGGGTACTCATAGTAGGCCATCAGCGCCTCCTGAATGGACATCAGGTGGTGGCAATGCTCGAACAGACCGGGGGCAACCATGGCGGCCTTATAGGTCTTGGTGCCGTCCACGGCATCAAACATAGCCTTGGCGGCGGCCCACTGCTCTTCCGTGAAATCCAGGCTGGGAGCTTTTACATAGTCCCGCCAGTTTTCAATGTCCTTGATGACGATCTTGTCCGGGGTGTGAACCGGGAATCCGCCGGGAACGTTGCTGGGGAAGGAATAGGTGACGCCCCAATCGTTGACCACATCCGGACCGCCCTTGGTGGGGAATCCGGCGCCGAACATGGTCAGCGGATGGACCAGCAGACGAAGAGCCTCGTAAGAGTTGGGCAGACGGTCGGGGTGACCGCCCCGAATGACTTCACGCATATTTTCCTTTGCGGTTAACATGAATGCAAAACCTCCTTCGCGATTGAAAAGCAGTGGGAGCGGAGAAAATCAGAATTGGGCGTAGAGTTCCCGGCTCACCTTGTACAGCTCCTCCCGGAAGGCCGGGGTGGCCTGGCTGGGATCGTTGTAGAACAGGGAGAAGGAAACCGGCTTCCCGGGCTTGCAGAAGCGCTGGGCGAATTCTCGGGCGCAGGCCCGCTGCTCTTCCTCAGAGGCATCCGGCGGGAAGGGCTTGTCATTGACCACGCCGATCATGATCTTGTCGCCGTAGGTTTCAAACAGGGAAACGGTGTCGTTCATGGGCATGGGATGCCAGGCGTCGAAGCCTGCCTCTACAAAGATATTGCAGCGCTTTTCCAGGTGGCCGCAGCTGTGCAGCTCAATGTACATCTTCTTCTCATGGACATGGTCCACCAGCCGCTTCATTTCTGGCAGGAAGAAGGTGCGGGCAATCTTTTCAGAGAAGAAGGGGGCCATCTGGCTGCCCCAGTCATCGTGAATCTGGAAGCCGTCCAGATTGTATACCGCGCAGCACTTGTCGATGATGCGGATATACAGGCTGGTCATCTCGTGGATCAGCTCCTTCAGAGCATCCTCCTGATCCTCGTCCATCAGCGCCATGGCGGCGCCTTCAAAGTCCATGAAGGAAATCAGACGCTCAAACCAGCAGCCGTTGAGCAGCATCATGGTGTTTGCCTTGTCGGAGGACAGATACTCCCGGTTCATCTCCGCGCTGCCCTCCCAGTCCCAGCTGTCAATGTCCGGGAAGTGAATAACATCTTTCCAGTCGTTGGCATCCTCCAGCAGGGGGGCGCCGGGCTTGACCATGGAGCCGCCGGCCACATCGATAAACTCCCACTCGATGCCGAACATATCTTTCCCGCCGAAGCGCTCCCGGGGCACAGGAACCGCCTCAAAGCAGAAACCCCGGGCGACATGATCGGGAATGACGGAGGGGCAGAAGGTGGTTTGCTCCACGCCGGTCTGAATCCACCAGGGTTTCTTGTCCCGCATGGCCAGAACACAGCCTTCCTTCAGGGAGATGGGGGTATCAAACAGAGGAACATCCGAACCGGTGAAGGTTTTCTCCGTGCCGACGACCCGCAGTTCTTTTTCGTCAAATGCAACAGGTTTCATAAATTCCTCCTTATCAGGTAAAAAACGGACTCATTCTTTGGTGACGTAGATGGGGAAGGAGGCCACGAATGCGACACAGGCCAGCACAGCGCCCACAATGAACTTGGTGGGAACGTGACCCGGATCGCCGCAGACCAGGCCGGTGATGAAGGCCAGAACGGTAATGGCCACGCACATTCCGCCATTCATAAAGCCGGAGAAGATGGACATGGCCTTGGAATACTGCTCGCCGGGGGCGATTTCCCGAAGATACTCCATGATGTAGGGGTTGCAGCCGGACATGGCAAAGCCCAGAATCAGACCGCAGAAGAACAGCGCCCACACATTGGTGGTGACAACGATGGGAATCACCAGGCCGATGACGCAGAAGCCCATGAGTACGGGAACGGTGAACTTCTTCAGGAACTTGGAATACAGGCCGAACAGGGCGCCTGCGGCAATGCCGCCCACGGTGACCATGGAGGCGGCCACACCCGCCTCAGCGGAGGTACCCAGTTTGTAGGTGGTGATAATGTACTCGGAGATGTTGGTGCCGTAGACGTACAGCGCCAGGAAGAAGATGAAGTAGTGTGCGGAGATGATCCAGACCTTCAGAGGCAGCCTGCCGCTGCTTTTCTTGTGCTCACCACCGGCAGGGGTGGGAGATGTCTGCATTGCACCCTTGGGCAGGCAGATCATCTGGATTACCAGGGTGACCGCCACGATGAAATACAGGCAGTAGGCATCGTTCCAACGGTTCACGGCCAGCATACCGCCTACGGTGGAGAAGAACACACCGCCGATGTTCATGACGGCCATACTGATTCCCAGGATTCCGCCGCGCTTGTTGGGATCAGTAACCGCTTCGCTCAGGGCGATGGCCAGCAGGGTGTTGCAGGAGCCCTGGCTGATACCAACCAGGCCGGATGCCAGCATCAGGACCCAGATGGGAGCGGAGCCGCCCAGGAACAGGAAGATCATGCCGTATACGAACAGGCAGAACTGGGAGAACAGCATCAGATATTTGGCGGGAATCTTCTTGTGCAGGACGCCCACACAGAAGGCGTAGGCAGTGCCGACCAGAGCGGGCATGGTCAGAATCTGGGAGACAGTGGTGGGGGCAACATTCGAGTAGCTCTGCATGATGTAGGCGATGACGCCCATGGTCATGTTGCTCGACATGGCTGCCACGCAGAAGGCAAGGATGCCGAACATCTGTTTCTTGTTGATACCGGTCATGATTAACATCTCCTTATTTCGTGATTACGGCTGGATTTCGGCCTGCGAACGGATGGGAATCAGAGAAATAACCAATTCAATTCCACGTCCACGCATATAGTTTATCAGTTTTCGACAAAAATCGATAGAGGCAATGCTCTCAGTGTTTTGCCAATATTATGTGCAGTATGCACATAGCCAGTTTGACAAAACCGGAATTTTCCGGTATACTGAGAAGCAAACAGGCAGAAAGGAGATGGGGCCGTTGAAGCTGAGCCTGAAACTGATCCTGCGGCAGATTCCCGGCCAGGAAGCCAGAATCGCGGCGGTACGCAGAGAGAACCCGGATGCTATGCGGCTGACAGCCTGGATGCTCTACACACCGGGGGAACAATGGGAGGAATCCGCCGTATATGTTGCAGCGGCGGAAACCCTTGCGCCGGACTTCTCCTGCCCTCGGGGCATGGCGCTCATTGTGGTGGGGCATATGGACCCGGAGCGCTTTGCCGGGGCGGATGCCGATGTGCTGCTCTGGGAGACGGAACAGGGGGCGGAGGCCTTTGCCCGGCGTGCAAACCAACTGAGCGCCATTTTCCGGGAGTACCAGCAGGTGGAGCGGCGCATTCTGGAGCGGCTGGCTGTCGGAGCGGCGCCGGAGGAGATCGCAGCGCTGGGGGAAGCTCTGCTGGGCAATCCCATTGTGGTGATGGACGAGGGCTATGCCCTCCTGCTCAAACCCCGGAGAACCAACCCCCTGGACTGGGAGCCGGGACGCTATCCCCAGGCCCCCGCCCTCTCCGCAGAGACGGTGGATCAGATTCGCATGAGCCGGGAGTACCGCAGCCGGGAGGAAAACCAGGGGCTGTTCTACCTGTCGGGCGATACCCTGGACTGCGGCGCTCTGTTTCTGAATGTCCAGGATGACGGCATCGTCCTGTTTATCGCCGTGCTGGAGATGGACCAGCCCATCACCCCTGCGGACCGGCAGCTGCTGTGCTTCTTCTCCCGGTATATCTGTCACAGCCTGCGGACCCATCGATTTTCCCGGGCGGATTCTCTGTATTTCCTCCAATTTCTCACGAAGCTGCTCCGCAATGAAAAAATAGAGCTGCCGGAATTTCACCGGCAGCTGCATACCCTGCAATGGAGAATCACGCAGAACTACGTCGTCTTTGTGGGGGAGCCCGACCTCTGGAATCAGAGAAACGCGCAGCTGTTCAGCCTGTGCCGGATGGTGGAGCGGCGGTTTCGCGGCTGCTGCGCCTTTGAGCAGGAGGGCCGGATGGTGTGCATTCTGAACCTGGATCAGGCGGGGATGAGCCGGGAGGCATTTCTCCAGCTGCTCAGCCAGTTTATCCGGGATCAGCTGCTGCGGGTGGGGGTGAGCTATGGCTTTCAGGACTTCGTGTCCCTGGCCAGCTACTACCACCAGGCCCTGGCGGCGCTGGAGCTGGGCCGGGAGCTGGCCCCGGAGGCCTGGAGCTACCGGTTTGAAACCTATGTGCTGGAGTATTTTATCCGTTACGGCACCTCCCGGATGGAGGGAAAATAT
This sequence comes from uncultured Oscillospiraceae bacterium, assembly GCA_944387685.1. Classification (GTDB taxonomy): domain Bacteria; phylum Bacillota; class Clostridia; order Oscillospirales; family Oscillospiraceae; genus Faecousia. The sequence continues at coordinate 17,258 of CALXFW010000114.1, forward strand.
CTGTGCCATCCGGACCTGATTGCCCTGCTGCATTATGACCGGGAGAATCACACGGAGCTTTTGCAGACGCTGCGGGTATATCTGAACTGCGGACAGAACGCCACTGCCGCTGCTGAGGAGATGTTTATTCACCGCAACACCCTGTATCAAAGGCTGGGGAAGATTGACTCCCTGATTTCCAGCAGCCTCAGTAACCCGGAGAATCGGCTGTATCTGCAAATTTCCTACAGCATTGCGGATTTTGACGCCATGTAAAACAGAATCCCCCTGACCGTTTCCGGTCAGGGGGAATGTTCTGGCAGGGGCACTAGGACTTGAACCCAGAGCCTACGGTTTTGGAGACCGCCGCTCTACCAATTGAGCTATACCCCTATATGAAGAAAGGCTGACGCCTGAAGAAACTGGTGGGCCTTCAGGGATTCGAACCCGGGACGATCCGGTTATGAGCCGGAGGCTCTAACCAACTGAGCTAAAGGCCCATATAGGTCGCGGGTGATTCGCACCACCACGGACGCCATTATAGCACCGAAAAGGGATTCTGTCAAGCGGGAAATTCCACCCCGGGGAAGAACCGCCCCTCCCGGAGAATGGGAGGGGCGGATGAACGTCAGGCTGCTTCGTAGCGGCCTTTTCGTCTTACGGGAAGACGGGTCACGACCTTCCCCGCCAGGGCATTGCCGACCAGGCCGAAGAGAATGCCGGCAAAGAAGGAGAAGATCACGTCGGTGGGGTAGTGAACATACAGGTACAGCCGGGAGAACGCAATGAGAAACGCCAGAATCACCGCAGGGATTCCCATGAGCTTGTTGTTCTTCAGCAGCACCGTGGAGGCCTCGAAGGAGGCAATGGTGTGTCCGGATGGGAAGGAATAGTCGTGCATCCGATCCGTCAGCAGGGGGATGGTTACCCCAAGGTCCTCCTGCAGGTCGTAAGGGCGGATTCGCCCGACCAGGGGCTTCAGGGTGATGTTGCACACCACCAGGCCCAGGAGCAGGGCAAAGCCCATGCCCAGGCCGATCTTCCGAGTTTTCCGGAAGAACAGCAGCAGCACCGCAATGGCAATCCAGAACACGCCTCCGTCGCCGAACAGGGTGATGATGGGCATCACAGTGTCCAGCAGGTCGCTTTTCAGGTTGGCCTGAATCCAGTCCAGAATGGGCAGGTCAAAGGAGACCGCCATCTGGTTCATAATTTCCGTCATGGGTTACGCTCCTTCCGTTGCGGCGGTGGTCTCCGCCGAGGCGGCAGTGGTTTCCGTGGAACTGGCGGATTGCTGAGCCCCGGTGGCGGAATCCGCATCCTCAACCAGGGCGTACAGGGTCATGGGGGTAAGCGTGGTGCCCTCGGGGATGTTCACAATGCCGGAATCGTCAGGCTGGAATACCAGGGTCAGGGTGGTCCGGCCGCTGTCGTCCACATCCTGCCGGACCCAGCCGGAGAAGACCTTGCCCTCGGGAACGGAGGTAATCACCGGGGTGACCACCTGCTCGGAGGCGGTGTCATAGAAGTCGCTGACCAGCAGGGTATCGCCGTTCATAAAGGTCAGGCGCACCCGGCCCACCGGCAGAGAGACGTCCACGTTGGTGGCGGTGACTACCATCCACTTGCCGGAGTCCTTCTTCTCGAAGAACAGAGTCCGGTCATATTCAAAG
>CALXFW010000115.1 GCA_944387685.1 uncultured Oscillospiraceae bacterium
TGTAAAACTGCTGTTTGTGATTGGTTGGTGAAACGATGCTCTATCAGACAAACAACCCCCATGGCGGGGATATTTACGGCGGGGAAGTGCTGCTGGACTTTTCCGCCAATACCAACCCCCTGGGCACCCCGGAGGGGGTGATTCAGGCAATCCGGGCCAGCCTGGACCGGATTGACCGCTATCCGGACCCCTACTGCCGCCGTTTGGTCCGGGCCATCTCTCAATTTGAAGGGGTGGGGCCGGAGCGGATTCTCTGCGGCAACGGGGCGGCGGAGCTGATTTACTCCTTCTGCGAGGCGGCGGGCATCCGCCGGGGAGTGGAACTGGCCCCCACCTTCTCTGAGTATGCCCTGGGGCTGACCCGGAATGGGGGCACCATGGAGCGCTACACCCTGACCCGGGAGAGCGAGTTTCAGCTGGACGGGGCATTCCTCCACTTTCTGGAGAGGGTGCGGCCCGACGCCGTATTCCTGTGCAACCCCAACAATCCCACGGGAAAAACCATCTCCCGTCCGCTTTTGGAGGAGATTTTGACGGTTTGCGGAGAGCATTCCATCCGCCTGTTTGTGGATGAGTGTTTTGCCGACCTGTCTGACCGGGAAGAGACCCTGAAGGATCTGCTGGAGGAGAATCCCCATTTGTTCATCCTGAAGGCATTCACCAAAAGCTACGGCATGGCCGGTGTCCGTCTGGGCTACTGCCTGTGCGCCGACGAGGACCTGCTGACCCGGATGGCCCATACGGTCCAGCCATGGAACGTATCCATCCTGGCCCAGGCGGCGGGGACGGCAGCCCTGGAGGAAGGGGAATTCCTCCGGAAAACCCGGGCACTGATTCAGACGGAGCGGGGATGGCTGGGGCGGCAGCTGGAGGACCTGGGCTTCTGGGTGTGCCCGTCGGAGGCCAATTACCTGCTGTTCCGGGGGCCGGAAACCCTCCACCGGGACTTGAAAAAGCGGAAAATCACCATCCGCAACTGCGACAACTATTATGGCCTTGGCCCGGGCTGGTACCGCACGGCGGTGCGCCGCCGGGAGGAAAATGAGCAGCTGATTCAGGCCATCCGGGAAGTGCTGGGAAAGGAGTAACCATGGCAAAGAATATTATGATTCAGGGAACCATGTCCAACGCGGGCAAAAGCCTGCTGTGCGCCGGACTGTGCCGGATTTTCAAGCAGGACGGCTATCGGGTGGCCCCCTTCAAGAGCCAGAATATGGCCCTGAACTCCTTCATCACCGAGAGCGGCGGGGAGATGGGCCGGGCCCAGGTGGTCCAGGCGGAGGCCGCCGGAATTGCTCCGGATGTGCGGATGAACCCCATCCTGCTCAAACCCACCACGGACGTGGGCAGCCAGGTGATTGTGAACGGCCAGGTTCAGGGCAATATGAACGCCATGGAATATTACCAGCGCAAGCGGGAATTTGTCCCTGCTGTCCTGGAGGCCTACAGGGCTCTGGACGAACAATACGACATCGTGGTGATTGAGGGCGCCGGAAGTCCTGCGGAAATCAATCTGAAGCAGGAGGACATTGTGAATATGGGCCTGGCCAAGATGGTGGACGCACCGGTGCTGCTGGTGGGCGACATTGACCGGGGCGGGGTATTTGCCCAGCTCTACGGCACCGTGGCCCTGCTGGAGCCGGAGGAGCGTGCCCGGGTGAAGGGCACCATCGTCAACAAGTTCCGGGGAGACAAGGCCATTCTGGAGCCGGGTCTCAAGGCTCTGGAGGAGCTGTGCGGCTGCCCGGTGGCGGGGGTTGTTCCCTATGTCACCGTGGACATTGACGACGAGGACAGCCTGTCTGAACGATTCCACCGGCCCCAGGGACGCAGACTCATTGACATTGAGGTGGTGCGGCTGCCCCGGATTTCCAATTTCACGGACTTCGCCCCCTTTGAACGTTACGACAGCGTATCCGTGCGCTATGTCCAGGCTCCGGAGGAGCTGGCGGGGGCGGACATGATTCTGCTGCCCGGCACCAAGAGCACCATCGCCGACCTGATGTGGCTGCGCCAGAGCGGCCTGGAGGCGGCGATTCTCAAGGCGGCCAGCGCCGGAACTCTGGTGTTCGGTGTCTGCGGCGGCTATCAGATGCTGGGGCAGCGGGTTTCCGATCCGGATCAGGTGGAGGCTGCCGGTGTCACGGAGATTGCCGGCATGGGCCTGCTGCCGGTGGAGACGGTGTTCCACGGGGAAAAGGTCCAGACCCAGACCAGCGGCACCTTCCGGGATGTTCCCGGGCGGCTGGCGGAGCTGAACGGCCTCCATTACATCGGCTATGAAATTCACATGGGCCGCAGCGGTGACCGACAGAATCCGGTGCTCTGTCGGGACAATGTGTACGGCAGCTACGTCCACGGCATTTTCGACGCACCCGGGGTGGCGGACACCATTGTGAAGGCTCTGTGCCGGGAGAAGGGCGTGGATGCGGGGCAGCTGCAATCCTTTGACCCTGCCGCCTACAAGGAGCAGCAGTACGACAAACTGGCCCAGGCCGTGCGGGAGGGCCTGGATATGGATTTGATTTACCGGATTCTCAACAGGGAGGTTTGACCATGGCGGGATTGATTCACATCTACTGCGGCGACGGCAAGGGCAAGACCACTGCGGCTGTTGGCCTGGCTCTGCGGGCGGCGGGGGCGGGAAAACAGGTGGTGTTCACCCAGTTCTTCAAGGACGGGAGCTCCTCGGAAATCAGCCTGCTGAAGCAGATGCCCAACATCCGGGTGATGCACTGCAAAACCGTGCCGGGCTTCTTCTTTCGGATGACTGTGGAGCAGAAGGAGCAGTGCCGCCGGGATTATACCCAGTGGTTCCGGCAGGTGACCCAGGCGGCCATGGACGCCGACCTGCTGGTGCTGGATGAGATGCTTTCCGCCTGCACCAACGGCGTGGTGCCTCTGGAAGAAGTGGAGGCGTTTCTGAAAACCAAGCCGGAGAAGCTGGAAGTGGTGCTCACCGGCCGGAATCCTGCCCAGTGCCTGCTGGATGCGGCGGACTATGTCACCGAAATGTGCAAGCGCAAGCATCCCTTCGATGCCGGCATCCCCGCCCGGAAGGGCATCGAGTTCTGAGATTTTTGGGAGAAGACCCGGGGAAAACCAGATTTTGGGTCTTTACAAACCCGGAATCCTGTGCTATAATACCTCCTGTTCTGGCCCGGTGGTGCAGTCGGTTAGCACGCCAGCCTGTCACGCTGGAGGTCGACGGTTCGAGTCCGTTCCGGGTCGCCAAAAAAGCAGTCATCCTTTTGGATGGCTGCTTTTTTATTGCCTGTTTGCTCTGGAAATTGAGAAAATTTGTCCAAACGAAATCAAACCGATGCTTTTCGGGACATCCTGGCGGAAATAAGCTGGAAGAGCCATTGGGCCGGAATGGCGGCCAGTATGGACAATCCTGCAATCAGGAAGGGGAAGAGATATCCCTCTGCCTCGCCAAGGCGCTGCTGAACCCCTGCCCGGAATATCTGCTCATAGCTGATCATCAGGGGAAGGTGCAGCAGGTAAACCCACATGGAAAGAGGCCCCAGGAAGAGCACAAGCTTTCTGGCGGGAACCGAACGATGCACCAAGATGGGGTGCCGGATGGTCAGCAGGAGCAGAGCGGGGACGCTGAACAGCATACCCGCCGGAACAATCCCGA
>CALXFW010000116.1 GCA_944387685.1 uncultured Oscillospiraceae bacterium
TTGACGCTTCCGTTGAGAAATGGGGTGACCAGAGCCGTACAGGCTCCTGTAAAGATTGGTTTTTTCATAGACGGATACCTCCTGGCCCAGTCTATGCCGGTGAAAGGAATTTTGTCTGTTGCAAAAAAGATCAAATTAGGCTATACTGTGTAGAGTATTTGCCGGTAAACCGGCTGGATTGAGAACAAGCCAAAGAGAAATGAGGAACCTATTTGAAAACCAGCGACTTTTACTATGACTTGCCGGAAGAGCTGATTGCCCAGACGCCTTTGGAGCGGCGGGACGCTTCCCGGCTGATGGTTTTGGATCGACAGACCGGAGAAGTGACCCACCGGCATTTTTATGACATTGTGGAGTACCTGAATCCCGGGGACTGCCTGGTGATGAACGATTCCCGGGTGCTCCCCGCCCGGCTGCTGGGCCACCGGCCCACCGGCGGCGCGGTGGAGGTTCTGCTGCTGCGGGACCTGGGGGAAAAATGCTGGGAATGCCTGTGCAAGCCCGGCCGGAAGATGCAGCCGGGCAATGAGGTGATTTTTGGGGATGGAGCCCTTACTGCCACCGTCCGGGAGGTCCGGGAGGATGGCAACCGGGTGGTGGAATTTCACTACGAGGGCATCTTCCTGGAGATTCTGGAGCGGCTGGGCAAAATGCCTCTGCCGCCCTACATCAAGGCAGAGCTGCAGGATCAGGAGCGCTACCAGACGGTCTATTCCCGGGAGGTGGGCTCTGCCGCTGCACCCACTGCCGGGCTCCATTTTACCCAGGAGCTGCTGGAGAAAATCCGGGCCAAGGGGGTGGACACCGCTTTCGTCACCCTCCATGTGGGCCTGGGAACCTTCCGCCCGGTAAAGGCGGAAGAGGTCACCGACCACCATATGCACTCGGAGCTGTGCATGATGAACCAGGAAACTGCCGACCTGCTCAATGAAACCCGCGCCCGGGGAGGACGGATTATCTGCGTGGGCACCACCTCTTGCCGTACCCTGGAATCCCTGGTAAATCCCGACGGAAGCTTCTGCGCCGGGTCCAAGTGGACGGATATTTTCATCTATCCCGGCTATACCTTCCGGGCAATGGACGGCCTGATTACCAACTTCCATCTGCCGGAGAGCACCCTGGTGATGCTGGTGTCTGCCTTCGCCGGACGGGAGCACGTTCTGGCGGCCTATCAGCAGGCCGTGGAGCAGCGCTACCGGTTCTTCAGCTTTGGCGACGCCATGTGCATCCTGTAGGAAAGGGGAGACGCTATGTTTTCTTTGCTGAAAACCGAGGGCAAAGCCCGGCGGGGTGTGTTTACCTGTGCCCACGGAACGGTTCAGACCCCGGTGTTCATGAATGTGGGTACCCAGGGAGCCATCAAGGGCGCCCTGAGCGCGGAGGATTTGAAAAATATCGGCTGCCAGGTGGAGCTGTCCAATACCTACCATCTGCATCTGCGCCCCACGGATGCGGTGGTGCGGCAGCTGGGGGGTCTGCACAAATTCATGACCTGGGACGGGCCGATTCTCACGGATTCCGGCGGATTTCAGGTGTTCAGCCTGTCCTCCTTGCGGAAAATCAAGGAAGAGGGCGTCTACTTTGCCTCCCACATCGACGGCCGGAAGATCTTCATGGGCCCGGAGGAGAGTATGCAGATTCAGTCCAACCTGGGCAGCGATATCTGCATGGCCTTTGACGAGTGCATTGAAAATCCCGCCCCCCGGGACTATGTGCAGAAGAGCGTGGACCGGACCTACCGCTGGCTGGAGCGGTGCAAGGCGGAAAACGCCCGGCTCAATGCCCTGCCGGATACCATCAACCGGGAGCAGATGCTCTGGGGCATCAACCAGGGAGGCACCTACGCCGATATCCGCATCGACCATATGAAGCGGATTGCGGACCTGGACCTGCCGGGCTATGCCATCGGCGGCCTGGCGGTAGGAGAGACGGCGGAAGAGATGTACGATATCATTGAGGCAGTGGAGGCGTTTATGCCCCGGGAGAAAACCCGCTACCTGATGGGCGTAGGGACACCCACCAATATCATCGAGGCGGTGGCCCGGGGAGTGGATTTCTTTGACTGCGTCATGCCCGCCCGGAATGCCCGCCATGCCCGGCTGTTTACCTGGGAGGGAGCCATCAATCTGCGCAACGCCAAATATCAGCTGGACGAAAGCCCCATCGACCCCCAGTGCGACTGCCCGGTATGCCGCCGGTACAGCCGTGCCTATGTCCGGCATCTGTTCATCGCGGAGGAGATGCTGGCCATGCGTCTGGCGGTGATGCACAATCTCTACTTCTATAACAAGCTGATGGAGCGCATCCGGCAGGCACTGGAGGAAGGGCGGTTTGCAGCATTCCGCCGGGAATATTCCGCAAAATTGGCCAGGAGAATCTGACTTTCCCCTTGCAATTTCCCAAAGCGATGCTATAATAAACGAGATATTAAACACGAAGAGGAGTATTTCCATGTTGAACATTCTGACAAACAGCGCCCAGGGTGCCGGTATGGCCAGTTCTCTGATTATGGTCATCGTGATGGTTGCCATTTTCTACTTCATGCTGATTCGTCCCGAGAACAAGCGGAAGAAGGAAGCGGAGCAGATGCGCAGCACCGTAAAGACCGGTGACAAGATCACCACCATCGGCGGCATTACGGGCACCGTTGTGAACGTGAAGGAAAATCGCATCGTCATTGAGACCGGCGCTGACCAGGTCCGTATCGAGCTGGAGAAGTGGGCCATTTCTTCCAACGAGACCGCCGCAGAGGCTGCCAAGGCGGAGGAGAAGAAGGCCAAGGAGGCCAAGGCCAAGGCGAAGGCTGCCAAGAAGGCGGAAAAGAACTAATCAAAAACGGCAGGTTCTGGTGTTCAGAACCTGCTCTTTTTTTGAAATTTATGTGGAAAATTTCCCGTGTGTCCGCTATAATAAAAGAAAACGGAACCGGGAGGGAATCCACATGAAACTGTTGACCAAAGCCAGCCGCAGCGCAGATGTTTCTCAGCGGGAGCGGGAGAACCTGGAGGTTGCCTATCGGGCCGCCTGCGAGGGTATGGTTCTGCTGAAAAACGACGGCATGCTGCCTCTGCAAACCAAAAAGATTGCGCTGTATGGCGCCGGTGCATCCAGGACCATCAAGGGCGGCACCGGCTCCGGAGAGGTGAACGAGCGGCACTCTGTCACCATCCTGGAGGGCCTGGAAGATCGGGGCTTTACCGTCACCACCCACAAATGGATAGCCGACTTTGAGACCGACTACGTTGCGGCAGAGAAGGCCAATCTGGAGGAGAAGAAGAAACGGGTCAACTTCCTGAAACCCGACTTCATCATGCAGATGCTCGAGGACGATTTCCAGATTCCCGCCGGACGGCCCATAACTCAGGCGGACATTGGCGAAAGCGATACGGACACCTGCATCTATGTGCTCAGCCGCCAGGCGGGTGAGGGCGGAGACCGAAAGACGGAGAAGGGAGACTGGTTCCTGACCGACAGCGAGGCCGCAGCCATCCGGACGTGCGCCCAGAATTATTCCCATTTCCTGCTGGTCATCAACTGCGGCTCCTCCCTGGATATGTCCTTTGTCCAGGAAATTCCCGGTATCAACGCCATTCTCTACCTGTGCCAGCTGGGCACGGAAGGCGGCCATGCCTTCGCCGATCTGATCAGCGGTCAGGTTACGCCCTCCGGCAAACTTTCCGACACCTGGGCCAAGCGGTATGAGGATATCCCTTTCTCCGGGGAGTACAGCTACCTCAACGGCAATCTCCAGGAGGAATACTACAAAGAGGGAATCTATGTGGGCTACCGCTACTTTGATTCCTTCGGCGTGGAGCCTGCCTATCCCTTTGGCTTCGGTCTGAGCTATACGGACTTCGCCATGACCTCTGCCGGCGCGACGCTGGAGGGGAGCCGGGTTATGGTGAAGGCCATGGTCACCAATACAGGCAGCACCTACTCCGGAAAAGAAGTAGCCCAGCTGTATGTATCCGCACCCAACGGGAAGCTGGCAAAGGAATACCAGTCCCTGGCTGCCTTTGCCAAGACCAAGTGCCTTGTTCCCGGCGAGCGTCAGACCCTGGAGCTGTCCTTTGACATGACGGCTCTGGCCAGCTACCGGGAGGCGGACTGCGCCTACGTGCTGGAGCCCGGGGAATATGTGCTGCGTCTGGGCAATTCCTCCCGGAATACGGTGGTAGCTGGGGTGGTCCTGGTGGAGCAGGAGGCGGTGATTTCCCGGCACTGCGCCATCTGTCCTCTGACCTGCGACCTGTCGGAGCTGGCTGCGAAGCCCTTCCCCCAGGAGGAAATTCCCGGCGGCGTGCCCCGGCTGATTATGGCGCCGGATGCCATTTCCACGGTGGAGTATACCTACGAAATTCCGACGGAGTGTCAGGACAAGCGGGTGCAGGAGCATCTGAACAATATGACCCTGAAGGAAATGGTGGACCTGGTGGTTGGCGTGGGCATGTTTGGCTCCGACAACCGGTTCAATCTGCCCGGCTCCGTGGGCAACACCACCTCCCAATTCTGGGACAGAGGCCTGGTCAATGTCACCCTCTGTGACGGCCCTGCCGGACTGCGGCTCCAGAAGCGCTCCGGCGTTACCCGGCTGGGCAAGGTGAAGCCGGTGGATATGGCCCTGTCCGTGTATGAGGCTTTCCCGACGATTGTCCGGAAATTCATGACGGCAGACCCGGAGAAGGACACCATGCTGTATCAGTATACCACTGCCTTCCCCGTGGCCAACGCCTTGGCTCAGACCTGGAATACGGAACTGATGGAGCAGGTGGGCAACGCCGTTTTCCGGGAGATGCAGGAATTCGGCTGCACCTTCTGGCTGGCCCCGGCGATCAACATCCACCGCAATCCCCTGTGCGGCCGGAACTTTGAGTATTTCTCCGAGGACCCCAGGCTGACCGGCAATATGGCCGCTGCCCTCATCCGGGGGGTGCAGCAGGAGCCGGGCTACTATGTCACCATCAAGCATTTTGCCTGCAATAACCAGGAGGACAGCCGCAACTATGTCTCCAGCAATCTGAGCCAGCGGGCTCTGCGGGAAATTTACCTCCGGGGTTTTGAAATCTGTGTGCGGGAGGGACATGCCAAGAGCGTAATGACCTCCTATAACCGGGTCAACGGCATCTACTCGCCCAACAGCCAGGACCTGTGCACCAAGGTGCTGCGCAACGAGTGGGGCTTTGACGGCGTGGTTATGACGGACTGGTACTCCACCAACCAGGGGCTGGGCAGCAACGCCCTGGCCATAAAGGCGGGCAACGACCTGATTATGCCCGGCGGCAAATATTTCAAGAAGGAAATCCTTCAGGGTGTGAAAACCGGACTGATTACCCAGGCGGATGTGCGCCGCTGCTGCGCCAATGTCCTCCGGTCCATTCTGGACAGCGCCCTTCAGCGCGAATACAGGAAATAATGGTCATGGCCCGGGGATTTCCCCGGGCCATGAATGTGTCAGTGGTTATAATACCACACGCCGAAATTCAGATAGGCGGCGAACGTGAGCCACAGAAGATAAGGTCCCTGCAGCTTTCCTGCCAGCGGGTCCGTCTCGGAAAATACCAGAGTCATCGCGCATACCAGCACCCAAAGGAGCAGAAGCCAGAAAAACCCGAAACCAAAGGCCTGAAAGCGGAAAAAGATGGGACTCCACAAAAAATTGACCGCCAGCTGGATGACAAACAGATTCAGCCCGAGGCTTCTCTGGCGGCTGGGAGGGGAGAGGGATACTCTGGCCGCGCCGATGCCCATAAGAATGTACAGGACGGTCCACACAACGGGAAACACCCATCCCGGCGGCGAAAGAGGGGGCTTTGTAATGGCGGTGGCGTACAGCGCCATCCCGTCCCGGGACAGCCAGCCCGACAGTGCGCCTGCTCCCAGGCTTAACAGACTCCAAAATACATAGGATTTTCCCTGACTGTGCCGCATACATACATCACCCGATGCTAGGATATGGATGGACCCCGGCGAATATTCCAGCCGGATCTGGGAAGAACTGGGGGGTTGAGAATGGCGGAACACCATGGTATAATAGGGAAAATTTTGTTGGAGGCTGGACCATGGAGAAAATCTGGAGCCTGGTGAAAACCCACTGGGATATGGTGGTTTATCTGATTTTCGGAGTGCTGACCACAGTGGTCAATTATCTGGTGTACCTGCCGCTGTATAATCTGGCAGGATTGTCTGCCGCAGTGAGCAACGTGATTGCCTGGGCGGCGGCGGTGGCGTTTGCCTACCTGACCAACAAGCCCTTCGTATTCCGCAGCCATGACTGGTCCATGGGGACGGTGCTTCCGGAGCTGGGCAAGTTTGTCAGCTGCCGGCTGGCCTCGGGCGCTATGGAGACTGCCATCATTTTCCTCACAGTGGACCTGATGCAGTGGAATGGAAATATCTGGAAGTTGTTTACCCAGATTTTGGTGGTGATCTTCAATTATTTTGCCAGCAAGCTGCTGGTGTTCCGGAAGTAACGGAAGGGGGAGATACCAATGGCCTGGGACGGGCGGTGGATTCTTTTGCTGTTGGCGGCAGCCCTGGTTGTCCTCTATCAGCAGGGATTGATAACCCTGAACAGCAAGCGCGCGCTGCTTTTTCGCGGCTCCCTTGGAGGGAAAAGCGCCGCGTTTACATCCTGTACCGGCAGGATTCAGCGGATTTTCCGGCCCAAGGAGGAGAAAAAGTACCGTTTTTTCTTGAAGCTGACGCTGTCCAAGGGCACGGTGTCTGTCTATGTCCTGGGGCCCCGGAAAGAGCCAGTGCTTGTCCTTACACCCGAAATACCCTGCGGGGAAGTGTGGATGGAGAAGGGGAAGCCCTACAGGGTGAGAATCGTCATGGACCATGCCACCGGCAGCTATGAACTGAACTGGGAATGAGGCCGCACGTTCGTGCGGCCTTTTCTTATGGCGTCTTAAGAAATTTACAAAATGTTTCGACAAATCCGACGGCATATGGTATAATATAGCCAAACTTGTGGGCGGGGGAATTTGCATGGCCTTTGTAGAGTTTCGAAACGTGGGAAAGACCTACCATATGGGAGAGGTGGAGATCAGGGCCCTCCACGATACCACCTTTGACGTGGAGAAGGGGGAACTGGTGGTCATTGTGGGGCCCTCCGGCGCGGGTAAAACCACCCTGCTGAACATTTTGGGGGGCATGGATGTGCTTACCACCGGCACGGTTACGCTGGACGGGCAGGAAATTTCCGCCATGAACCGTAAGCAGCTGACCCAGTACCGGCGATTTGACGTGGGCTTTGTGTTCCAGTTCTACAATCTGATCGGGAATCTGACCGCACTGGAAAATGTGGAGCTGGCCAATCAGATCTGCCGGGAGCCTCTGGATGCGGCTCAGGTGCTGAGGGAAGTGGGCCTGGAGGAGCGGATGAAGAATTTCCCCAGCCAGCTCTCCGGCGGCGAACAGCAGCGGGTGGCCATTGCCCGGGCCCTGGCCAAGAATCCCAAGCTGCTGCTCTGCGACGAACCTACCGGCGCCCTGGATTATCAGACCGGCAAGGCGATTTTGCAGCTTCTGCAGGACACCGGGCGGAGAACCGGCATGACCATCATCATCATCACCCATAACAGTGCTTTGACCTCTATGGCGGACCGGGTTATCCGGGTAAAGAACGGAACGGTTTCCTCCGTAACCCTGAACGAACATCCACAGAACATCGCGGAGATTGAATGGTAATGAAACGGAATGCCATGTGCACCAACCTGCGCCAGTCCATTGTGAAATCCTTTGGACGATACATCGCCATTGCGGCGATTATTGCTCTGGGTTCCGGCCTGTTTTTGGGACTGCTGATGACCAAGACGGACATGGTGGCTACAGGGCAGTACTTTACGGATCAACAGAATATGTTTGACATCCGGGCTATGAGCAACTATGGCTGGAGCCCGGAGTATGTGGAAAAGTTTGCCGCTCTGGATGGGGTGGAGCAGGCGGAGGGCGTAATCTGGCTGGACCTGATTGCCCGAACCGGTTCCCAGGAGGATGAGGCGGTGTATCGTTTCTATTCTCTGCCCCAGTCCATCAGCACCGTCTCCCTGCGCAGCGGCCGTATGCCGGAAAACAGCGGGGAGTGTCTGGCAGATGGGTCCCAGGGGGAAACGTCCCTTTTGGGGCAGACGGTTACCATCTCCGCCAACAACGATGAGGATTCTCTGGACTCTCTGACGGTGCGCACCTTTACCATTGTGGGGTGTGTGGCTTCCCCTCTGTACATGGACATGAGCCGGGGCACCACCACCGTGGGCAGCGGCAGCCTGGAGAACTACTACTATGTCCTGGAGGATGCCTTCGATGTGGACTATTATACGGAAATTGATTTGACAATTCCCGGCTCGTATTCCATCTATTCGGAGGAATATAACCAGGCTCTGGAGGATGCGGTGGACGCGCTGGAGCCGGAGGCAGAGCGTCTGGCTCAGGAGCGGTTTACCAGCCTGAAGGCGGAGGCTGAGGAGGAGTACGATGACGGTTATCAGGAATATCTGGACGGCAAGCAGGAGTACGAAGATGCCAAGGCGGAGGCGGAGCAGGAACTGGGGGACGCAGAGCAGGAACTGAAGGATGCCGAACAGGAAGTGGAAGACGGCTACCAGAAGCTGATCGATGCGGGCAACCAGATTGAACAGGGGCGGAAGCAAATTGAGATTGCTCTGGGTGAGGTTTGCGCCGCCAGAGAAGCCGCCAACCAGCAGATTGCTGCGGCGGCCCCGGAGATCGCCGCTGCCCGGCAGCAGCTGGATCAGCAGTATGCTGCGCTTGCGCCGAACTATGAAAGCGCGGTGGCGGCAAAGCCGGGAGTGGAGAGCCAGATACAGACGCTGCGTGACCAGATTGCAGCCATTGACCCTGAGGACCCGGAGCAAAGCGCTGCCCTGGCGGACTTGCAGAGGCAGTTGGATGCCGCGAACACCGAGCTGGCTAAGCTTCAGGAGGCTATTAACGGAATGCAGGCCATTCAGGCCGGATATCAGGCGCTGGATGCAAGGGAACAGCAGATGAATGATGCCCTGGCGCAGATTGATGCGACGGAGGCGGAACTCCTTCGCCAGAAGCAGGAGCTGCACACAGCCGACAGCGCACTGATGGTTCAGTGGGGCCTGTGGGGCGAGGCCAGGGATGAGGTCGCCCAGGGCTGGGTTGACTACGAAGAGGAGAAAGCCAAGGCGGAGCAGGAACTGGCGGACGCGGAAGCGGAGCTGAAGGATGCGGAGCAGGACCTGAAGGAGGCCAGGGAAGACATCGATGCCATGGAAGAGTGGGACCTGTACCTGCTGGACCGGAATACCAATCTGGGCTATACCAACCTGGACAGCAGCTCTGACATTGTGGCAGGCATCTCCCGGATTTTCCCGGTATTCTTCCTGCTGGTTGCCTCCCTGGTGTGCATCACCACCATGACGCGGATGATCGACGAGGAGCGGACCCAGATCGGCACCCTGAAGGCGCTGGGCTACAGCAATGGGGCCATCATCAGCAAATATCTGCTCTATTCCGGGACAAGCGCGGTTCTGGGCTGTGCCCTGGGAATTCTGGCGGGCAGCACCATCTTCCCCCAGATTATCTGGAACGCCTACTGCATTATGCTGTATGTCCAGCCGGAAGTGGTGCTGACGGTGGACTGGCCGCTGTGCATTGCGGTGGTGGCGGTTTATCTGGCGGTGATGCTCTTCGTCACCTGGTATTCCTGCCATCGGGCACTGGAGGAGGAGCCGGCGGAACTGATCCGGCCCAAGTCTCCGGACCCGGGCAAGAAAATTCTGCTGGAGTACGCCCCCTTCTGGTCCAAAATCAGCTTCCTGAACAAGGTTACCATCCGGAATATTTTCCGTTACCGCCAGAGGCTGGCCATGATGCTCATTGGCATCGGCGGCTGTACGGCGCTGCTGCTGGCCGGCTTCGGCCTGCGGGACTCCATTGTGAACGTGGCGGATATTCAGTTCGACGAAGTTACGCTCTATGATATGTCCGTGTATTTCCGGGAGGAGAATACGCCGAAGGAGCTGGCGGAATTCTGTGACCTGATGCAGAATGGAGAGGAATACCTGCTCTACCATCAGAGCAGCGTGGAGGTGGATTTCGGTGACCGGGTGAAGGAAATTTACCTCATCAGCAGTGACGACCAGCTTCAGAACTTCATCGATTTCCACAGGGGGAAGGAAGCTCTGTCCATGCCCGGGGAGGATGAGGTGCTGCTTTCTGTGGGTGTTACGGAGAATCTGGGAATCCATGTGGGAGACACCGTTACCCTGCGGGATGCGGATATGCAGACTATGGAACTGACCGTCTCCGGCATCTACGACAACCATGTGCAGAATTACGCCATTGTGCTTCCCGAGACGATTGAGAAGCACTGGGGGACGCAGCCGGAGCTCCAGATGGCCTTTGTCAAGACAGCCAGCGAGGAGGATGTCCATGCCCTCAGCGCTGCCATTTCCGGACTGGACAATGTGATGAATGTGTCCATCAGCCAGGATATGGCGGACATGGTGAAAAACATGATGGATGCTCTGGACCTGGTGGTGGTGACCATTGTGTTCTGCGCCGGACTGCTTGCTGTGGTTGTGCTCTACAACCTGACCAACATCAACATCAATGAGCGTATCCGGGAAATTGCTACCATCAAGGTGCTGGGCTTCTACCCGGGGGAGACATCCGCCTATGTGTTCAAGGAAAACATGACGCTGACGGTGGTGGGGGCGCTGATCGGCCTGCTGATGGGAAAACTGCTGCTGTGGTTTATTATGAGCCAGGTGAAGATTGACTTCGTGTGGTTCAAGGCGCTGGCAAATCCCATTTCCTATGTGTGGTCCTTTGCCCTGACTATCTTGTCCGCCATTGTGGTTGACTTTATTTTCTACTTCCGCCTGGAAAAGATCAACATGGCGGAGGCCCTGAAATCTGTGGAATAACGCGCAAGCCCGCCGGATGATTTCATCCGGCGGGCCTCTTATAATTCTCCGGCGTCGTACATGACGGCGGACAGGGCGCACAGCGGGGCGGTTTCACAGCGGAGAATCCGTCTTCCCAGGGTGCAGACCTGCATCCCGGCGGCCCTGGCCTGCTGAACCTCGGATTCCGACAGCCCGCCCTCCGGGCCTACCATCAGGCTGACGGTGCGGTAGCTGCCTGCCAGCGCCATTTTCAGGGTGAAGGCCTCCTCGTTTTCGTAGAACAGCAGGGCCCGGTCTGCCTGTGCGGCGTGGGTCAGGGCATCGGCGAAGCTGCCCAGCACGCGAACCTGAGGAATCCGCCCCCGACCGGACTGCTCTGCGGCAGAGGCAGCGATTTTCTGCCACCGCTCCAGCTTTTTCTTCAGAGATTTCTCGTCCGGACGGGAAACGCACCGGCTGGAGGGGAAGGCAAGAATTTCATAGGCTCCCAGCTCGGTGGCTTTCTGAATCACGTGCTCCAGCTTGTCCGCCTTTGGAAATGCCATGTAAACCCGGACGTCCACCGCCGCTTCCGTGGAGGACGGACGGCGCTCCAGCACCGTCAGGGTGATGTCCGGCGAAGCCTGGGCAACCTGGCAGAGGCATTCCTGTCCTTGACCATCGCACAGCAGCAGCTGCTCCTGCTCCTTCAGACGCAGGACTCTGGCGTGGCGGGCATTTTCTCCGGAGAGAACCGGGGAGTCGGATTCCAGATCCTCCGGCGTAACAAAAAAACGAACCATATTGGGCGCTCCTTACCATCCATTTTCCATAGTGTAGCAGATTGGACGGCTCTGCGCAAGAGGATGGGAAAAAAGTATTGACAAAAACCTGGGGGAAGAGTATAATACACAGGAATGCTTGCGAGAGTGTTGGAATGGTAGACAAGCACGTTTGAGGTGCGTGTGGTTATGCCGTGTGGGTTCGAGTCCCATCTCTCGCACCATCGCCGGAGCGGGGATTGTCTTGCTCCGGCTCTTTTTTGCGATAAACGAAAAATGCCTTTTTCGTCAAAGCACCCGGGCAGGTTCCTGCCCGGGTGCTTGGCTGTTCTCAGAAATGCTTCACCAGTTCCTGCAATTCCTGGGGAGAGTGGACGATGGCCGCGGCTCCCGCCTCCTCCAGCTCGGAAACGGTGCCGTAGCCCCAGCTGACACCGATGGTGGGAATGCCGTGGGCCTTGGCTCCGATGACATCGAACTTGGTGTCACCCACCATCACCATACCGTCGGCCCGGCCATTTTCCGCCAGAAGATAGGCGATGACGGCCTCCTTTGTGCTGCGGGAGGTGTCCAGAGTGGCGCCGCAGATTCTGTGGAAATACTGGGCAAGGTGAAACCGCTCCAGAACCTGCACCGCCATGGTTTCCGGCTTGGAGGTGGCTACATACAGCCGATGTCCCCCTGCCCGCAGGGCCTGAAGCAGCTCTGCAATCCCGGGGTAGGGGGTATTTTCAAAAATACCGATGGGAACGTAGCGCTTGCGGTATACCTGGATGGCCTCGTCCGTCCGATCCGCCGGGACGCCGAAGCGCCGGAAGGAATCACTGAGCGGCGGTCCCACAAAGACCCGCAGTTCTTCCCGGGGAGGAACCGGAAGCCCGAAATGCTCCAGGGCAGGAATGACGGAATTGATGATGCCCTCACCGGAATCCGTCAGAGTCCCGTCCAGGTCAAATAAAAATGTTTTTTCCATGAATTTGCGTCTCCTTCTTATGTAGCTGTGGACTATGCCAGCAGGGCGTCAGACAGCAGCATGATGCAGAATCCCACCAGCAGGGCATAGGTTGCCCCGTTCTGGGCGCCATGGGCGTGGGTCTCCGGAATCATTTCATCGCTGATGACATACAGCATGGTTCCTCCGGCAAAGGCCAGAGCAAAGGGAAGAATGGCGGAAGCGGCGCTGACCGCCAGATAGCCCAGCAGGGTGCCAACTACCTCCACCAGCCCGGTGGCGGCGGCGATAATCAGGGTGCGCCTGGCAGAAATGCCCGCCGCCAGCATAGGGGCAATGATGACCATGCCCTCCGGGATATTCTGCAGGGCGATGCCTCCTGCAATGAGCAGGGCCTCCGCTTGGTTGTCCGAGCCGAAGCTGACACCGGCGGCAATGCCCTCGGGCAGGTTGTGGATGGCAATTGCTGTCACGAACAGCAGCACCTTATCCAGATTGGCAGCGCCGGGATGAGTTTCCGCCTCTCCGCCGGCCAGACGGTGCAGGTGGGGAACCAGCCGGTCAATGAGATTCAGACAGACTGCGCCCGTAAAAATACCGGCGATGGTCACCACAATTCCCAAATCTCCGCCGTATTCCAGAGAGGGTAGGACCAGCCCCAGAATGGCGGCAGCCAACATAACGCCCGCCGCGAAGGCCAGCACAATGTCGCTGAACTTGTGGGAAATGGTTTTGAAGGCGAATCCGATCAGCGCACCGCAGACGGTGGCGCCGCCCACACCCAGGGCGGTTAACAGAACCAGTTTCATAACGACCTCCTTTTTCCAGCCATTATAGCATATGAACCGGAAAGATACAATGTTTTTGCCGAATTGTGAAATATTTACAATTCAGCAGGGGAATTAACGGCTCGGATGTTGCAATACTCTTAAATCTCTGCTATAATACACGGGAATGCAGCCGGAATTTGCGCAGACAATGTGCCGAATGCGGGAATAAGAAAGGAACGTGAAACTATGGTTGATTTGAAAGCCAAGCCCTATTGCCTGAGCGAACAGGACATCGCCTGGGTGGAGGAAACCATTGCCTCCATGACGGATGAGGAGAAGGTGGGCCAGCTGTTCTGGCAGCTGACGGCCTCCCAGGAGGAGGGATACCTGCAGGAGCTGATGGAGAAGTACCACCTGGGCGGCTGCCGCTACAACGGCATGCCCGGGGCCAAGGTCCTGCAGCAGAATCGGACTCTGCAGAAGTACGCCAAGGTTCCCGTGTTCATTGCCTGCAATCCGGAGAGCGGCGGCAATGGGGTCTGCTCCGACGGCACCTTTGTATCCAGCCAGGTGAAAATCGGCGCCACCCGCAATCCGGAGTATGCCAGAGCCATGGGCCGGATTTCCGGGGCCCAGATTGCCGCCACCGGCTGCAACATGGCCTTTGCTCCTGTGTCCGATATCACCTACAACTGGGAGTGCGAGGAAATTCTGAGCCGGGCCTACGGCAACGACCCGGACCTGGTGGCCACCATGGCCAAGGCCTATATGGAGGGCATCCATGAGACGGCGGGGGTTGCTTCCTGCGCCAAGCATTTCCCCGGAAACGGGCAGGACTACCGGGATGCCCATTTGTCCAACAATGTGAACCATTTCGGCCTGGAAAAGTGGATGCAGACCTATGGCAAGGTCTATAAGACCTTGATTGACGGCGGCCTGGACGCCATCATGGGCGGACATATTCTGATGCCGGAATACATGAAGGAGCTGTACCCGGACATCACCCCGGAGCAGCTGCTGCCGGGAACTCTGTGTCCGGAAATCATGACGGGCCTGCTGCGGGAGAAGCTGGGCTTCAACGGCATGGTGGTGACGGACGCTTCCCATATGGTGGGCATGACCAACCAGATGAAGCGCGCCCAGATGCTGCCTGCCGCCATCAATGCCGGGTGCGATATGTTCCTGTTCTTCAATGATCCGGAGGAGGACTTCACCACCATGCTCCAGGCTTATCAGACCGGCGTGATTTCCCAGGAGCGGATGACTGAGGCGCTGACCCGAATTCTCGGCCTGAAGGCGGCTATGGGCCTGAACAAGAAGGCCAAGGATGCGCTGTGCCCCAGCGAGGAAACCATGCAGGCGGTTCTGAACAATCCGGAATTCCGGGCAGTGGCCCCGGCCATTTCCAAGGACGCCCTGACCCTGGTGAAGTACAAGCAGGAGGGTGTGCTTCCCCTGACCCCGGAGAAGACCAAGCGGATTATGATTGTCAACGTCAAGGGTGCGGACGGCCCCATGGCGGCGCTGATGAAGCTGGCCATGGGCGGCGGCGCGCCCAGAAAGTCCCCGGCGGAGAAGCTGCGGGACCGGCTGGTGGACAAGGGCTTTGACGCTTTCATCTACGAAAGCCCCCTGGACAAGATGATGGCCCAGGCCAAGGCCGGACAGCCGGTGAACCTGAACCTGTACTTTGCCGGAAAGAACGCCATTGCGGACTTTGTAGCCGGGCAGGATGCCGTGATTACCTTCTTCGATGTGGCCAGCGGACACCCCACCTTCGGAATGTCCAAGGGCGGCGGAGAGATTCCCTGGTATGTCCATGAGCTGCCGGTTATCGGCATCTCCGTGAACAAGCCCACCATGCTGGAGGACTGCCCCATGCTGCAGACCTACATCAACACCTATGACGCCAACGACGACACCATGGACGCTCTGGTAGAGGCGCTGATGACCGGGCCGGAGGCTTTCCGGGGACAGGATCCCATCGACAGCTACTGCGGACTCATTGACACCCATATGTAACGGAGGCAGATATGGCCGGTTTTGACAGCTTTGTGCGCAAGCACGATTATTTGATCTGTGTGGACTCTGACGGCTGTGTGATGGATACCATGAACTGCAAGCACTTTCACTGCTTTGGCCCCTGTATGGTCCGGGAGTGGGAGCTGGAGGCCTGGCAGGAGGAGATCCTGAACCGCTGGAATGAAATCAATCTGTTTTCCATGACCCGTGGCATCAACCGTTTCAAGGGCCTGGCAATGGCGCTGGAGGAGATTGACCGGACCTATAAGCCCATTCCGGGGATTCAGGCTCTGCGCCAATGGGTGGATTCCGCTCCGGCGCTGAGCAACGACGGCGTAGCCAAGGCTGCGGCGGAGGCTGCGGACCCGGAGGCAAGAATCATTCTGGAGAAAGCCCTGCGCTGGTCCAAAGCGGTGAACGCCGCCATTGAGCAACTGCCCGAGGAACTGAAGGTTCCCTATCCGGGAGCCGGCGAGGGTCTGGCGGCAGCCCATGCCTTTGCGGATGTGGCCATGGTGTCCAGCGCCAACCGGGATGCGGTGGAGCAGGAGTGGGGCAAGTTCGGCCTGTTGGCCTACACGGACATCGTCCTGGCTCAGGATGTGGGCTCCAAAGCGGCGTGCATTGCCCGGATGCTGGAATTCGGGTATGAAGCGGACCATGTGCTGATGATTGGCGATGCGCCGGGGGACTGGGAAGCTGCTCAGAAAAACGGCGTCTGGTACTATCCCATTCTGGTCAACCACGAGAAGCAGAGCTGGGAGGAGGCAGTTTCTCAGGGATTTGCCAAATTCCGGCAGGGGAAGTATTCAGACTACGGTGAGGAAAAACGAATCGCCTTCCTGCACAACCTGGGAGGCTGAGGGTACCATGTTTGGGCTGCCGCAGACTGCGGCAGCCCGTTTCGGAAGGAGGAAATCCGATGAATGTATTTCATATTTCCGTTCCAGGCAGTCAGGAAGCCACGCTGGAGGGTTACCTGCTGGACTGCGAGATTGCCTTGGGCCAGGAGAAGCGCCGCCCTGCGGTGCTGGTGTGCCCGGGAGGCGGATATCTGTACTGCTCTCCCCGGGAGGCGGAGCCGGTGGCCCTGAGCTATGCCGCCCGGGGCATTCACGCCTTTATTCTTCGCTATTCCACTGGCAAAGCGGCGGGCGGTTTTGCACCGCTGAAGGAGGTTTCCTGGGCCATTGGCTATATCCGGGAAAACAGCGAGGCCTGGCAGCTCGACCCGGATAAGATTGCCGTATGCGGGTTCTCTGCCGGAGGCCACCTGGCTCTTTCTGCCGGTCTGCTGGCGGAAAACAAGCCCAATGCCATGATCCTGGGGTATCCCGCCGCCTCCGCGCCCAACGGCCAGGGAGTTGACTTCATGCTTAAGGTGCTGGAGGGCAGAGATACGGTAACCGACGAAGATGCCCGGAAATATGACCTGGTTTCTCAGATTACCAAGGACGCCCCGCCGGTTTTCCTGGTGGCCACGGCGGAGGATATGCTGACCCAGTATGGTGCGCTGCCCATTGCCAAAGCCTACAGCGATTTGGGAAAGAATTATGAGCTGCACATCTTCCAGTATGGCCCCCATGGAAATTCCCTGGGCAACGAGGTAAGCTCCGACGGGAGCACCCGGAATTTGGACCCGGTGTACGCCCAGTGGCAGGAGATGAGCGTCCAGTGGCTTCACAGGACCTTTGGCCCGCTGACCTTTACGGACAAGTCCACCAGCCGAATGAGCCAGATTCTGGCGGAAATGGGTCTTTCCCTGGATAAAAAGACAGGATTGTAAAAAACTTTGCATTGACTTTTCCGGGAAAGGGTGTATACTGGTACCTATCAACTGAAGCATCCCAAAGAAGCGGTTCAGAATGCGAAAACCGGGCCGCGGAGGACTCTCTGGAGAACACATTGAGTTGTGTGCCGAAGGTGCAAGGTCATGGACCGAATCTCTCAGGCGAATGGACAGAGACGCAAAGTACTTTGTTTGCAAAGAGCAGTCCGACAGCGGGCTGCTCTTTTTATCTGATTTTAGAAAGAGGTAAGGCATTATGTACGGCAAACCCATGGACTCAATCGGATTTGTGAACCAATATGACCCGGAGCTGGCAGCCCTGATGGGCAAGGAACTGGAGCGGCAGCAGGATGGCCTGGAACTGATTGCCTCGGAGAACTTTGCGTCTCCTGCGGTGATTGCCGCCATGGGCTCTGTGCTGACCAACAAGTATGCAGAGGGCCTGCCGGGCAAGCGCTATTACGGCGGCTGCCAGTACGTGGACGAGATTGAGAGTCTGTGCATCCAGCGGGCCAAGGACCTGTTCGGTGCGGAGTTTGCCAACGTGCAGCCCCATTCCGGCGCCCAGGCCAACATGGCGGTGGAGCTGGCCATTCTTCAGCCGGGGGATACGCTGATGGGCA
>CALXFW010000117.1 GCA_944387685.1 uncultured Oscillospiraceae bacterium
GAAAATACCCAATTCCCGATGTCGCTGGTGGAAGAAGAGCCTACCCTGGCCCAGCGGCATGTCCTAAGAGCAAAGAGCAGGAAGAAACATTTCGGGATTACAGGATGGGTCCTGATCATTCTGGTGGGCTGGTTTTTCCTGGTCAATCCACTGAGTATTTCCTGGGCGGATGTGCTGCCGCTTCTGGGAAAGACGGCGGATGTCAGTGGGGACTGGAAGCTGATTCTGGTGAACTACGAGTATCGGCTGCCGGGAGATTATCCGGTGGAACTGACCGAACTTTCCAACGGCGAGCAGGTTGACAGCCGGATGTACCCTGCTCTTCAGGAGATGTTTGACGCCATGCGGGCAGATGGGGTATATCCCATTGTGGCGTCCGGCTACCGGACAGCGGAAGAGCAGCAGGAACTGCTGGACGAAAGAATCCGGGAATACCGGGACGACGGCTACTCCCGGAAATCAGCCAGGGAAGCCGCTTTGCTCCGGGTGGCCAAACCCGGAACCAGTGAGCACCAGCTGGGACTGGCGGTAGACATCAACCAGGAGGGCACCCGCTCCACCGCTTCCCAGGTCTATACCTGGCTGGAGGAAAACGCCTGGGAATACGGCTTTATCCAGCGGTACCCAGAGGGCAAATCCGAAATCACCGGCATAACCAATGAGCCGTGGCACTATCGGTATGTGGGAAATCCTGCCGCCGAAGAAATCACCCGGCTGGGTATTACCCTGGAAGAATATCTGCAAATTTCATAATGCAAGAGCGGGCCTGTTTCCTCTGAGACAGGCCCGCTTCCTTGCTTGATGTCCGATAAACAGGGGAAAGATAGAGGCATCTGTGTTTTCAGATTCCACTAGTCTTTGCATATTGTCAATTGCATTCTCATCCCAGAAAAAGGGTTCCAATAAAGGCAGGAAAAAGCAGGTCAATCTACACAGTGCAGTTTGAAAAATCCAGCAGTTTGTAGGAGAAAAGCAAATGGAGCCGGACATCCGGATCATCCAGATTCAACCCGGATATGACTTTGATCCGCTCCAGCTGATACAAAAAAGTCTGGCGCTGTAGGAAGAGTTTCCGGGTAGTTTCAGCGATGTGCATATTGCACTCCAGGTAAACTCGCAGAACGTGCGCATAGTTGCGGCCATTGGCATTGTCATAGGCCATCAATGTAAGCAGGCCCTGGGGGCAAAGCAGCTGGGAGGGAAGCTCCTGAGTGGCCTGGGTCAGAATGTAGGTAAGCGCATATTCGTCAGCACTGAGAAACCATACGGACGGAGAGTACCGCAGTGCGATTTCCAGAGCACGCTTAGCTTGGAGATAACACGCCCCCAGACAGGTGAGAGGAGAAAACTCTCTGCTGACAGCCATCTTAAAAATATTTTCTCTGGATAATTCCCGAAGGTCTGACAAAATCTCCTGCTTGGATTTGGGAGAGCTGGTAAGATTACACAGCAGAAGAATATGATCCTGAACCACCAGCGCAACGGAATTTGATACGATGTTTTCCAGACGGACACAGGCCGTGTCCAGGCTGCCAAGCTGATTGTCAAGCATGGACTGAATGTCGCAGCAGAAGTAGGTGTCGCTGACTTGCCACTGGATGCGGCGCAGGGCAGCCTGGAGTTTGCTGACATCGTAGGATTCGCCTGTAAGACAGTCAATTAAAGCGATGTCCAGATACTGGGGGTGCAGATTTATCTGGATATCGTCCCGGAGCCTGAAAAGCTGCTCATAAAATCCCGCAAGATGGTCCAAAATCGGGTAATCACTGTCTCGAAGAGGAGTTTCGACTTCGCTGATTACCAGGCGAATCGTATATTTCCCCTCCACCCGTATATTCTGAAACAGGCACCGACCATCGTGTGTGCTGTCCGGAAAGATAGTAGGGCCGGTTGCGTTCCAGGATTCCAGAAACAGAGGATCCAGCATCAACAAACTGATATTTTCCTCCAGGACATAGCTCTCCCGGTCTGAAGGTTGGAAATACATGAACTGCTGGGGTTTTGGCTGTTCAAAATACCGCACTACAAAGAAGGAGCGGGTATATAGTCCCATGGGATTTCGCAGGTAGGATAGCGTGCAATCCCCCAGAGCCTGTAAAGGATCAGGATGATATAAACAACTCTGCAGCCGAATGGTGAGTTCGTGAAAATTGAAAAAGACAGCTGCCACGGCGTTGACCAATTCTGCCAGGGTAACGGGTTCTTCTGTGTACAGAATATCTGCCTTTGTATTCAGCAGGGAATCAGCGGGTTTCTTTGACAGGATGAGTACGGTATGTTCTGGAACAGCGCTTGGGTCAGGCATAGCATCCGGGCACACTAGGTAGGCAGTATCCTGACACAGAACTCTCCCCCTGCTGTATACGGAGAACGTGCGCAGGCTGCAGCGTTCCCGTGGAGAGAGAATTCGACCTCGCATGGTCAGACCTCGGATATAATCGCGGATAAGGTAAGCATTAATATCCATAAGATGCCTCCTAAAGGGAAATAGGTCTCCACTGCTTTAGCACAGTAGAGCGGTGACGATATTTTTACATTTTGTACAAGATGGGATTGAAGAGATCAGAACCTTTTCAGCGTGTCTTCAAAAAAGCATACTGAATTTGCTAAATTATATCAAAATACTAGAAATAGATCAAGTGATTTTGTAGATAATGCTTTGATTTTAGGTATAAAAAGCCTACTTTTTTGTTTGTTGCAGTTTTTTACATTCTGTATGAAATTTTTGCAAAAATACGCACACTTTGAAAAATTGTCAAAATACATCCAGCAGGATATAATGTATTTGTGCATAGTGGCACAAATCTTTATAGAGAGGCGGATAATTATGGTTGATCGTCAAACACGCATACGGGACAGCTGGTGGCTGGTATTGTCCCGGATTCTCACCTCCGTCAGTCTGGCAATCGTGACTTCCTACTACTCTTTCTGCTTTACGGATCTGGCAGGTATTTCCCCTACGCTTATGTCCACCTGCATGTTTGTGTGTACATCCGCATCTGTGGTTCTGTCCTTTTTCTCTGGAGCCTTCGTTCAAAATACCCGGACACGGTTAGGCCAGTACCGGCCATGGATCATGTTTGGCCCATTGGCAACCATCCTGGGCGGGTTTATGCTGCTGGCACCTCTGTTCGGACAGGGTACGGTGGCGACGGCTGTCTTCATGGCGGTGGGGTATTTCATTGCCAACTCTTCCATGGATTTCATCGGGACTGCAAACTATGGTACCCAGGGCCTGATTGGCGGCAGTGACTCCAATCTGAGAACCTTGATCTCCGGCAGGGCCTGGCAGGGCGGTGCGCTGGGTCTGGTGATGACTGGCTTGATTACCCTGCCTTTGGTACGGTTCTTCGGCGGCGGCCAAGAAAATTTAACTGGTTTCCGAGGCGCCCAATTCGTCTTCTTCCTGATGGTGATGGCCGGTTCCTATATCAATTTCTCCATCTGTAAAAAGTACGATCTGCCCAACAAAGGCGCCGCAGCTGCCGCAACGGAAAAGACCAAATTCCTGGATATGATCCAGGGCGTTATCGCAAACCGTCCGGCAATGATGGTAATTCTGTCGGATGTACTGCGGTTTACTGGCTATTATGTGCTTTTCTCCCTGATGGTGTATCACTGCACTTATGTCATTGGTGATATGAACGCCATGACCTACACCTTGAGCACGACCAATCTGGCAGCATTTATTGGCGCAACTTTAGCCCCCATGATCTCCGAGAAGTTCGGTGGACGGAAACGTACTGCCATTCTCTTCAGCATTCTCACCGGCGGATCGTGCATTTTCATCGGCATCTTCGGCTACAGTTTGTGGGGTTTTGTTATTCCTTGCTCTTTGTACTTCTTCTTTATGTCTTTCCTGGACACCATTGATATCCCTATGTACTTGGATGCTGCGGAGTACTGGCAGAACAAAACAGGAAAGGATACCCGGGCCTATATGCTCTCCATGTACAGTGTGGCAGTGAAAATTGCCATTGCTGTGTCTACCGTGGCCTTGGGAGCAATTCTGAACCTGATCCATTATACACCGGGCATGGTATTGGATGATGCCGGTGCAAAGGCGCTGTGCTGGGCAACTGCTCTGTCTCCCGGCTTGGGATATCTGCTGCCGGTAATACTTCTGCTGATTCATGGAGTCTCCGACAAAGAGATGGCCAGAATCATTGAAGAGAACGCAAAAAAATACGGTGTCGGAGATAACCAGTCATAACCCCGATACAGGCAGAAGCGGCCAATGATCAGGGCGAATCGTTCCTTCCTGCCGTAAACCTTAATGGAAAGGAGTATACAGATGCTGAGCAGGGAAGTATTAATGGCAAAATACGCCGATGAACTGAAAACAGACGGAAAAATTGCACAAGGAACGGTCTTTGAAATGGATCGGTTGGTCAATACCCCGATCACAGTCCAGGAGAATCTGTTCCGGATGTTGGATGGGAAAAAGCCCATGTGGCAGCCAAAGGATATTGATTATGTCATGTTTGATCCCCGGATTGTCCCCGACAACACAGCCAGAGCCCAGACTTTTGAGTTTCATAAGCTGACCCCGGAGGAACGGGGTGGAAAGGATATGTTCGGTATCACTTGGGAATACATCGAGCAGGCGGGTGGATCAATGGTCCGTCCTGGCCGCCCAGCAGTCACGGATATCAATGATTGGGAGAATCAGGTGGAAATTCCTGATGTTTTCAGCTATGACTGGGAGGGCAGTGCAAGGGAAAACCAGGGATTCTTTGCTGAAGGCTATCCCATTTACGTCCAAGTGGTCAATGGACTGTTTGAGCGGCTGATCTCCTTTATGGACTTTGAGAACGCGGCGATTGCCCTTGTAGATGATGAGCAGAAGCCCGGTGTCCATCGGCTGTTCCGTAAGTTAGTGGATATTTACAAGGACCTATTTGCCTGCTATAAGAAATACTTCGGTGTAAATATGATCTGCTTCCACGATGACTGGGGGGGACAATATGCCCCCTTCTTCTCAGTGGATACCTGCCGGGAGATGATTTTGCCCTATTTAAAGCAGATTTTTGAGGAAGCCCATCGGCTGGGAATGTATGTGGATTTCCATAGCTGCGGCAAACACGAAAACCTGACTCCGGTTATGATTGAAGCTGGAGCAGATATGTGGTATCCACAGCCCATGAATGACCTGGACAGCCTGTATGAGACTTACGGCAAAGACATCATATTCGGATTTATGCTCGACGCAAAGGATGACAGCGAAGATGCCGCTTGGGATTTGGCAGTTAATTTTATGGAGAAATACGGAAAAAATTACAACACCATGCCATATATTGGAAGAGGTACCAACCCAATATTTTATCAATACCTTTACGTTTTGAGCCGGGAGGCGTATGCACAATGAAGTTTGGTGAATTGATGAGACAAACCTTATCCAAGAAAACAGGCATTGCCGGCTTGGTATTGTGCCTGGGCGGTATGGGCGGTGTATTTTGCCTGGCTGGCAGTGCCCAGTCTGTTCCGCCGTTTGTCGTAATGCTTCTGGCATTTGTCTCCATGGCGGGAACCCGGATACTAACTGTCACAATGAATCGTGTCCGGATGGAGAACGCCGGAAAGGAATAATCAGACTGAAAAAACATTTGATTTGAGAAGGAGTGTTGATCAATGGATATTTCTGCGCTGCGGAAAAAGTATGCCGACGAGCTGAAGACATTGGAGCCGGTCCGTATGCCAAAGGACTGCTTTTATCCTGCTCCACCGGTACGGAATTCCGTGATTACCCAAAGAGAGAATTATCTGCGGATCCTGCGTCGTGAGAAGCCAATGTTCATGGCAATCGACCTGGACGAATATATGCTGTCACCAGCTATTTTCCCGGATGCTGTTGCCAGAGCCTTTGTGGTAGATGCTGACGGAATGCCTTCATCGGGCCCCGGTGGGAAGGATATGTTTGGTATTGAGTGGGAGTATGTGCCTCAGGTGGGCGGCTCTATGGTCCGTCCTGGCACTCCGAAAGTCGCTGACATCAATCATTGGGAAGAGGATATCACCTTCCCCGATATTGATCAATGGGATTGGGAAGGGAGCAGCCAGCGCAACGCTCCGCTACACACCACCGCCTTTGCAACAAATGTTTGGATGATGAATGGCCTGTTTGAACGCTTGATTTCCTTCCTGGATTTTGAAAATGCTGCCCTGGCTCTTATTGAGGATGACCAGCAGGAGGCGGTACACCGGCTGTTTGCCAAGCTGACAGATTTGTACATAGAGATTATTCGTCGAATCAAAAGGTACTATAACCCGGATATACTCTATTTCCATGATGACTGGGGTGGACAGACAGGTCCGTTTTTCTCTCTCAGAACGTGTCGGGAAATGATTGTTCCTTATCTGAAAAAAGTAATTGACGCGGTACACCAAGAGGGAATGCTTTTTAATTTCCACAGCTGCGGGAAAATTGAGCCTCTGGTTCCGGCTATGATTGAAGCTGGAGTAGACACTTGGTGCGGCCAGCCTATGAATAATTTCCAAATGCTCTATGACCGATATGGCCAGCAGATTGCGCTGGGTATCTATACCGTTCCTCCTGCTAAGGATGCTGCTGAGGAGGAGGTCGTGAAGGCAGTGCAAGCCTTCCTAGATGTCTACACGCAAAAAGGGGTTGCTTACCCGGTACTGTTTGCCGACGAGATCAGTGATACTTATCTGGAAATTTTGTATATGC
This sequence comes from uncultured Oscillospiraceae bacterium, assembly GCA_944387685.1. Lineage (GTDB taxonomy): Bacteria > Bacillota > Clostridia > Oscillospirales > Oscillospiraceae > Faecousia. Next base: position 6,692 of record CALXFW010000117.1, read on the forward strand.
TGAGTCGGGAGCGGTTTGCCGAATAGCCGCTGCGTTGCGCAGTAAGCGCGGCGAACCCTTCCCGAAAATCCTTTTGGGAAAGGAGTATGCGTTCCATGAAATCCGACAGCATACCAACAGACAAAGGCCGATCTATCCTGATGCGGATATTTCAAACAAATTCCTTTGTGTTTATTTTCTTCTTTATCGTTCTGGCAGTAATACTGACCCATGTAGTTCCTGCCGGAGCATATGAGTATGTTTCCAATGAGGCTGGCCAGGATGTTGTCGTTGCAGATTCCTTCCACTATGTTGAACCAACGCCGGTCAGCATTATATCCATGTTTCCCCTGATTGTTCAGGCCTATATCAATACTGCGGATATAATCTTTTGCATTCTCTTCGCCTACTGCTTTGTTGGTGTGCTGATTGCGAATCAAGTATTTGACGTTTTGTTCCATCTTCTCATAGGGAAGCTTAAAAACCGCACCTACCTGCTGATCCCAATCGTAACCATTTTTTTCGCTGCGCTTGGCTCTCTGGCAGGGCTGGCGGAGGAAACCTTCGGAATGTTTCCTGTGTGTATCGCTCTGGCACTGGCTATGGGGTATGACGAAATCGTAGGCGCATCGATGGTTTATGTGGCGGTGTTTACTGGCTTCGCCTCAGCGACATTCAACCCCTATACCATTGGTGTGGCCCAAGCGATTGCCGGTGTGCCTCTTTACTCCGGGCTGGGACTCCGGGTAATTTGCTTTGTCCTTTTTGTTTCTTTGCTGATTGCCTATACCATGGCTTATGCTGCCAAGATCAAGAAAAATCCATCCAGGAGTCTCATGTATGTCCCGGGCAGAAGTCAGAGACAGGACGAGTTCCACAGGCCCCCGCAGCGCCTGACATGGCGGCAGACAGCCCTGGGAATATTGTTTGTGGGTGTAATTGTCCTCATTATTTTTGGAGCCATGGTCTGGAACTGGTATCTGCTGGAGATTGGCGGCGTGTTTCTGTTTGCCAGCCTGGCAGCGGCAGTTCTATCCGGCTGGTCTGCGAACCAGATTGGAGAACGGTTTGTGGAACTGGGCTCTGAAACCATGTTCAGTATCCTGATTATCGGATTTGCCAATGCAATTGCCCTGATAATGGAAACCGGGCAGATCACTGACACGATTGTTCATGGGGCAGCCAGCCTGTTGGAGGGCACATCCGGGTATTTGGCAGCATACATCATGCTGATTGTTCAAAACCTTTTGAACTTCTTTATTCCCAGTGGACCGGGACAGGCAGCGGCGTCTATGCCGGTCATGGCATCCCTGGCAGATGTGACGGGATTATCGCGGCAGCTGTCTGTGTTGGCTTTCCAATTCGGTGACGGGTATAGCAATTTGTTTTGGCCGACCATGGTATGTATGATGTGCGGAATCCTGAAAATCCCCGTTGGCAAGTGGTATCGCTACATGGCACCGTTGTTTGGATTGATGTTCTTGCTGCAACTGGTAATGATATCGTTTGCTGTTGCTATTGGGTATTAATGCTGTGATTTTATAGCAGATCTCTTTGAACTGCCCCATTTTCCCCCCAAAGCCGTCTCCCGGTTTTGCACCAGGAGACGGCTTTTAACCTTGTAAAGGAGAACCATTTTCGGCATAATAATATTTGTAAAATTCTGTGACACCGCCCCTCTCTTTTCCGTATATACAAGTGAAAGACAAAACAAAGGAGGGATTTCTGTGGATGACCGCGAAATTCTGGACCTGTATTTCCAGCGTTCGGAACAGGCCATTCAGGAGACAGACAACAAGTACGGCAGCTACTGCTTCCGAATTGCCTATCAAGTCCTGGCCAGCCGGGAAGATGCCCAGGAAAGCGTCAGCGATACCTATCTTGCGGCGTGGAATGCCATACCGCCGAAACGGCCGCCGCTTCTGTCGGCATTTCTGGGGAAAATCGCCCGAAATATCTCCATCGACCGGTGGCGGAGCCGCAGTACCTACAAGCGGGGCGGCGGAGAATTTGCTCTTTGTCTGGACGAACTGAAACATTGTGCATCCGGACAGCCCAGCGTGGAGGAGAGACAGCTCCAGAAGGAAGTGGTTCAGACACTGAAGAGTGGTTGGATTTCACCCAGAGCTATACGCCTGATCTGGTATCTGGTTGGGACAGCAGCCCGGAGTACTGGGCATACAGTCTGCAGGATCAAACCATGGTGGACAAACTGGATGCAATCTGCGAACAATATGGTCTGAAGATTATTGGAAAGTCCTGGCACGAACACAAGGATTGCCGCTATTTCCTGAAGCTGGCAGGCATCGACAGTCTGGTAAAGCCGGAATATCAGTCTGTTTTCCAGCAGCCCCAGGGACGGTTCTTTCCCGGCGGTTCCTTTACGGTGTACGGCCAGCTGAATCTGGCAGGGGAGGAAATACCTCTGTTTGTTACCTATCATTATGTGAAAAAGGATGTTTTCTATGATGTGTTCGGCTATGTGCGAGCAGATGACGTTACGCAAAAAAACATAACCACGGAGGATGGTATTCCGCTGCTTCTGCTGGAATCTGGACAAAGCGGCATGATTTTTGCAGAGAAGGAGGACTGCTTCATCACCATTGGCGTGGATGCGTCGGAAACGGTTCCTTTGGAAGAAATTGCCGGTTATTTCGACTTTTCCATCCAGTCCTCTCCACTGGATGCCGCTGCAGCGGATGCCCGGGAACAGGAATCTATGTCCCAGTAGGGTATACAACAGTGCACTGCCATAATCAGCAGCATGGCACCACTATGGATAAAGTTGGGAGGATTGCCAGCAAAGCGGCAATCCTCCCGATTCTTGTTTTCCTTTCGGTGTATTTTCAAATGCTTGAATCAGTTCAGAAGGTCGGAAATCGGCAGCATTCCCTGGTCGATGCGGGGATACTTTGCCAGGATTGCGTTGGCTTCTTCCTCCGTAATTGGTATGTTATCCCACCAATCGGTTTGCCAGGAAGCCGTGGACTTATTATAGGCCACAAAATCCAGTACTTCTGTTTCCAGCCCATCGCACCGCAGGAATTCATGCCCGTCCTTTTCTACCCCAAAACCCCCAGCGTGGCGTGTATCCACATGCTCCAATACACCATCCTCACAGAGATAGAAGTCGGAGGCAAATCCTGTCACGATACCATAACGATAGGTCAGAGCCAAGCAGTAGTAGTCCGTGTTGCCCAGGAGAGAATCATTTTCCCT
>CALXFW010000118.1 GCA_944387685.1 uncultured Oscillospiraceae bacterium
GGAAACCCCCACAAGAAAAGGCGATATGCTACCCCTCCACGGGGCGCATACCGCCTTTTCTTGTTATCCAGCCCTCCGGCTGTATCGGTTGAGCAAAAGTCAGCGTGGGATTGATGTGGTATCTTTAACTTTGGGAAACTCCCAGCTCCCACTTGGATACGGTCTGCCGGCTGATGCCCAGCTTGGCGGCGACCTCCTCCTGAGACAGCCCGGATTTTTTCCGGGAGCGCATCAAATTTTCTCCAAAGCCCATGGTCGGGTCCTCCTGTTTCGTTGATATATCCAGAATACCCGATCCGGGGGGATTTGTCTACCAGGGAAAGACGGCGTTTTCGCCCGTTATCCCGGCATTTCCTTTGCGCCGAGCAAGTCGGAGATATCCGCCAGGGAATCTGCCCGGGCAAAGAGGAGGCCGCAGGTTTCCGGGTCCGGCTCATCCAGGTCGGGAATCATCACCGGCAGGCACCCGGCCCGGTAGGCGGAGAGAATCCCGGTGGGAGAGTCCTCCAACGCCAGACAATGCTCCGGGGCCAGCCCCAGCCGGGCGGCGCCGTGGAGGTAGATGTCCGGCTCCGGCTTGCCCCGGGCCATGTCGTAGCCGCTGCAAATTGCCCGGAACCGGTGGTACAGCCCCAGAGGCTCCAGATATTCCCGAATCCGATCCGGTGGGGAGGAACTGGTGACGGCGGCGGGAATGCCCCGGGCATCCAGGGCATCCAGCATCTCCCGGATCCCGGGCTTGGGGGCCACGCCGTGGGCGGCAATCCAGGCGTCCATCCGGCGGATTCGCTCTGCCCGGATGGCGGTATAGTCCGCTTCGGGACCCAGGCATTGGGTCAGATAGGTTTGCCCCGGCCCCAGATTCAGACTGCGCAGTCCCAGGGCCTGCGCCCGGGTCATGGGAAAGCCCAGGGCCTGGGCAGCCTCCTGCCAGAACCGGGTGTACAGGGCTTCCGTATCCAGCAGCAGTCCGTCCATATCGCACAATACGCCGAAAATGGGGCGCTCAGCGCCCCATTCCGGATGATAGATGGTAAATGCCATGTGGTTAATAGCTCAGACCGAAGCCCAGCTCATAGTAGTTTCCGGCGGCGTCCCGGTAGGCGTAGGCTTTGCCGTTCTCGTCCTTCAGCTCGTCGGGCATATACTGGTCCTTGTCGTAGCCGGGCACGTCGTTGGGGCTGATGCACACGCCCTGGTCGTTGACTGCCAGCACCTCGTCGCCTCTGGGCAGGGTGATGGGCAGCTTGCCGGTGGGGTTGTAGCGGCCGAACAGCACGTCCAGGGTGGCGCTGGGATAGGTTTCAAAACCGGCGGTGAGGGCGTCCACATTCCGCTCCACGTTGCCCACCAGCCAGGCCAGGGGGAAGTTGATGTTGGAAATCACCTTGCCGCCCTTGGCGTGAACGGCGGCGGCGATATCCGCAATCTTGCCGGTGCCGGTGAGGGTGGTTTCCAGGTGGGTCTCCTTCATGGGACGGCAGAAGTCGTCCACGTTGGGTACCACCTTGTTCTCACAGATGTCCAGCTCCAGGTAACCGGCGGTGGCGGTGAAGTAGTCGCCGGAGGAGGGGTTGACGAACAGGATGGCGTAGTCCGCCTCCTGGTAGTTGTCGGTCAGGGTGACCTCCTTGGCCAGCATCTCCCGCAGGGCGGCGGTGGCGGCCTGCGCCTGCTTGGGGTCCTTCTTGAAGGCCTCGGCGTAGACCTTCTTACCGGCGGTCTTGTCCGCCGTGAGAGGCAGCACGCCCTGGTTCTTCAGCAGAACAACGGACTGCCGGTGGGCCCGGTCGGCGTTGGCCCAGTCCTGGGCGTTGGCGCAGGAGACCACCGCCTGCTTGGCGTCCCGGTAGGTGTTCTCGAACATACCCAGCCGGAACATCTCCGTCAGGGTCCGGGTGACCGCCCGGTCCACGGCCTCATCGTTCAGGGTAACCATGTCCGGGGTAATGCCGTCGGGCAGAGTGTGGGTGTCATAGTAGCCGTTGGTGGCCCGGTCATAGGCCTCCCGGCCGAAGGCGTTGTCGAACAGGCCGGAAATCAGGTCCACGCCAGCGTTGCGTACGGCGAAGCCGATCCGCTCGGGCATATCCAGCGCTTCCACGCCCCAGCACATATTGTGGACGATGCCGGTGTCGGAGTTGATGTAGCCCTTGAAGCCCATCTGACCCCGGAGGATGTCGTGGACAAAGGTCCGGTTGTAGGCAAAGCCGTAGGGATCAAAGCGAATATCCTTGCCCTCGCAGTCCTGCTGAACGGCAGACTTCTCCGCAGAGGGCTTGGAGTAGTAGGGCATGATGGAGGAGGTGTTCTTGCCCACCGCCGCTACGAAGCCCGGCATATGGTACTTCTGCAGGCTGCCGGGGGTGGCGTAGACGTTCCACTGGCCGGCGGCGTAATGGGGATCAAAGCCGTTCTCCCGGGGGCCGCCGCCGGGGAAGTGCTTGGTGGTGACAGCCACGCCGGTGTCGGTGACGCCTTCCTCACTGCCCTGAATCCGGGGGATGATATGCTCCATCACTTCACTGATCAGGGCCGGGTCCTCGCCGAAGGTGCCGTAGCTGCGCTGCCAGCGGGGGTCGGTCATGCAGTCGGCCATGTACATATAGCCCT
>CALXFW010000119.1 GCA_944387685.1 uncultured Oscillospiraceae bacterium
CGTGAAAGGGCGGTGTCTTAACCGCTTGACCAACGGGCCTGGTAGCGGCAATCTGATTCGAACAGATGACATACCGGGTATGAACCGGCTACTCTACCAACTGAGTTATGCCGCCATGGGTGGTCACAAATTCCGGATGCTCCGAAATTCAGCTTTGTTATTATACGCAAGAGGCAGTTATTTGTCAAGAGAAAGTTTCCGGATTTTTTGGAAATTTTTTGGGTAAGCTGATTTCGAGGTGACAAAGGATGGATTTTACCAGAAAGCTTACCCAGTTCTGCGTGGGCGGCTCGGCGTATGTGGCCCTGGAGCTGCTCTACCGCCGGCGCAGCCACATCAGTATGTTCGGCGCCGGGGGTGTTTGCTACCTGCTGCTGGGACGGCTGAACCGGCTGAATCTGCCGGCTCCGGTGCGGGCAGGATGCGGGGCGGGAATCATCACCGCAGTGGAGCTCACCGCCGGACTGCTGTTCAACCGCCGCTACCAGGTCTGGGACTATCGGGACCAGCCGGGAAACGTTTTGGGCCACATCTGCCCCGCCTTCACCGCCGCCTGGGTGCCCGTGAGCATGGCGGGCCTGGCGCTGTACCGGTGGGTGGATTCGGAGCTGGACCGTATGGTTTCCCCAAAAACCGCCGGCTCCCGCTAGAGCGTCATTCAGCAGATTTCACAACCGCTGCCGGGCTTCCGGCGGCGGATTTTTTCTTTCCGTCTTTTTGTATCGAAACAAAAGTATCAATTATGAGAGATTTGTCAATCTTTAATAAAAATTGGTGGACAAATTGTGAATTGTGCGTTATCATAGAATTTGTAATCATGCGGTTTCATTCCGTGAAATTTGAAAGAGGTGAAGTTATATGGCGTTTTCTTTTTTCGGAGGGGTTCATCCCAAAGAAAATAAGTGGTACGCTTGCGACAAGGAGATTCAGGAATTTCCCGCTCCGGACTTCCTGGTTATCCCCATGTCCCAGCATATCGGCGCCCCCTGCAAACCCCTGGTGAAGAAAGGGGATCTGGTCACCGTAGGGCAGAAAATCGGTGACAATCAGGGACTGTGTGTTCCCGTCCACGCCTCCGTCTCCGGCAAGGTGAAGGTGGTGGAGGCCCGGCCCCACACCAGCGGCACCACCGTGATGAGCGTGGTCATCGAAAACGATCACCAGTACACCCTGTGCCCGGACATCCAGCCCCGGACCCAGGAGCAGGTTGACGCCCTGACGGCGGAGGAGCTCATCAGCATCATCCGGGAGGGCGGCGTTGTGGGCATGGGCGGCGCTACCTTCCCCACCCACGCCAAGATTTCCAGCGGCCTGGGCAAGGTGGACACCATCATCGTCAACGCCGGCGAGTGCGAGCCCTACATAACCTCCGACGACCGGCTGTGCCGGGAGATGCCGGAGAAGGTCATTTCCGGATTGAAGCTGCTGATGCGGATCTTCGGCCTGAAGGAAGGTCACATCGGCATTGAGGACAACAAGCCCGAGGCCGTCAAGGCCCTGAAGGCCCACCTGGCCGCCTCCGACGGCATCCATGTGGACGTGCTCCCCGCCAAGTACCCCCAGGGCGCAGAAAAACAGCTGATTTACGCCATCACCGGCCGGGAGGTTCCCTCCGGCGGACTGCCCGCTGCGGTGGGCTGCGCCGTGTTCAACGCCGCCACCTGCAAGGCCATCCACGACGTGGTCTACGACGGAATGCCCCTGATCAAGCGGGTGGTCACCGTCTCCGGCGACGTGGTCATGGAGCCGAAAAACCTGCTGGTGCCCATCGGCACCAACTTCAACGACCTGGTCAACGCCTGCGGCCATTCCGAGAACCCCTACAAGGTGCTCTCCGGCGGCCCCATGATGGGCGCGGCCCAGTATGACCTGGCCGTGCCGGTAATCAAGGGCGTGAACGCCGTCACCGTCCTGGGCAGGAAGAACGAGTTCGCCGTGGAGGACCCCCGGTGCCTGCGCTGCGGCAAGTGCATCGATGCCTGCCCCATGAAGCTGATGCCCGTGCTGATGTACAAGGCTCTCCAGTCCAACGACGTGGAGGAAATGAAGGCCAACAACGTGATGGACTGCATTGAGTGCGGCTGCTGCGCCTATACCTGCCCCGCCAGCGTTCCCCTGGTGCTTGGCTTCAAGGTGGCCAAGCAGCTCATCCGCAACGCTGCCGCTGCGGCAAAGAAATAAGGAGGTGGAGATCCAATGGCACAGATGAAATACTTTTATGAGCTGACGATTTCCAGCTCTCCCCACGCCCATTCCCCCGTCACCACCCAGACCATCATGCGGGACGTGCTCATCGCCCTGGCTCCGGCCCTGGTGGGAAGCATCTACTTCTTCGGCTTCCGGGCCCTGACGGTGACCCTGGTCAGCGTGGCCGCCTGCGTGTTCTTTGAGTGGGCCTACTGCAAGCTCACCAAGAACCACTGCAAGATTTACGACCTGTCCGCCTGCGTCACCGGTGTGCTGCTGGCCTTTGTCTGCCCGGTGACCATCCCCTACTGGACCATCATCCTGGGCGACCTGTTCGCCATCGTGCTGGTGAAGATGCTCTTCGGCGGCTTGGGCCACAACATTGTCAACCCCGCTCTGGCGGGCCGTGCCTTCCTGTTCAGCTGGCCGGTGCTCATGAGCACCTGGGTGAAGGTGGGCTTTGAGAACGCCGCCGGGCTGATCTCCTCCGCCGACGCCGTCACTGCCGCCACCCCCCTGGCCAATATGCACCAGGGCCTGATGCCCGAGGCCTCCATCGCCGACCTGTTCTTCGGCAATGTGGGCGGCTGCCTGGGCGAAACCTCCGCCCTGCTGCTGCTCATCGGCTTCGGCTACCTGCTGTACCGGAATGTGATCACGGCCCGGATTCCCCTGTCCTACATGGGCACCGTGGCAGTGCTGGCCTTCCTGTTCCCCCTGGGCAACGACCGGATTGCCTGGACCGCCGCCCAGCTCTTCGGCGGCGGACTGATGCTGGGCGCCATCTTCATGGCCACAGATTATGTCACCTCCCCGGTGACCAAGCTGGGCCAGATTGTCTACGGCATCGGCTGCGGCGTGCTGACCATCCTGATCCGCTACTTCGGCGGCTACAGCGAGGGTGTGTCCTACGCCATTCTGGTTATGAACTGCTGCGTTGTGCTCCTGGACCGCATCGGCCGTCCGGTGAAGTTCGGCGCACCCAAGAAGGAGGCGGCGAAGCAATGAAAACCGAATCCAATGTGGCTTACATTCTGCGCCTGGCCCTGACCCTGCTGGTCATCACCGCGGTGGTGGCGGTGGCTCTGGCCGGGGTGAACAGCATCACCGAACCGAAAATCGATCAGCTCAACGCGGAGAAGACCCAGCAGGCCATTGAGGCGGTGCTGCCCGGGGGCTTCGACACCGAGATCACCGACTACACCGACGACACCGGCCTGGTAAGCAAGGTCTACTCCGGCGCCAACGGCTACGCCTTCGAGGTCACCCCCGGCGGCTTTGACAACACCATCACCATGATGGTGGGCGTGGACAGCGACGGCAAGGTGCTGGGCATCTCCATTGTCTCCCACACCGAGACCGCCGGTCTGGGCGCTGTGGCCGCTGCCTCCACCACCGCCGGCGAGGCCTTCCGCAGCCAGTTCGTGGGCATGAGCGGCAGCGTATCCGTGAGCAAGGACGGCGGGGAAGTGGACGCCCTCACCGGCGCCACCATCACCTCCCGGGCTGTCTGCACCGGCGTCAACGCTGCCCTGGCCTGTGCCGCCAATCTGGGTTAACAGGAGGTATGACCTATGAATTTCAAGAAGCAATTTAACGAAGGTCTGCTGACCAAGAACCCGGTAACCGTCCAGCTGCTGGGTATGTGCTCCACCCTGGCCATTACCACCAGCCTGTTCAACGGCATCGGCATGGGCCTGGCGGTAACCGCCATCCTCATCTGCTCCAACATCCTCATCTCCGCTCTGCGGAATTTCATCCCCTCTCAGATTCGGATTGCCGCCTACATCACCATCATCGCCGGCTTTGTCACCGTGGTGGATCTGCTGCTGAAGGCCTTTATCCCCGCTCTGAGCGAGAGCCTGGGCGTGTTCATCCCCCTGATCGTGGTCAACTGCATCATCCTGGGCCGGGCCGAGGGCTTTGCCTCCAAGAATACGGTGCTGGCCTCCGCAGTGGACGGCATCTGCCAGGGCATCGGCTACACCATTGCCCTGGTGATCATGTGCGTGGTCCGGGAACTGCTGGGCAGCGGCACCTTCGGCGGCGGCCTGCTGAACAATGGCGAGGGCATCCGCATCATCCCCGCCCAGTTCCCCGCCATGCAGATGGTCATGCCCGTGGGCGGCTTCCTCACCCTGGGCTTCGTCATCGCAGGCTCCCAGTGGCTGATGAAGCGGCTGGAAATGAAGAATAAGAAGAAGGAGGCTGCGAAATAATGGAAGCCATTTTGGGTATCCTCATCAGCGCTCTGCTGACCCAGAACTTCATCCTGGTGAAGTTCTACGGCATCTGCCCCTTCATGGGCGTGTCCAAGAAGATCGACACCGCCCTGGGCATGGGCATGGCCGTTACCTTCGTTATGGCCCTGGCCTCTGCCGCCTGCTACGGCATCAATCTGGCCCTGATTGCCCTGGATCTGGAATATATGCAGACCGTGGTGTTCATCCTGGCCATTGCCTCCATCGTCCAGGTGGTGGAGATGTTCCTGAAGAAGTCCGTCCCCGCCCTGTACAAGGCCCTGGGCGTGTTCCTGCCTCTGATCACCACCAACTGCGCCGTGCTGGGCGTGGTGCTGGTGAATGTGCAGCAGGGCTACAACTTCCTGCTGAGCACCATCAACGGCGCCGCCGGCGGCCTGGGCTTCACCCTGGCCATCGTCCTGTTCGCCTCCATCCGGGAGCGGGTCAACAAGACCGAATGCCCCGAATGCTTCAAGGGCTTCCCCATCGCCCTGATCTCCGCAGGTCTGCTGGCGCTGGCGTTCATGGGCTTCTCCGGCCTGAGCATTTTCTAAGGAGGGCGTGTACATGGAAATTATCATTGCGGTGGCGATTCTGGGCGGCCTGGGCCTGATCTTCGGATTTGTGCTGGCAGCTGCCTCCAAGGTCTTCTATGTGGAGACCGACCCCCGGCTGGACCAACTCAACGAGTGCCTCCCCGGGGCCAACTGCGGCGGCTGCGGCTATGCCGGCTGCGGCGCCTACGCCGAGGCGGTGTTCAACGGTGAGGCGGAAATCGGCAAGTGCGCCTCCGGCGGCAACGAGTGCGCCCAGGCCATGGCGGCCATCATGGGCGTGAAGGCGGTGGAGGTCACCCGGAAGGTGGCCCTGGTCCGCTGCTCCGGCGAAAAGCTCTACGATACCGACGGCAACCTGACCAAGGGCGCCAAGGTCAAGGCCAACTACGAGGGCTTCAAGGACTGCCTGGCTGCCTCCAAGGTGGGCGGCAGCGGCCCCCTGTCCTGCAAATTCGGCTGCCTGGGCTATGGCAGCTGCACCAAGGTGTGCAAGTACGGCGCCATCAAAGTGGTCAACGGCGTGGCCCGGGTGGACGAGGACCTGTGCGTGGGCTGTATGGCCTGCGCCGCCGTGTGCCCCCGGAACCTGATTATCCCGGTGGAGCCCAACCACAACGTGGTCATCGCCTGCAACTCCCTGGCCAAGGGCTCCGTCACCACCCGCAGCTGCACCGTCGGCTGCATCGGCTGCGGACTGTGCAAGAAGATCTGCCCCAGGGACGCCATCACCGTCACCAACAATCTGGCGGTCATCGACTACAGCAAGTGCGATAACTGCGGCCTGTGCGCCACGGTGTGTCCCAAGAAGCTGA
>CALXFW010000120.1 GCA_944387685.1 uncultured Oscillospiraceae bacterium
CTGTTTGCCCCGGAGCCGCCGGCGCAGATAGCTCTCCGGATCGTCGCATTCCACTTCCTCAAAAAACACATCCCGCATCTGGTTGTTCCGGCACAGATTCTTGATCTCGTGCACCAGTTCATATTCCCGCAATGCCGCCACCTCCTCCAAATATCTGCTTTCCCCTATTTAAAGCACTGAATTACCGTTCTGCCGCTTTGCTCCGGGTAATGTCCCAGAATCCATTCCGACAAGACCGGATTTTCCTCATCAAAGATCAGGATGTAATCAAAATTTTTTTCAACTTCCATTTGTTCATAATCGGTTACTTTAATCTGCAGAACCTGATCCGTGTCCAAAATATACCGGCACAGATAACCAGGATATCCCAAATATGGGGTCTGTGCGCAAACCAGGTATCTGTACCCTTTCTGCACCCCATATTCTTCCAGTACGCCCTGGATATACATCCGTTCTTCCACCTGATTTTCCTGCCGCCACACCCACCTGTTATCCATGTCACAGAGCATCAGCATCGCAAGCATCAGCCCGGCTGCCGTCGTTCCGGCCGCCAGACAGCGCCAACGGGTTTTTACGTTTGCCATGAGGTCAAGACTGTACACGGCCATGCCATACAGCAGGAACAGGTCTACGATTCTCATATATCTCTGGGCGCTTTCCAGTTTTAGTGCCAAATCCCGTTCCATGGAAAGCACATACATAGCCGCCACAGAGAGGCTGTAAAGCAAATAGACCCCTGCTGTAAACCCAGCCAATACCCAATACGCCTTCTTCCGCTCCCGTCGAAACAGCTTTGTCAAAGCTCCCAGCAGCACCATCCACGCCGCCAGCCAGCAGAACTCCTGCCGGGTCACCGCATAGGAAAAGAATCGTTCCAGAATCAGCAGGATATCCTGGGCAGACCGCTCCGACAGCCGTCTCTGGAAATATGTCCAGGACAAGGCGTGCTGACTGTTCTCTGCATTTAGGAAAACATAATCACAATGCCGCATCCACAGGAAATGCCCCGCCAGGAGCAGGCCCATCACCCATCCCAGCATCACCAGTGCGCTTCGGCGGTGGCGGTACCGCAGGGCAAGCGATGCCGCGATCACCAGCGCAAAAAACACTCCGGTGCTTTTGATGTTCCATAGAAAGAACAATCCCGGAAACCCTATATAGAGCAAATTCTTTTCCTGCCCGTATTGCTTCGTATTGTCATACACCACCAGGCCCATGCTCATGGCAGTCATCGGCAGGACCGTGTCCACCCGCAAATCCACTACCGGAATATTGAAGCACAGGAAGAGATTTGCCGTCAAAATTACAAAAATCCCCGCAAGGATGCTGTTTTTTCCGGCAGCAGAGAACATCGGCAAAACCATACATGACAGCACATACCCTTGGGCCATCATCTGCATGTTTTCCCCGGTTCCTACCATTTTGCAGAAATAGTACACGCTGAAGCTGCATCCCAAAGGGTATTCCACAAAGCCGACCGCACTCTGAGCAAACGTGGGAAAGCGGTCTGCGGCAAGCATATTCTTGACCACCACTGCCCAGTGGGTAAAACAGTCAATTTCGGAAAAGATCTGGTCCCTGACGGTCACTGCAATTACCGCCAGCAAAAGCCCGAAAACAGCATAGCCAACCGTAAAATAGGGCCGAAACAGCCCCCATCCTTCTTTGTGCAGGCTCCATAAAAACAGCAGCAGCCCGCCAACATACAGGCAGATTACTCCCTCCGGAAGAAAGTTCAGCAGCCCCGGAAGGTACATCACGGTAAATTGAACCGCCAGCGTCAGCGCCGGGGCCAGGAAAATATTGACCCCCCATTTTTTACGAAAATATTCCCAATACCCCAGATTGGAAGCCATGAGCATTCCCATCTTTACTGCCGTAAGCAACATATCTCCGCTTTCCTCCCCTCCCGTTGTTACCAGCCTGCGAGCACATCCGCAAGCCGATCCAGCTGCGTAATCACACAGTCAGGCCGGACGCCGGTCCAGGGCTCCCCCTGGGGATTGACCCAGACGGTGGGGATGCCGGCGTTGATTCCGCCCTGGATGTCCGAGGTCAGGCTGTCGCCCACCATCACCGCCCGCTCCCGGGCAAAGCCGGGAATCCGGGCAAAGCAGGCTTCAAAAAATTCCCGGGCGGGCTTGTTGTACCCCACCTCCTGGGAAATGAACACCTGCTCAAAATACCGGTACAGTCCCGCATCGGTCAGGCGGCTGTGCTGCACCGTGGCGGTGCCGTTGCTGGCAAGGAACAGCCGGTATGTTTTCCCCAGTTCCTCCAGGGCCTCCAGGGCGCCGGGCAGCAGGTCGTGCCCCCGGGAGAGATTCCGCTCATAGCTCCGGGCGCACTGCTCAGGGTCCACGGTCAGGCCCAGCTCCCGGAACAGAACGGCAAACCGGTTCACCAGCACCTGCTCCCGGGTCAGCTTTCCCAGCTCCAGCTGCTGCCAGTGCCAGCGGTTGATGATATGGTAGCGGCTCACCACCTCCCCGGTGGGTTCGCCCCCGAACTGCCGGATGGTCCTGGACACCGCTTCCGCCTCCGCTTTCCGGAAATCCAGAATGGTGTCGTCCAAATCCAAAAATACAAATTCCATCATATGGGTTCCTTTTGTTCCTTTGTCTGTTTTTTCCTGCGCAGCTTCAGGGAAATCCCCTGTTTCCCCGCCGCCTCCTCCAGAATCCGGGCCGCCGCGGCAGCCGCCTCCCGGGTATCCAGCCCCTGGGCATCGGACCGAAGACAGGCCACGGCCTGCCGCAGTTCCGGCAGCTGCAGCAGGTTCACTGCCTGGCAGAACAGGGTCTTTCTCCGTCCGTCGTTGAACCCGGCCAGAAGGAAATCCAGGATTTCCCGTTTTTCCCGCTGCTCCCGGTTATAGGCCTCGATTCCCAGCGCCCGGGCCCGCTCCAGACCGGCCATCCGCCGCAGGTGGGTGATAAAGGAGTCGGCGGTCTCCTCCTGACAGTGCTCCGAACAGGGATAGTCCGGGCACCGGAAGCAGTACGCCGGGTTTCCATGGTCCAGGGCGCACCGGGCAATGGCGCAGGACTGGTTTCCGTTGCCGCAGCCCCCGCAGTAGTCTCCCAGCGCCATGGGGCACAGGGCGCAGTTCAGGCCGCACAGGCTCAGCAGCTGATTGTCCCGGATAAAGCCTTTCACAGCGTGTTCCTCCTGCGGTCTATCTCCCGGGCCAGGGCGGCAAACTCCGAAATTCCCAGGGTCTCCCCCCGGACATTGGCATCCAGTCCCGCTGCGGCAATCACCTCCGCCGCTCCGGCCTTCCCCAGCTCGGCAAAGCCGGAGGCCAGGCCGTTGGCCAGCTTTTTCCGCCGCTGGGCGAAGCTGGCCCGGACCACCCGGAAGAAGGTATCCGGGTTGGGAATGTCCCAGGGCCGGTCCTGCCGAACCCGCAGCTGCACCACCGCCGATGTCACCTTGGGCTGGGGCAGGAAGCAGTGGGCCGGCACGTCGAACAGCAGTTCCGGCTGGGCATAATACTGGCAGAACACAGAGAAGGCCCCGTATTCCCCCGAGCCGGGGGCAGCGGCAATGCGCTGGGCCACCTCCTTCTGCACCATGACGGTGACAGAGTCAAAGCAGTCCGCCTCCAGCAGGGCGGTGAGAATGGGCGTGGTAATATAGTAGGGCAGATTGGCGCAGGCCATGGGCCGCAGCCCGGCGAACTTCTCTTCTGTCAAGGCAGGAATGTCCAGCTTCAGCACATCCATCCAAAGGAGCTCCAGGTTGGAAAATTCTCCCACCGTCACATCCAGAATGGGCTTGAGCCGGGTATCCACCTCCACGGCGCAGACCTTTCCCGCCCGGAGGCACAGCTGCTGGGTCAGCGGGCCGATGCCCGGGCCGATCTCCAGCACCCCGGCGGTTTCGTCCACCCCCGCCTCCTCCGCAATGGACCGGGGCACCCAGGACGCCACCAGGAAATTCTGTCCCTTGGCCTTGGAAAAATGAAACCCGTGCCGGGCCAGCAGGGGCTTCATCACCTGAATATCACATACATCCATAACAAAAAACCGCCTTTCTTCTGCCCCCATGATAGCAGAAGAAAGGCGGTTTGGCAAGGTTATCCCAAAAAGTACAGGGTGCAGGTCCGGCGGCCGAACTGCATACATTCCTCATATGTAGGGAAATACAGGTCCATCCGGTCCCCTTTGATGTCTCCCCCGCAGTCCTCCGCCACGGCAATGCCGTAGATGTACTCCCCGTCGGTGGAGACGATGAACATCCGGGTGCCGTAGGGAATATTCCGGGGGTCCACCGCTACGGTGCCCTGGCGGACCGTGGTCCCGGTGGCGGTAATCATATCGCAGCCCGCATCGGTGTGGGTGTAGGCTGTGGCCCGAACTGTCTCTTTGCGGGTGTAAGTGAGAACCTCTCCCGTGGGGAGGATGATGTAGCCGTCCTCAATGATGGGCATGGCGTCCGGGTCGGCGGCGGCAGTCTGCTCCCCGGTTCCCAGGGCGATCACCTCGTTCACCGGCGCCTTGCTCACCGTTTCGGTGAGCACCGTCCGCTGGGATTCCTCGCCGTTGACGTAGGTAACTCCGGCGGTGCAAAGCATCTCTCCGTCCTGACCGGGAGTGAGCACCTCCTCCACCCCTTCCGGGATGGAGGCATCGGCGCAGTAGGTGGTCTCGTAGGGGATGGTGGTGGTGTAGGTTTCCTGGAGGGTAACCACCCGGTCAACCCGCAGCTCCATCCCGTCGTAGACCATGGTATCCAAACCATGGGAGATCACGTCCTCTCCGGACACGTCCAGATTCAGCTTCTGCAGCAGCTGACCCACTGTCTCGCCGAACGCGGCTGTCCTCGTGATCTGCCCATGGTAGTGGACGGTTACTTCCTGGGCACGCTGAACCGTAATGGTCTGGGTGCCCGCCACCGCTTCGGTGGTGTAGGTGTCATATTCACTCAGGGAGACCCCGGCCTGGCCCAGAATTTCGTCCGGGTCGGTGGCGAAGGTGGTGTAGGTGACCACCCGGTCCCCGTCGGTGATGACATAGGTTTTGGCGAAGGCGGTCTGTGCCAGCAGGCCCATCATGGCAATCAGCAAAATCAGCGACAGGACCGTTATATAGAGGCGAATCAGCAGCCTCGTGCGTTTATTCCTCCGCGATTTTGTCCGGTACATGGCGACCCCTCCTCCAAAAAGTAACAAAAGTATCAAACCGAAATCAGTCGTATCAAATTCTTACAAGTGTGATGCGCTGTTGGATTTGATGGCATTATTATATCAAATATCTTCAAAAAGTCAAGCTTTTCTTTGTTTTTCCTGTGTTTCGTCAACTTTTTACATATTTTTCTCTTGTAATTTATGTAAACTTCAAGACTAGATATCGGTCGCCTTCCGTCTGATTTTGCGATATCTTGTGTCAAATGGTTACATATGTTTACATAAGGTGTCGGATTATGTAATCTTCTGTAAATTACAGTTACCTTTTGATTATGGCCTGTTTGCGCCCTGTTTTCCCGGGATTTTCCGGAGGTTCACTGGGGATTTTCCCGGCAGGGGATTGACTTTCCCAAAAAATGTGCTATGATTTCCCTATCCAAAAAAGGCTGTGACGAAGACACGCCTTCCCGGTCAGATTCCCAGAGAGGGACCTGTTTGCTGCGATGGTCCTGTATTCCTGCCGGGTTGGTTACCACTTCCGAGCCGCATAGGCGGAAATGCCATGCCGGGTGCGCCCGTTACTGCGTCAATGAGTGACGGCAGTCTCTGCCGTAACCAGGGTGGAACCGTGGAATACAGATTGCTTGTATCCCACCCCTGATCCGTTCAGGGGTGGGTATTTTTTATACCCTCCCCACCGCACACAACCCAAAAGGAGGCAATGTATCATGTCCGAAGAAAATCTGTACACCTTTGAAAATCCGGAATACCGGAAAACCTACTGGCACAGCTGTTCCCACATCATGGCCCAGGCCGTGAAGCGGCTCTGGCCCGAGGTGCAGCTGGCCATCGGCCCCGCCATTGACGAGGGCTGGTACTACGATTTTGACGCTCCCTTCTCCTTCACCCCGGAGCACCTGGAGAAGATTGAGGCGGAAATGAAGAAAATCTGCAAGGAGCGGCTGCGCATCGAGCGCAGCGAAAAGCCCCGCTCCGAAGCCATCGCCTATATGCAGGAGCAGAACGAGCCCTATAAAGTAGAGCTGATTGAGGACCTGCCCGAGGACGCCGTCATCTCCTTCTATACCCAGGGCGAGTTCACCGACCTGTGCGCCGGTCCCCATCTGGATCACACTGGCCGGGTCAAGCACAACGGCTTCAAGCTCACCCAGTGCTGCGGCGCCTACTGGCGGGGCGACTCCAACCGGAAGATGCTGCAGCGGATTTACGGCGTGGCCTTCCCCAGCAAGGATGAGCTGGACGCCTACCTGAAGCAGCAGGAGGAGGCCCTGAAGCGGGACCACAACAAGCTGGGCCGGGAGCTGGAGTTCTTCACCACCGTGGACGTCATCGGCCAGGGCCTGCCCATCCTGCTGCCCAAGGGGGCCAAGGTCATCCAGGTCCTCCAGCGGTGGATCGAGGACGAGGAGGCCCGCCGGGGCTATCAGCTCACCAAGACCCCCCTCATGGCCAAGCGGGACCTGTACCGCATCTCCGGCCACTGGGACCACTACCTGGACGGCATGTTCGTCCTGGGGGACCCCGAGGACGAGACCAAGGAGTGCTTCGCCCTGCGGCCCATGACCTGCCCCTTCCAGTACCAGGTGTTCTTAAACCGCGGCCGGTCCTACCGGGACCTGCCCATGCGCCTGGGGGAGACCTCCACGCTGTTCCGCAACGAGGACTCCGGTGAGATGCACGGCCTGATCCGGGTGCGGCAGTTTACCATCTCCGAGGGCCACCTGATCCTGCGGCCGGAGCAGCTGGAGGACGAGTTCCGGGGCTGCTTCGAGCTGGCCAACTACTGCCTGGAGACCCTGGGGCTGAAGGAGGACTGCTCCTTCCGCTTCTCCCAGTGGGACCCCAACAACACCGACAAGTACGAGGGTACCCCCGAGCAGTGGGCCCACGCCCAGGAGGTCATGGGCAAGATCCTGGACGACCTGGGGGTGGACTACACCGTG
>CALXFW010000121.1 GCA_944387685.1 uncultured Oscillospiraceae bacterium
TGAAAGAGCGTCCGGCACACATAAATATTCAGTCCAACACAATGTTGGGCCTACTCACCTTCACGTGCTCTGTAGTGTGCCTGCTTCCTCAAGCCTATTCTAACAAATTACGACTGGCTGCGTTAGAGGTACCGGGTTTCATATTCCTTTGGTGCCTTGGAGAGCAGCGGAAAGGAATGGTCATAAGTATGAAATTCACCCGCAGACTGCTCAATTTTGCGCTGGCACTGGTTCTGGTCCTGGGCCCGCTTTCTGTAACCGCATCCGCTTCCGGAACGATTCTGTATGGCATTGGCTTTGTCAATGCCTCTTCTTTACGCCTTCGTTCCGAACCAAGCACCACCGCATCCACTTTGACCATGGCTCCCCGCAATGACTGCGTGGTGGTTATCAGCAAAACCGGGGAGTGGTACAAGGTCAACTACAACCTGCAGATCGGTTATATGCACGAGAGCTACCTGAAGGTGCTCACCAAAGAAAACGCAGAATTGGGCTACGGCCAGATTTCCGGCTCCGGTGTGAATCTGCGCTCCGGCCCCTCCACCTCCTACTCCGTTACGGCCAGAGCCGGAAGCGGAGACAAGTGCTACATCATCGGCATGAACAACGGCTGGTTCAAGGTCATCTACGGCAGCAGCATCTGCTATGTCCGCAGCGACTATGTGACCCTTACCGAGATTCCCTATGAGAATCAGGCCTCTTCCAATACACCCAAGTTCTTCCGCCAGGGCAAATCCACCGGCGTGGCGCCCAGCGCGGCGGCTCTGGAGGGCAATGTCTCCTCCGGCAGCAGCGGCAGCGCCGTATCCATCACCGGTTCTCAGATTCTGGCAGAGGCAAAGAAATATCTGGGCACCCCCTATGTCAGCGGCGGCGCCTCCCCCAGCGGCTTTGACTGCTCCGGATTTACATACTACGTTCTGAAGCAGCTGGGCTACTCTCCCTACCGCACCGTAGCTGACCAGTATCAGCACGGCACCGCAGTGAGCAAAGCCAATCTTCAGGCAGGAGACCTGGTGTTCTTTGCCAACACCGCTGGCTCCGGGCTGTCCCACGTGGGCATCTATGCAGGAAACGGCCAGTTTATTCACGCCCCCAATTCCCGCTCCACCGTATCCTATTCGGACCTGACCAGCGGGTACTGGGCCGAGCACTATTATGGCGCCCGAAGAATTGGGTCATAACACAGATTCCCCCGCAGTTCCATGGGAACTGCGGGGGAATTTTGCCATGAAATTGGATTTGGTGCCCGATGTCCATCAGCTCTCAGGATGGGCTTTCTCCCACTCCTTCTTCAAAATGGCAAACTGCATGGTGTTTTCATACAGCGGCGTTCCATCCGGCTGATTCCGGAACGTGACGAACTCCCGAAACAGCCCCTCCTGCCGCATTCCCAGCCTTCGGCACAGGCGCTGGGAGGGCAGATTGGTATCCTCTACATAGGCATAGATTCTCCGAGCGCCCATTTCCCGGAACAGAAATGTCAGATACGCCTGGGCGGCCTCATGGGCATAGCCCATTCCTCCAAACTCCGGCAGGAAATTCCAGCACACGCTGAAGGTATCTCCCTCCCACATTCCGAACACGGTGCCAATCCATTCCCCGGTCTCTTTCAGGCAAACCGCCAGTTCGGAACCGTCCTTCAGAAGCATCCGCTGTCCCACTTCCCGGCGGGCCGCTTCCAGGCTGTCCGTTTTCTCTCCCAGGAAACAGGATACCCTGGGATTGGAATACAGCCGGAAGTATGCCTGGGCATCCTCTTCCCGGTACTGCCGAATCGTCAGCCTGTCCGTTTCCAGCGGCAGCAGCGGCGCTGCGTTTCGGATTTCCAGGTTCATTTCCACTCCTCCTGGTCTTTCGTCAAATCATAGGCAATCCGGGGGGAACCATCGGCGAGATGAATGATGCCGCAGCGGTGAAATCCCTGCTTGTCCAGGGCGCGCTGCATCACCCGGTTGTCCTCATGGGTATCTATGCGCAGACACTCCGCCTGGTTTTTTCCAAACGCCACCGCTGCCCGGAGGATTCCCCCTGAGCCGTCCCCCGCAATCCGATGGATGGTGCCGTATGGGCCCTGGGTATGCCATTGCCCCTCATAAATTTCCCTGTAGGTCGGGTCTTCTTCCAGAGAAAAATAAAACACGCCGTGGATGGCATCCTCTCCCGCAATCACATACAATCTGCCCTGGGCCATATCTCCCTCCAGAAGTTCCCGGGAGGGATATCCGCCGTTCCACTGGCTGGGATTGCCTGTTTCCCGCATAAAGTTCCGGGCAGCGGCATAGAGCTCCAGAATCCGGTCAAGCTCCTGCCGCTCCGCCTTACGGATGGAATAGGTCATATTTTCTGCTCCTTTTCTTTTCTCATCATTATACGCCATCTGCATTGCCTTTGCAACTGCTGCACATAATAGCAGAAAACAAAAGGAAGGTGCGTCTATGGCGAATCACAAACGGGGCAGACAGAGCTTTGTCCTTCCGGAACCGCCGGTGATAACCCACTGGGCCAGCGTGGCAGGAAAACGGGAGGCGGAGGGGCCTCTGGCCCATACCTTCGATATCAAATGCCGGGATACCTATTTCGGGCAAAAAACCTGGGAGCAGGCGGAAAAACATATGCAGCAGCAGGCCCTGCGCAGGCTGGCCCAGAAAGCGGAAATGGCCCCCCAGGAATTTGATCTGGTGTTTTCCGGTGACCTGCTGAATCAGTGCATCGGCTCCTCCTTCACTCTGCGCAATACAGGCATCCCGCATCTGGGGCTGTACGGGGCCTGCTCCACCATGGCGGAGAGCCTGCTCATGGCCTCCATGGCCATCGGCGGTGGATTTGCGGACCGGGTGGTGGCCATGACCTCCTCCCATTTCGCCTCCTCGGAGCGGCAGTATCGGTTTCCCCTGGGATACGGCGGGCAGCGCACCCCCACCTCGCAATGGACCGTCACCGGCTCCGGGGCAGCCCTGGTATGCCGTCAGGGGAAGGGCCCCCGGATCACCGCCTGTACCATCGGCACCGTCACGGACCTGGGCATCCAAGACGCCAACAACATGGGCGCCGCCATGGCCCCGGCGGCTTACGCCACCATCCGCAGCCATTTTGAGGACCTGAGCACCGGTCCGGAGGCCTTTGATCTCATTGTCACCGGAGACTTGGGACAGGTGGGCAAAGAAATGCTGCTGGAACTGGCGCGAATGGACGGGGTATCCTTGGGCGGGAAGCTGGCGGACTGCGGAACGCTGGTGTTCGACAATACCACCCAGGATGTCCACGCAGGCGGTTCCGGCTGCGGATGCAGCGCCATCACCCTCTGCGGTTTGCTGCTGGGGCAGCTGGATACGGGGAAGCTGAAGAAAATCCTGTTCTGCGGAACGGGCGCTCTGCTCTCCCCCACTTCCACCCAGCAGGGACTGCCCATACCCGGGGTTTGCCACGCCGTCTGCATCCAAGGAGGAAACTGAAATGGACTATGTGAAAGCGTTTTTGGTGGGCGGGCTGCTGTGCCTGATCGGCCAGATTCTCATTGACAAGACCAAACTGACCCCCGCCCGGATTCTGGTCAGTTATGTGGTGATTGGCGTTCTTCTGGGAGCGGTTGGGTTATACCAGCCGCTGGTGGAATTCGCAGGGGCCGGCGCCACCGTCCCCCTGACGGGCTTCGGGAATACGCTGGCTCAGGGGGTTCGGGAGGCTGTGGAGGAAGACGGATTTCTGGGAATTCTCACCGGCGGACTGAGGGCCTCTGCCGGAGGCATCGCCACCGCCATCCTGGCAGGACTGGTCGCCAGTCTTTTGTTCAAAGTCAAGGATAAATCTTGAAAAGCTGGGTAAGCTAGGGTTGCGGCAAGGCCGTTACAACCATATGGAGGACAAACGTATGAATAACCAGAATAAGACACAGAAC
Organism: uncultured Oscillospiraceae bacterium; assembly: GCA_944387685.1. Lineage (GTDB taxonomy): Bacteria > Bacillota > Clostridia > Oscillospirales > Oscillospiraceae > Faecousia. The sequence goes on from CALXFW010000121.1 coordinate 3,899, forward strand.
ACCAAGCAGAATCCGGATACCAAGCAGAACCGGAAGACCACCAGCACCGACCAGACTCAGGAGAAAGACTGCCGCTGACACAAGCAGCCGGGCCGCCCAATCGGGCGGCCCATTTCCGTTATTTCACACTTCCACAAATCGGTTCAGGTGGAAAAAGTACAGATATTGCTTATTAATCGGCATTTCATAAATCCGGCTCAGCGCTTCCCCATAAATACGCACCTGGGAGCGGTAGCGCTCCACCGCCGGCAAAAGAGTATCCTCGCTGACGGCGTCGGTTTTGAAATCCACCACGGTGATTCCCTCCGGCTCCAGCAGGGCGCAGTCCACCACACCCTGAAGCAGAACTTGCTCCCCCTCCAGTCCGGGTCCGTAGTGCTGTCCATCATCCAGAATGGAGAATTTGAATTCCCGCAGGTAGGGCGTCCCGCTCCGGAGCTTTTGGCCCACAGATGTGGCAAAGAACCGGGCAAGTGCTTCACAGGGGATTACTGCCCCCTGCTCCGGGGTAAGGAACCGCTGCTCCACCAGACGCTCTATTTCCCGGGCAATGGTCTCAGCGCTGGCCCCTGTCTGGTAGTCCATATATTGCAGGGCAGCGTGGATGGCGCTGCCGTAGGCCTTTCCCCGCCTGGCCCCGGAGGAAAAATCCGCCCGCCGCCAAAGCCGCTGGGTGGGTTTCGGCTCTTGGGTATCCTCCGCCGCCTCCTCATCCTTTTCCCGGCCCTTCCGGTCTGTCGCCGTCTGCTTGGAAGGCGCCTGGGTTGCCGCAGGATAGGCATAGCGGAAGGAAAGAGCCCTGGCCAGCCGCTCCTCCTCTTCCTGGGGAAGACTTTGGTGGGCAGCCTGCACCGCTTCGGCCTGGATTTGGGACTCCGGCGCCTGGCAGACCTCGATGTGCCAGGGACAATCTCCCGATTGGGTCTGTTCCGGTCTGCCGCCCAGGGCGTGCAGGGCTCCCGCCTCGGTACGGCCCATGGCCGTCAGAAGCACCCAATCTCCAAGGCAGATGGCTTCCCGGCACAGCAGCTCCCCGCCGTCCAAGTCCCGGCGCAGGGCGATATCCTGCAATTCGCTCTGGAGATTCTGGGAGGCATAGGTCATAATCAGACGGTCTCTGGCCCGGGTCATCGCCACATACAGCACCCGCATCTCCTCGGAGACGCTCTCTGCCGCCATTTTCACAGCAATGGCCCGTTTGGCCAGCGAAGGATAGCGCACCCGGTTTTCATGGTCCGCCACGGACAGGCCCAGGCCCAGGGTTTTGTCGCAGAGGATCTGACTGCGCAGGCTCTCCTGGTTGAACTTCCGGGACAGGTTGCATAGAAACACCACCGGAAATTCCAGGCCCTTGGACTTGTGGATGCTCATGATGGTGACGCATCCCGAAGCAGCCTGGCCGGCAGCCGCCAGCCCCCGGCCCTCCAAAGACTGGAGATAATCCAGGAATTGGGACAGATCCCGCAGCCCCCCCTGCTCATAGCCCACCGCCAGTTCAAAGAAAGCCCGGAGGTTGGCCTGTTTCGCCTGGCCGCCGGGCATGGCAGCGTATATGCTGTCCATCCGGGTCAAGGCAAAACAGCTTTCCAGCAGGACCGTCAGCGGCTTCTGCCGGGCCTCCCGGCGCAGCTGCTCCAGGCAGTGCTGGAATGCCTCTGCCTTGGCGGTGCCGCTGCTGCGCAGTGCGTCGTAGACGCTTCCCGTTTTCTGTTTTCCCCGAAAGGCCGCCAAATCATCGGCGGTAAAGCCGAACACCGGACTGGCCAGAACCGCAATCAGGGGAATATCCTGCCGGGGATTCTGAATCACCTGCAAAAGGGAGCGGAATGTGCCGATCTCCTCCGTCTGGAGCAGGTCTGTACCGCCTCCGGAAGTGCAGCGGATGCCCCGGGACTCCAGCGCCCGCTGAAAATAGCTTCCGGCGCTGCCGGGAGAGCGGAGCAGAATCACAATATCCTCCGGCGTTACCGGCCGAAGCTGTCCGTCCCCCCGGACAAGGGTGCCGGATTCCAGCATGGTCTGCACCCGCTGGGCCACGAAGCCCGCCTCCTCCTGGTAGGTATTCTCCCGGACCTCCAGGGCATACAGCTCCGCCCCCGGCTCCCCCAGGGGAATGTGGGGAATGCCTTCCCGGAGCATCTCTGCCTGGGTGTAGGACAGTCCGCCCACCTTAGGCCGCATACAGGCGGAAAAAACGTCGTTCACCGCCCCGATCACCTCAGCCCCGGAGCGGAAGTTGTGGCTGAGCAGCACCTTACGCCCCTGCCCGGGCAGGGCATCCTCCGCCGGGACGTATTCCCGGTACTTTTCCAGGAATATCCCCGGGTCCGCCAGCCGGAACTGGTAGATGGACTGCTTCACATCCCCCACCAAAAATCCGTTTTTCCGCTCCTGGGACAAGGTCATAAAGATGGCATCCTGGACTCCGTTGGAATCCTGATACTCATCCACCAGAATCTCCCGGAACCGGCGGGCAACCTCCCCTGCCGCCGCCGTGGGGCTGGTGCGGTTTTTCCCCAGAAGCAGTTCCAGGGTTTTGTGCTCCAGGTCCCCAAAGTCCAGCACCCGGCGGCTGCGCTTGGCGGCACTGTAATCCAGGTCAAAGCTGCGGACCAGGGCAATCAGGCCCCGGGCAGCAGCCGCCGACTGCTGCAAATCCGTCAGCAGCTGCCGGGAATCGTCAGAAAAGTTCTGCAGCTTCCGCTCCAGCCCCTTTTTGCAGGCGGTGCGGGCGGCTTTCACCCGCTCTGTCAGTTCCGGGTCAACGTTCTTTCTCGGAAAGGTCAGGCGGCCAAAATCCACGTTTCGGTTCCGGACTGCCTGGTCCCAGGTCTGGGACTGGGCAAGCCGTTCCATCTGGTACAGGGTATCCGCCAGATTGGCGGCGGGCTTTTCCATCCCCTCCTCCGCCTCCAGCAATTCCCGGCATCGGCTCAGCGCCTGAATCTGACAAGCCAGGAAGTCCTTCAGGTCTTCAAGCAGGTAGCGACCCCACACCGTTTCCCCGGCGTCGTTCAGGTCCTCGGTCTGGGAGGCTTGCAGGCATTCCTCCAGCCAGCCCTCCGGATTCAGGTGGCACCGGGCGCTGTCGTACACCTTTTCGATCAGCTCCGGAACCAGGCGGTCATCCCGTCCCAGGCCCTGGGTGTCGGCAAAAGCCAGAAAATCCCCATTCTGCTCAGGGTCAGCATAGGCGGCATCCAGCAAATCCTTCAGCACCAGGTCCCGAATCTCCCGGCACTCGCTTTCATCCGCCACCCGGAAATCTCCGGGCAGGTCCAGCCGGTAGGCGTATTCCCGGAGCAGGTTGCCGCAAAAGCCGTGAACCGTGGAGATTTCCGTGAGGAACAGACGCTGCATCTGCCGCTGCAAGTGCCGGTTTTCCGGCTCCCGGGCAATCCGCTCCGTCAGTTTGGCGGCAATTTTCCCCCGAAGCTCCGATGCCGCCGCCTTGGTATAAGTAATAATCAGGAATTCATCCAGGTTGGCCGGGTCCGCCGGGTCCGTGAGGTAGCCCATCAGCCGGTCAACCAGCACCTTCGTCTTGCCGGAACCAGCGGCGGCAGACACCAGCAGCCGTCCGCCCCGGTCCGATACGGCCCGGGTCTGTTCGGGAGTCAGTTTATCTGCCATGGCGGTTCCTCTCTTTCTCAATTTCTTCCCAGAACCGCTGGGCGGTCATGGTCTTGTAGTTCCGGCGGCCGGCCACCTGCTCCTTGTGGCAGACAGCGCCGTAGGGGCAGTAATCGCAGGCGCTGTGGCTGGTGCCCCGGGTATAGGGATTGGGGTCCACATTGCCGGAGGCAATCTCCTCCACCAACTCTGCCAGCACCCGGAACACATAGGCTTTCAGCGCTCGGAGCTGCTCCCTGTCCGCCAGGTCTCCGGAGAGCGTGCCATCCTTGCGGACGCTGTAGCTCATCCGCTGGGGAGTCTCCCCCGGCTCCATGGCCTGCAGCACTGCCTCGTCCTGAAGCAGCAGGCCCTTGCGCTTCCATGTGGGCTTGCGCTGGGCCTGGGCAGCAGGGTCATCCAGCTTTCCCTCCGCAGGCAGATAGGGCGCCCGGGCGGGAAAATACTGCACCCCTGCCGGAACCGGCCGGTCACCCAGGTACGCTGCCCCGCTGTCCTCCAGAGCGAACAGGTACAGCAGCATCTGCAGTCCCACACCGTTGAACACGTCGCAGTAGTCAAAGTCCTTTTTCCCGGTCTTGTAATCCACCACCCGGTAGTATGCGCTTGCCCCGTTGTCCCAGACATCCACCCGGTCCACAAATCCCCGGAGCACCGCCTGGATTTTTCCATTGGGAATGGGGATGGGAGGCAGTCCCTCCCCGGCGCCGAACCCCACCTCGAAGTCCACCGGTTCAAACTGTGCGTCCTTCAGTTCCAGCCACAGCTCCCGGACCACCATATCCAGCTCCCCCAGATTCCGGCGGAACAGATACACCACCCGCTCCGACTCCAGCTGGGAGAACCGCTGGGCGGCATACTCCTCGCTGAACCGATGGGCAAGCGCCTGGGTCTCTTCCAGCGACACCCGGTGGAAGCCGCCCATATCCCGGATGCACCGGGCAGTGTTTTCCAGCACGGCGTGAACATAGCTGCCGAATTCCGCCGGGTCCACCGTTGCCTCCTTCCGCTCCTTGGCCCGCATGCCGTAGCGCAGGAAGTAGGACAGGCGGCACTCCGCCTGCCGGTCAATCTGGGAGGCGGACAGATTCAGGCTGCCGCCGTAAAGGCTGCGAATCCGCTCCGCCTCTACCCGGCCAAGGGTATGGTCCCGTTTCCGGGCCGCATCCAGGTACTGAGGCAGTACGCCCAGCCGCCGGGCAGCCTCTTCCTCCCGCCAGGCCGCGAGATACGCCCCTGCCTCCTGGGCATCTGCGCCGGCAAAGCCCAGACCTTCCCGGGCTGCGATTTCGCCCCCTGCCAGCTCCGACAGCCGCCGATAGACGAAGGAGGGCTGCTCTGCGGCGCTGTAAACCAAGATTTTCTCCCCGGCGCCGCAGAAAACCCCGTATATTTCTGCAAATTCCGACTGGATGCCCTCCATGGCCCCGCCGGTGAGAGGAACTCCCAGTTCCCGCAGAGTGACCCGCTCCTGGTCCGTCAGGACCCCGGTGGAGCCGGTGTAGCCCGGCAGTTTGCCCTCTTCCGCACCCAGTACCAGAAGGTATTTTTCCTGGTGGCAGCGCATGGCGCTCACCGGCCCCATCTGCACCGCATCCAGCACCGGGGGAATGGTGCCTACGGAATACTGGCTCAGCAGCAGCCGCAGCAGCCGGGCAAAATGCTCCGCCTCCCAGTGGGTGTCCCCCAGGACATCATAAAGCTGCTCCAGGGCGGACAGCAGAATTTCCCAGAGTTGGTTGAGAATCTGGGCGCTGCGGTTATCCCCGGCGGCATCCATTTCCCCGGCCATGTCTGCAAGCCGCTGCTCCAAAGACAGGTCCTCCAGGAATCCATACAGCCCCTGCACCTGGTCTGCCAGGGTCACGGCGTCCCGGAAGCTCTGCCGCAGCCGCTCCAGGGGCTCCGCCGCCAGCGCCCGGGCTTCGTTCAGCCGCTCCAGCTGCCGCCGGGGCCCCTCGTCCCACACCCCCGCCAGTCCTTCAGGGTGGTTCTGCCAGGGGGTAACCCACTGGCTGCCCCGGACACCCCAAATGATCGCATAGTTCTCCACCTGGTCACAGAGGTCCGGCTCCAGAGGAGACAGGGCGGAGCGCAGATACCGGAGCATTTCCCGCTGGCCGAAGCCGCTGAGGGCTGCCTCCAGGGCGGTAAGCACCGTGGAAATCACGGTTTTCTGCAAAATTTCCTCGGTTCCGGACCGATAAACCGGTATGTGGAACCGATGGAACACCAAATCCACCAGCGGCTGGTAAACCGCCATATCCGGACAGACCAGGCTGATATCCCGGTACCGGCAGCCCTGGGCAACCAGCTCCTGCACCCGGCGGGCACAGTCCATACAGGCCTGATAGGCCGACTCCGCCCGGACAGCTGTCAGGCAGCTCCGGGCCGCCCCCTGCACAATGCCGCCCTGAAACAGTTTGTCCCGTACAGCCTCCAATGGCACAGGATTGGCCTTCACCGTCTCCACCGCCGTGGCAATGTTCTTTCTCTGGGCGAAGCGCAGCAGCTCCCGGGCGGTCTGTCCCGCCTTTTCAAAGGCCAGCAGGTGGGAATCCGGCTGATCGCAGTTCAGGCTCACCGTCACTTCCGGAGAAAACTGAATCAGGTGCTCCAAAATGGCCATATTCTGCCGGGTAAAATCAGGGAAGCCGTCTATGTAGAAGGTATGCTCCCTGGCAAAGCTGCCATCCTCCAGCTGCTCTAGCAGCCAGGTCATCTGATCCCGGGGGTCCCGTTTTCCCCGGCTGCACAGGGTATCATACCCCTCCATCAGAAGAGACAGCTCCTCCAGCTTCTGGGCCAGACTTCCCTGGGTCTGAGCCGCCGCCTGGGACAGGTCCTGTGGAGAAATGCAGCAGCGCTTGAATTCGTCCACCCCATCGATCAGCCCGGTGAGAAATTCCGGTTTGGTCTCCACCGCGGCATAGGCTTTCAGCCGGCTGCTGAGCTGCCGGGCAGCCGCTGCCATGGCCACCACCCGGCCCCCGTCATCCAGGCACTCCATTGCGCCGGAACCCAGGCTGTCCGCCACCCGGCAGGCCAGCCGGGTAAAGGATAGCACCTCTGCGTACCGGCTGGCGGTATCTCCCGCCGCCTGGCACAGCCTCCGCTCCGTTTCATGGCTGACCAGCTCCGGCACCATGAGAACCCGATTCCCCCGGCGATGGGCCACGTCCTGGGCAATCCGGCTCAGGATTTCCTCCCGATTGGCCGTCCAGTCCCGGCCCACGAGCAAGCGCAGCATGGCGTTCGCCTCCTTCTTTCTATTTCTTCCTAGAATATCACAAATTCCCCGGAATGAACAGCGGCAATTTATCCCGGGAAGAGGAGATTCTCCAGCTCGCCCAAAGCGTCCAGGGCATAAAACCGCAGGGTATAGCCAGACTCTCCGGCCAGGGCCCGGTTCAGAGAATCCGGGAAGCCGGCGGTTTGGGCCGCCTCCTGGAAGCCCTCCGAGGTAGCCGGAAGACACAGGGAGGGAAATACCACACACCACCAGTTGTGCCCTTCCCCTTCCCCGATGACGATCCGCAGGGATTCATACACCCCTGCGGGCAGGGTGAAGGTATCATAGATTCGGGTGTCGAAGGTCTCCCGACACAGGGATACCACCGCCTGGGCATCCACACCGGCGGCTGCCAGAGCAGCGTTGGCCGCCTGCTGAATTTTGGGCAGGTTCTCCTGTAAGTAGCACTTGGCCTGCTCCACGTCCCTGAGCTGCCCCAAGTTCTCCCGGAGGCTGTCCAGCACTGCATCCCGCACCTGCAGCTTCACCTGCTGATCCTCCGGGGTGTCGGAATTTGCCACCACATGGAAGCGGATCAGCTCCTCATTCAGCCGCTGCCGGTCTGCCAGTAGCGTTCCGCACCAGACCGCTGCCGCCAGGCACAGACAAATCAGCACCCGTTTTCCCAATTTTACCATAAAAACACCGTCCATACAGAAATACTTCCAGTATGGACGGCATTTGGGGAATTTATACCGGTTTGGCAATAAAAACCTGGGGATAATTCTCTTTCAGCATATTGCACACCACTGCGGCATACTCAAAGCTGGGCATAATGGCGAATATGGCGGAACCGGAGCCGGTCATCTGCTGGTTCAGCGCGCCATAGCTGTGGCAGATGGATTTGATGTAATTCAGCTCCAGATGCTCGGCAGTCACCACGGGGTCAAACACATTGCACAGGTTTTCTGCCACCGCACCCAAGTCCCCGGCCAGCAGGGCGCTCTCCATGGCCCGGTTATCCGGACGCAGCGGGATGGCTGTCTGGTCCAGCTTTCGGTACAGCTCCGGCGTGGAGACGGAGAAGTCCGGCTTGCAGACAACGAACACGCAATCCGGCATATCCGGCAGCTTCCGAAGCCGCTCTCCCCGGCCCTCTACCATAGCTGTACCGCACAGCACGCAGAAGGGCACATCGCTGCCCACCTGGGCGCCCAGCTCCGCCAGAGCCAGGACGGAAAGAGGCTCTCCATAGTGCCGGTTCAGGGCACGAAGCACCGCAGCCGCGTCGGCGCTGCCGCCGCCCATTCCTGCCCCGAAGGGAATCCGCTTGACAATCCGGATTTCCAGTCCCTGGGGGTCCTTTTTCAGTGTCCGGCAGAACACCTCCGCCGCCTTCCAGGCAAGATTGGTTTCATCCGTGGGGAGGCCCTCCACGGAGCACAGCAGCCGCCAGGGCTTGCCGGTGCCCACGTCAATTTCTATGTCATCCCGGATGGAGATGGTCTGCATCACGCTCTGCAGGTCGTGGTAGCCGTCCTCCCGTTTGCCCAGGACGTCCAGCGTCAGATTCAGCTTGGCATAGGCCGGTTCAAAAAGTGTGGTCATAGGTGATCCCTTCCTTTTCTGTTTCAGGGTTCATTATATCCTGAAATTCTGAATTTTGCAATCGGATTGCTGATAAAAAACCAAAAGCTGCGTATGCTAAGGGCATCCGGAACTTGAAATGGAGGTAAGATCTATGGATACCATTGCCCTGATTCTGTCCATCATCGGCTGTGTCAACTGGGGACTGGTGGGTATTTTCCAATTTGATTTGGTGGCCTGGCTGTTCGGCGGCTCCGGCTCCCTGTTCAGCCGGCTGGTTTATACCGTTGTCGCGCTGTCCGGTCTTTGGTGCATTTCCTTCCTGTTCCGCGGGAAGGGGTTCCTGACCAAGGAGTAACAAATGCGGCTGCTCCATTTCGGAGCAGCCGCCCTGTTTTTTCGGTTAACCGCAGCGGACAATGCACTGCACTTCCTGGTCGCCATACTTGGCGGTGATGGAGGTGGTACCGGACTTGATGGCTTTGACGTTGCCGTACTCATCTACCGTTGCGATGTGGGGATGCTCAGAGCTCCACTCCACCTCGTCCTGCTCCAAATCGCAGTCCAGCAGGAGCTGGTACTCATAGTAAACACCCAGCATGATGTCCGTCTTCTTCAGCTTCAGGGTTACGTCCTTCAGCGCCGTGGAGGTTGCCTCCGGAGCGGTCTCCGAAACGGTTTCCGCCACAGTCTCCCCTACGGTTTCCGCAGCGGTGGGAGGTACCGTCACCTCTTCAAACTTCACCGTGACCTTCACACTGGTCTGCTGGGTACCGCAGGAAACCAGAATCTCCGTCTCACCTTCCGCCACAGCCTCAATTCTGCCATCTTCGGTAACGGTGGCGATGCTCTCATCCAAAGAGGTGTATACAATGGGGTCGGTGGTGTCGCTGGGCTCCGGAATCACATGAATCAGGGACCGGCCGCCGGCCTGGTTCAGAATCGCCTCGGTGCCGCTGGTGAGAATCATGCCGGTGCAGGGAATGCTGTCGCTCTCGGTGGTAAATACCGGCGCTGTCTGGGCCACGGTCTGGATGGTCGTATCCTTGTCGGACCCCATGTTGGGCAGCAGATACCGGAAGAACAGGAATCCTGCCGCCATCAGCAGCACGGCAATCAGGACAGTAAGCAAAATCACCACAAAGGTGTTGCTGCCGCCGCCTTCCTCGTATTCCTCTTCCTCATCGTCAAAGGTGGGCGGATCGTTCCGGGATTTTTTCTGCCGGTCCACATTGACTTCGTCATAGTCAAAGATTTCTTTGCGTCTCTGGGAAGACATCCGGCCGCCGGACTGGCCGCCCTCCGGCTCCCCATCCAGCAGAAGATCATCCTTCAGCAAATCCGCTGCCGCGTCCCGGGAACAGCCGCAGATGGGACACTGTTCCGCCGTATCAGGGTAGGATGTTCCGCATACGTCGCATATTATCTTGCTCATTTCCCTTACCTCCAGTACATAGCAGTACCATTATGCGTGACATTATAGCACGAATTTCCAGAGAATACAACTACAAAAGTATTGCATTTTTTGTCATTTTATTTTATGATAGTTTGGTTAAAGGAGGCGATTGCTTTGTCGGAATCCAAGCCAACCTCCCCGCTGCTGGACGGTTTTTCCATGGGAAATCCCATCAGCAGCCATGACGGCATCCTCTGCTGTCCTGCCATAAGGGAGAACACTGATAAAAAATACATAGTCAAAATCATCTCCGTCCCTGCCTCCCAGACTCAGATGGACGCGCTTTTGCTTGCGGGCGCCTATAAGGACCCGGCCGATGCCATGGAGTATTTCCGGGAGATGGGCGAGGGCATTCTCAAGGAAGCGGAGCAGCTGAAAACCCTTTCCAAGCTGGACGGTTTTCTGGCTTACGACGCCTGGACCATGGAGCCCATCACCAAACGGCGGCTGGGTTATGAGATATACCTGGTGGGAAGCTACAAGCGCTCCCTGGACAAGTATGTCCGGAGCAACCCGGTTACCCATCTGGAGGCCATTAATCTGGGTCTGGACCTGTGCGCGGCCCTGTCGGTCTGCCGGCAGGCGGGGTGGCTGTATGTGGATCTGAAGCCCAGCAACATCTTCATTTCCGATAAAAAGGAATACCGCATCGGAGACCTGGGTTTCATCTCCGTGGATACCCTCTCCTATGCGGCCATTCCGGACCGGTATCGCAGTGTGTATACCCCTCCGGAACTGCACGATCCCATCAATCCCATGAATCTGACGGCGGATACCTACGCCGTAGGCATGATTCTCTACCAGCTCTACAACGACGGGCAGCTGCCCTTCCAGGGAAAGGCGCCCCAGGAGGAACTTCCCTCTCCCCTGAATGCGGACTATGAGCTGGCTGCCATTATCATGAAGGCCGTTCATCCGGACCCGGAGTCCCGCTGGCAGGACCCCAAGGATATGGGACAGGCGCTGGCAAACTACCTCCAGCGCAACACCGTCAACGACGTTCCCATCACCCCCTACATTCCCCTGGAGATTGACCCCGATGCGGAGCCGATGGTTACGCCCAAGCCGTCCGCGCCGGAGACGCCTGCGGTGCCCGAATCCAGCGCACCCGCACAGGAGGAGGCTGAGGCAGAAGCGTCTTCTGACGCGCCCGTCTCCCCGCCGGAGGCGGATGACGGGTCTTCCGACAGTCAGCCGTCCTCCCCGGAAGAGGACGCCGACGCAGATATGCCCCAGGACGAGGAGGATGCTCCCCGGGACGAAACCCTCCCGGATGAAGAGGACGCAGAGGATCTGCTGCCCCATGAAATGTCGGATGAACTGTCCCGGATTCTGTCCAAGGCGGATGATCTGATTGCCCACGAGCCTCCACCCGGCGTTGTAGTGCCGGAGGTTCCGGAGCCGGAAGACCCCTTCGCCTTCGCCAAGGAGGACGATCCGGAGGCAGATGATGCCAGCGTACCCCTGGACCCCGTAATGGAAGACCCGGATGCAGAACCGGATAAGAAGAAAAAGTCCGCCGGGGCCTTTGCCTCAGCCAAGGGCAAGAAGCTCCGGAAAAAGCTGGTTGCCTGGCTGATTTTCCTGCTGGCCCTGTCCGGCCTGGGCGCCGGCAGCTTCTGGTATTACCAGAACCTGTATCTGCAGGCCATCCGGAGCATTGATGTGGACGGGACCAAGCACGAGCTGACGGTATCCATCGACACCGACGCAGACAACTCCCTGCTGCAGGTAATCTGCTCGGACAGCTACGGCACCGTGCTGACCCAGCCGGTTGTGAACAACCAGGCAACGTTCACCGGTCTGAGCCCCGACACTCTGTATAAGATTCAGCTGGAAATCGACGGTTTCCACGCCCTCACCGGCCAGACATCAGACATTTTCACCACCGACACCACCACCAGCATTCTCTCCTTCACCGCCTCCGCCGGCGAAACGGACGGCTCCGTCGTCCTTGACTTTACCGTGGAAGGCGAGGAACCGGAGCAGTGGCGTCTGAGCTATGCAGCGGAAGGGGAAGAAGAAACTGTGGAAACCTTCTCCGGTCACTCTGTCACCATCTCCGGGCTTTCCGTGGGCAAGGTCTATACCTTCAGCCTGGACGCAGGGGACAGCTTGTCTCTCAGCGGAGAGACCGATCTGGAGTACCTGGCCTCCCGGCTGATTGTGGCGGAGAATCTGACCGTCACCTCTGCCGGAGACGGGGATATGACGGTGCATTGGACCGCCCCCGGCGGTGTGGTGGTCAACAGCTGGATTGTCCGCTGCTACAGTGACAGCGGCTATGAACAGCAGCAGACCGTGACGGACACCCAGGCTCAGTTTACGGACGTAGACCCTGCTTACGCTTACACGGTGGAGGTCACCGCCGTGGGAATGACCCAGCCCGCCCGGGCCAGCATTACCGCCAACCCCGTCAACATCACCGGTTTTACCGTGGTCAACGAGGAGAATCCGGATCTGGAGGACCTGGAGGTCAGCTGGGATTACAGCGGCACCGCCCCGGAGGGCGGCTGGCTCCTGATGTACACCATCGACGGCAGCGGCGTATCTAACGTGGTGAAGTGCACCAATCCCTCTGCAAAAATCAGCCCCAAGATTCCGGACGCAAAATACCAGTTCACGATTCAGGCCGCCGACGGCACCTCCGTTTTCAGCAACGTATACACCTGCACCCTGCCGGAAGCGGAAGCCTACGAAGGTAATGCCCTGACTGCGGACACCATAGAAGGATTCCTTCTGAAAACCCCTGCCCAGGCTGGCTGGTCCTTTGAGACCATCAGCAAAGAGGACTATACCGATCAGTTCAGCGTGGGAGACGGCATTTCCGTTGTGCTCCACGGCACCACCGATTTCTACCTTCCCGGCAGTGCTCTGCACGTCATGTATGTCATCGAGGATGCCCACGGCAATGTTCTGCCAGATCTCATCGGTGTGTACGATACCTACTGGAAGCAGCTGTGGTATGCGGGAGATTATCACTACGGCGAGCTGACGGTTCCCAACGTTCCCCAAACTGCCGGAGAATACACCCTTCGGATCTATTTTGACGGAATGCTGGTCACCCGCCTGCCCTTCACCATCGCATAATATTTTGGAAAGCCGCCCGGCCTCGGGCGGCTTTCATAACTATTGCCAAAGGATGAACAATTTTTTACCCGCTGTTTTGTGCGGTTGTCCGATTTTTTCCGTTGTTAACAAATTCCCGGGAGAAATATGATAGAATGGGGTCAAATGCGATGGAAAGGGGCAACCTCATGCGTGGAAAAAGCCACCGCTGCCTGGGGCAGTATTTGACCGAGCACTATATGCAGAATGTATCCAGGCCCTGTGTCCGGGCTTTCCTGATCGGCTGTGTGGAGCCGGACCGGAACCCGATTACATACCTGAAGGGCTCCCTGCGATTTCAGTGGCTCCGGGGTCATAACTACCGCAACGCCCGCCGGTTCATGCGGCGGATCTCCCAGCGGCTGGAGGGAAAGCGTAAGCTGAACCTGTTTGATTTCTACACTCTGGGCAAGCTGATCCACTACACCACCGACGCCTTCACCTATGCCCACAATGATACCTTCTCCACCAACCTGATGGATCACCGGGTGTATGAGGTGGAACTGCAGAACCACTTCCTGCGTTTCATGGAGGCCGATCCTCAGGTCAATCCACGGGTTGCCCGCACCATTATGGATGCCGTATACAGCTACCACCGGGAATATGAGCGGCAGGAGGCCAACATCCATACCGACGCCCGGTTCGCCCTGAACGCCTGCTGCAGCGTGGTTTCCCTTCTCCTCCCCCAGCCGGCGTTCTGATTCCGGAGGGCTTCGATGCACAGAATTCCCTTCACCTGTGTGGAGGCGGGGATTGCGGCGTTGGTGCTGGTTCCTCTGTTCGTCTGGCTGCGGTACCATCGGGGTGTCAGCTGGCGGCGCACAGCCGGGTATCTGCTTCTGGCAATTTATCTGGCAGCGGTGGATTCTGTGGTTGGTCTTCCCAGCATTACCTATATCCGCTTCAGTCTGAACGTGAATCTGGAACCCTTTGCCTATATGTTCTCCGACTATTTGGCCAGTGCGCTGAATGTGGTGCTGTTCGTCCCGCTGGGGATTCTGCTACCCTTGTTCTGCCGTACCTTCTGGCCGATGTACCGGATGGTTCTGTTTGGGTTTCTGTTCTCCCTCTCCATTGAGCTTTTGCAGATTTTCACCATCCGTGCCACGGACGTCAACGACCTGATTACCAACACTTTGGGTACGTTCCTGGGCTGGTGCATTGCCCGGGTCGTCCTGTGGCTGATGCCCTCCATCACCCCAAAATGGACGGCGGGCGAGGTCCGGATGGTCTGTGTTCTTACTTTCGGAGTTATGTTCTTTCTTCAGCCCTTTGCTGCCGGCTGGATCTGGCCCCTTCTTCCCTTTTGATTTTCCTTTTGAACCGTACGGAAACGTACGGTTCTTTTTTTACCGGAACCGATTTTTTTCGTGGAGAAACGGATTTCCTCTTGCAATATTCCACCACCCGTGGTATAATGTCCGCAGCTACTGAACAAGGGGACTTTTTTATGGTCACTGCCATCTCCGCTGCACAGTTCTTTTTTGGCTACTATTACTTTTTTACCCGGAAAAAGTAATAGCGATTTGTGCTGCAGAAATTTTTCAGAAGCTGGAACGGAAGAACCAAGCGCCGCACGAATTGCCGTGCGGCGCTACTTTTTTATCTAGGAGATGTTTCTATGATCGCAATTCTGAAGCATGGTACAACCCCCGAGCAAATGCAGCATCTGGTGGATTGGCTCAAACACATGAACCTGGACGTCCACATTTCCGAGGGCGCAGAGGTCACGGTTCTGGGTCTCATCGGCGATACCAGCCGGGTAGATATGGAACTGCTGAAGAGCCTGGAAATGGTGGAAACCGTGAAGCGGGTTTCCGAGCCCTTCAAGCAGGCCAACCGGAAGTTCCATCCCAAGGACACCATTGTGGAGGCCGGCGGCGTCCGCATCGGCGGCGGATATTTTGCCATGATTGCCGGTCCCTGCTCGGTGGAATCCGAGGATCAGATCATTCAGGTTGCCCAGGCGGTGAAGGCCTCCGGCGCCAGCATTCTTCGGGGCGGCGCCTTTAAGCCCCGCACCTCCCCTTACGCATTCCAGGGCATGAAGGGCGAGGGCATCCGCCTGCTTCTGAAAGCCAAGGAGGCCACCGGCCTGCCCATTGTCACGGAAATTATGAACATCTCCACGCTGGACCTGTTCGAGGATGTGGACATCATCCAGGTCGGCGCCCGGAATATGCAGAATTTCGATCTTCTGAAAGAGCTGGGCAAAACCAAGAAGCCCATTCTGCTGAAACGGGGCCTTGCCAACACCCTTCAGGAGCTGCTGATGAGCGCGGAATACATTATGAGCGAGGGCAATGAGCAGATTATCCTGTGCGAGCGGGGCATCCGCACCTTTGAAACCGCCACCCGGAACACCCTGGATCTGTCCGCCGTATCGGTGCTGCACAATCTGACCCATCTGCCTGTGGTGGTTGACCCCAGCCATGCCACCGGCAAGGCCAACCTGGTTGCCCCCATGGCTTACGCCGCCGCAGCCTGCGGCGCAGATGCCATTATGATTGAGGTGCACAACAATCCCTCCTGCGCCCTGTGCGACGGCGCTCAGTCCCTGACGCCCCCTCAGTTTGACGAGCTGAGCCGGAAGGTGCGCCGAATCCGGGAGGCCATTGTATGACCGTGGGAATTTTGGGACTGGGTCTCATCGGCGGCTCCCTGGCCCGGGCCTATGCCCTGGAGGGCCATACCGTCTACGCCCAGGAAGCCGACGCGCAGATGCTCTCCTTCGCCATGCTGGCAGGGGCTGTCCATGGCAGACTGGATGAGCAGCACATCCCCCAGTGCGACCTGATTCTGCTGGCCATCTATCCTGGAGGCAGCGCCTCCTGGATGGAGGAAAACGCCCATCTGGTTTCCAAAACCGCCCTGGTTCTGGACTGCTGCGGCATCAAAACCGAAATCTGTGACCGCTGCTTTCCTCTGGCCCGGAAATATGGCTTTACCTTCGTCGGGGGCCATCCCATGGCGGGCACCCAATTCTCCGGTTTCAAGTACAGCCGGGCAAACCTCTTCCGGGGAGCGCCTATGGTGCTGGTCCCTCCCGTATTCGACGATATGCAGCTGCTGGAGCGGGTAAAGGAGGCGCTGAAGCCCTGCGGGTTCGGCTTCTTCTCCGTCACCACCGCCCAGGAGCACGATAAAATGATCGCCTTCACCTCCCAAATGCCCCATATCCTCAGCAATGCCTACATCAAATCCCCCACCGCCCTGCACCACAAGGGCTTCTCCGCCGGCAGCTACAAGGACCTGACCCGGGTTGCCTGGCTGAATGCCCCCATGTGGGCGGAGCTGTTCCTGGAAAACCGGGAGAATGTGCTCTTCGAGCTGGACACCTACATCGACAGTCTCCGGGAATACCGTCAGGCCATTGCAGACGGGGATTATGCCCGGCTGGAGAGCCTGCTGGAGGAGGGTAAGCGGCGCAAGGAGGAGGTAGACGGATGAATACCGTAACCGTAAATGCCTCCAGACGCTACGACATCCGCATTGGCAGCGGGCTGCTGTCCACCCTGGGAGAATCCGTCAAGGCCCTGGGGAAGGTACAAAAGGTCTGCATTGTCAGCGAGTCCAATGTGTTTCCGCACTTTGGTCCCGCTGCGCAGGCCAGTCTGCAGGAGGCGGGGCTGGAAACATCCGTCTTCATCTTTCCCGCCGGAGAAGCCAGCAAAACCGGCACCACCTTCCTGGAACTGCTGAACGCCCTGGCTCAGGCAAAGCTGGGCCGTCAGGATATGCTGGTGGCCCTGGGCGGCGGCGTGGTGGGAGATCTGGCGGGTTTTGCCGCCGCCTGCTACCTGCGGGGCATCCGGTTTGTGCAGGTTCCCACCACCCTGCTGGCAGCTGTGGACTCCTCCGTGGGCGGAAAAACCGCCATTGATCTGCCCGCCGGAAAAAATCTGGCCGGGGCCTTCTGCCAGCCCAGTCTGGTGCTGTGCGATACCGACACGCTGAATACCCTGCCGGAGGATATATTCCGGGACGGCTGTGCAGAGGTCATCAAATACGCAGTGCTTTACGACCCGCAGCTTTTTCACCAGCTGGAATCCGCCGGGTTGGACTTTGACCGGGAGTCGGTCATCACCCGCTGTGTGGAATTGAAGCGGGATGTGGTCATGGAGGACGAATTCGACACCGGGGCACGGATGAAACTGAACCTGGGGCACACCTTCGGCCACGGCATTGAGGCGAGGAGTCAGTTTGCCCTGTCCCACGGGAAATCCGTGGCCATTGGTCTGGCCGTCATCGCCCGCTTCTGTGCCGCTGCGGGGGTCTGCTCCCGGGGGGACTGCCAGCGGATTGTGGCTTTGCTGGAAGCCTTCGGGCTGCCTGTGACCACCCGGTATCCCACAGAAGAGATTTTGCAGTACGCTCTGTCGGACAAGAAGCGTTCCGGCAGCACCGTCAATCTGATTCTGCCCCGGGCCATCGGGGACTGCGTCATTGCCCCGACACCGGTGGCCCAGCTGAAATCCATCCTTCAGGCAGGTCTTTGATATGGACATTACCATCACCCCCGGCAAACTGTCGGGAACCCTCCGGGCCATTCCCTCCAAATCCCAGGCCCATCGGATGCTGATCTGCGCCGCCTTCGCCGACGGAGAAACGGAGCTGCTCTGTCCGGAAACCAACCGGGACATTCAGGCCACCGCCGACTGTCTGTCGGCACTGGGCGCACAGGTCATCCGGACGGCAGCGGGCTACCGGGTCCGGCCCGTGGAAGCGGTTCCTCCTCAAGCATCCCTCCCCTGCCGGGACAGCGGCTCCACCCTGCGGTTTTTGCTGCCCATTGCGGGCGCCCTGGGTGTGGATGCCACCTTTCTCCTGGAAGGCAGGCTGGGAAGCCGCCCTCTGTCCCCCCTTTGGGAGGAGATGGAGCGGGTGGGCTGCCGCCTGTCCCGCCCGACAGGCAATACCCTTCGCTGCCAGGGACAATTATCCGCTGGAACATATGTACTGGATGGCGGCGTATCCAGCCAATTTGTCACCGGGCTGCTGCTGGCAGCCGCCCTGATGCCGGGGATATCCCGGATTCAGATTACCGGCACACTTCAGTCAAAACCCTATGTCGCCATGACCCAGCGGGCCATGGCCCGGTTTGGACGAGAAAGCGAGGGGTATGTGGTGTCCGGGGGCATTCCCTTCCACACTCCCGGGACGCTGGAAATCGAGGGCGACTGGAGCAACGCCGCTTTCTTTCTGTCAGCCCAAGCTCTGGGCAACCCCGTATTGGTAGAAAACCTGGACCCGGATTCCCCCCAGGGGGATCGGGCAGTGAACGCCATCCTGGCAGAACTGGGCGCGCCCCTGGACGTCGCCGCCGGAGACATTCCGGACCTGGTGCCCATCCTGGCCGTGGCAGCCGCCGCAAAAAGGGGCGGTATCTTCCGCCAGATTCAGCGGCTGCGGCTGAAGGAGTCCGACCGGGTGGCCTCCGTCATCGCCATGATTGCCGCTCTGGGCGGACGGGCGGAGGCAGCAGAGGATACCCTCACCGTCTTCGGGACCGGCCTCACCGGGGGCACTGTGGACAGCGCCAATGACCATCGGATTGCCATGTCCGCCGCCATCGCCGCCACGGTCTGCCGGGAGCCGGTGACCATTCTGGACGGGGAATGTGTGGAAAAATCCTACCCTCAGTTCTGGGCGGAATACCGCCGGTTAGGAGGAACCTATGAGCAGCACCTACGGTGACAATCTGAAATTGTCCATTTTCGGCCAGTCCCACGGCCCCGCCATCGGCATGGTCCTGGACGGGATTCCCGCCGGGCTGCCGGTGGATTTGGAGGAACTTCAGACCTTTCTCAACCGCCGGGCGCCGGGGCAAAACGACTGGTCCACCCCCCGGAAGGAGGAGGACCGTCCGAAATTTCTCTCCGGGCTGCTGGACGGCTTCACCTGCGGCGCGCCCATTGCCGCCGCCATCCGGAACAAAAACACCCGTTCCGGGGACTACGCCAACCTGAAAGACTGTCCCCGGCCCGGTCATGCCGACTTCACCGCCCAAATCAAATACGGCGGGTTTCAGGACGCTGCAGGAGGCGGTCATTTTTCCGGTCGGCTCACCGCCCCACTGTGCATCGCCGGGG
>CALXFW010000122.1 GCA_944387685.1 uncultured Oscillospiraceae bacterium
GCCCCCGGAAGGGGGCAGCCAGTAAACAATTTGCGGTTGGCGAACCGTTCATGCGTCTTAAGACGCGGCTGTATCAGGCCCTTATAGGGCCAGTGCAAGCCACCGGCTTCGCCGGTGGTCTTGACTATGGCATTTGGCTCCAGTCATGAAGGAAGAGGGCCACGGCCAGCAGGTCCGCGCAGCCCCCGGGGGAGAGACGATCCCGGATAAAGTCCTGATCCAGCCGGGCAATCTGCTCCGGCTCCGGGAGGGGATTCCAGTCCAGCAGACGGCGTACTTTCGTCTTTGCCTCTGCGGCAAGGGCCATGCCGCCCCGGGCGATCATGTTGGTATCGTCCACTTGGGCAATCAGATGCAGGAGGGTAATGGCAGCGGCATCGTTGCGGCTTTTCCCTGCGGCCAGCCCCCGCTCCAGAGCGGGCAAACCCACCTGAAGCACCGAGGGCAGTCCGGCGGCCACTTCCCCCCGGATGCCCTTCAGCCCATGCTCCCGATACAGCCGCTGTCCAACGGTCACGGGAGCCGGGGCAGCAGCTATGGCGGCGAAATCTGCTTCCATGGCCTGGATGGTCATCTCCCCGCAGGCACCGGCAATGGCAGCCGGGTCCCGGCAGGGGGCCTCCGGTTTCCACAGCCGCCCCAGGGCGCCGCAGACGGTGCCCATGGTGAAGATGGCGCCCTTATGGGTATTGACCCCGCCGGTGGCGGCAAACATGGCCTGCTCTGCCTGGAGCCCGGCCTTGCGCAGTGACTGAAAGGTCTGCTCCGGCGGAAGTTCCCGGGTTTGCCGGCCGATTTCCACGCAGCGGCGCAGATAGGGGGCCAGGGCAGCGGCGCTGGCGGTGAAGGTGAAGATGTCCATATCCCGGTGGCTGCCGCTGTTGACCCGGTCCACCAGCCCCGGCTTGGGGGTGGTGCAGACCTCGTCCAGCAGCGCCCGCAGAGCCAGTGCGGCGGCGGCATCTGCATCAGCAGCGGCAAAATGCTCCGTCAGAATCCGGCGGGTGGCCTGCTGGAGCTGCTCCACGGTATGAACCCGCCGGGAGGCGCAGCCCCGTCCCGGAGCCCCGCAGACAATGCACTGCCGCCGGTCCGCTTCTTCTGCGTTCCGTCGGAGCTGCTCGCCCTGGGGGGTAAGCACATCCATGTCAAACAGCCGGCCCAGGGGGCAGCTGTTCTCAATGGCGGCGCACAGCGCTTTTACCCTGGAGGCTTCACCGGCTACGGCATAATAGCCTTCACATCCGGTGTCCGCATACACCAGTTCCCGGTGAAGAACCTCCAGCCTGTTTTGGGAAAGGGCGGCATCCAGCAGCCGGCAGCCCTCCTGAAATCCCCGGCGAATCAGGGGAGAGTCCTTCTCCGGCCCGGCAATGTTCATGGTGAAGGAAATCAGCGGATGGGGGAATGCGGTCAGCAGCGTCTGCTGCCGCTGAACCCGGTGCTCCCGGGCGAAAAGCATCTGGGGCAGGGTAACCTCCATGGCGGGCTCCTTTCAGTGGTGAATCAGGTCATGGGCCTTTTGCAGTGCGGCGACAGTCGGGATGCCCTCCGGCCCGGCGAAATATCGGTAGGTACTCTCCGGCAGCATATCCCGGACGGATTCCAGCTGCCCGTCGTGGATGGCTTGGCGGACGGTGCTGGCGCTGATCACCCGGCCGTCTGCCTCCAGCCGGGGAACAATCCGGCATTCCAGCCCCATCTCCGGCATGGCCTGGGCCATTACCGCGTTGTACAGGCAGGTGGTGCGGCTGGTGGGCTCTTCTCCCACATACCGCCGCTGGATGCCCAAGGCGGCGGCAATTTTGCCGAACACCGCCAGGTCCAGGGCAGCCTGGGTCCGCACCACATCCTCGTCATCCTTGAGAAAATAGCTGGGGAAGGTGGCGCTGCTGATGATATAGGCGTCGGAGTCGTGGCAGATCACATTGGGCAGATCCGCGACCCCCGCCTGCACCAGCTGCCGGCGGACACGGAAGGAAATGGGTCCGGCCTCCTGACTGAGAATGAACAGGTGGACCACATCGTTCTCCGAGGCGGCCAGCTCCACCAGATGCCGGTGGCCCAGGGTGAAGGGGTTGGCATTCATCACCACGGCGGCGGTCCGGCTGCCCTCCCGTCGTGTCCGGGCAAGCCGGGCACAGTAGTCCCGGAAGCCCGTGCGCCGGTTCTCCATGAACACCAGTTTTCCCGGCACCCGGGCAATTTCATAGAATCCCAGGTCGGCCATAAACTTCGCGGAGGCGGGCTTGGTGTACAGGAACAGTCGGAAATTGCCTCGGGCTGCCTGATAATCCGTCAGGTGGCTGATGATTTGGTTCAGCAGGCCCTCTCCCTGGTGCCGGGAGGAGACTGCCAGACACCGCAGGGTGTTCTCAAAGCAGCTGCCCGTGGCGATGAGGGTTCCTTCCTCGTCAAAAATGCCGCAGGTGTAGTCCAGATTGCCATCCAGGCGGATGCCCTCCTGGTCCAGCAGCGCCCGTACCTGCTGCATATCCCGGCTGCCCGGAGAAATGGCTTCTACCGTTTCATACATTGGCGCGTTTCCTTTCTGAAAGGCTTCAGGCCAGCCCCAGCACACCGAACAAAATCAGGCCGGACAGGCAGCTGAGAATCAGCAGCTTGGGGATGCTGACCTTGTATTTCAGCAGCAGCACCGCATCCACAATTCCGATAACCACACTGGGAATGTGAAGGCTGCCTGCCAGAAAATAGTTGCTCATGCTCAGGGAAATCAATACCCCCAGCACCATTCCGAAACAGGCGGGGCGCACGCCCACCAGAATCCGGCGCATGATGGTGCTGTCTTTGAAATGCTGGAAGAACAGAGCCGCCACGGCACACAATGTCAGGCTGGGGGTCAGGGTGCCCAGATTGGCGGCAATGGCCCCGGGAACACCCGCTGCCTGCATACCGGCGAAGGTGGCGCAGTTCAGGCCCAGGGGGCCGGGGGTCATTTCCGCGATGGCCACAATGTCCGTCACCTGGTCCACCGTCATCCAGCCGTGGCTGATGACCTCGTTGGATATCTGGGGAATCATGGACAGACCGCCGAAACTGCCGAATCCGATGAGCAGAAAGCTCCAGTAAAGCTTAAGCAGCACCATGGCTCCGGGCCTCCTTTCCGGCGTAGGCAGCGCCTACAATCAGCCCGGATACCACGCCAATGAGCACCAGCACGATGGGATTGAGGGAGGTGAACAGGTACAGCGCCAGGCAGACGGCGATGATGGCGTAGCAGGGGGGATACTGGACACTGCCTTTGGCAAGCCCCACCGCTGCGCCCAGGATGATGGGCACCACTGCGGCCTGCATTCCCTCCATGGCGGCCATGACCCAATAGTTGGTCCGGAAGGCCTGATAGAAGAAGCTGATGACAATCAGCACCACCATAGGCGGGGTGCACATCCCAAATACGCAGACCAGACCGCCCAACAGTCCGCCCACCCGATAGCCGTAGAGCATGGCCACGTTGGCAATCATGACTCCGGGCAGACTCTTGGCCACGCTGGTCAGGTCCAGCAGCTCCTGAGAGGTGATTACCTGCCCTTTTTCCACATAGAGTTGCTGCATCTGGGCAATGATGCTCCAGCCGCCGCCGAAGGTGAAGCACCCGAAGCGGACAAACTCCCCGAGCAGCTTTGCGTATTCCTTTGTTGTTAACGTAATAACCACCTCGAAACAGAATGACATATGCCACATTATAGCACGTTTTTTCCCCCATTGCAACGAAGATGCGCCCCGGCTCCCCCGAATTCACATTCAGGGAAACCGGGGCGGAATGGAGGAGGAGACGAATTCCGGGGCTTACTTCATCAGCGGGACGGAGCCGGTGATGGCAGCGACGGCGATGAAGATCACGAAGATGCCCACGGCCCACTTGGCGGATTCTCTCTGCCACTCGCCCATGTCCAGTCCGGTCAGGTTCAGCAGCAGATAGATGAAGGCAACCAGGGGGCTGAGCAGGTGGAAGGCCTGGCCCAGCAGGGAAGCGGTGCCGATCTCCAGAGCGGTGAAGCCGTAGGAGTAGCCGGCCTCCGCGAAGACGGGCAGAACACCGTAGTAGAATGCGTCGTTGGACAGCAGGAAGGTGCCGGGAGCGGAGACAATCGCCATGATAAGACCCCACATACGGCCCAGCTGGGGCGGAATCAGGGAGATCAGGCTGGCGGCCAGAGCATCGGACATACCGGAGTTGGTGAACAGACCCATGAAGATACCGGCGGCGAACACCAGGATGACCACCTGCAGGGCGTCACCGGCGTTGTCGGAGATCCGGGCCTTCTGCTCCTTGATGGTCTTATAGTTGATCATCAGAGCCAGGCCGGTGCCCACCAGGAACAGGAACATGGAGGGGAAGGTGCCCAGAACCAGCATCACCACAATGGCGACGGTCATAATGGCGTTGATCCACACGTTCTTGGGGCGCTTCAGGGCGGCGTCCTCGGGGGACTCCGGCGCCATCAGAGCGCTGAGGTCCTCTGCGGACAGATTCTGGATGCCCACTCTCTTGCGCTCCTTCAGGCCCAGGTGCACAGCCACGCCCAGCATATAGATGACGGAGACGACCATGCCGGGAATCAGGGCCCGCAGGATGGTCTGCTCATCCACACCGGGCTGGCCCTGCAGCACGGAGATAACCCGGGCGGTGGGGCCGCCCCAGGGCAGCAGGTTCATAATGGTGTTCATCAGGATCACCAGAACACCCAGGTTCATCATCTTCAGGTTCAGCTTCTTATAGATGGGGATAAACGCAGTGCAGCAGATCAGGGTGGTGGTGGTGCCGTCGCCATTCAGGGACACGCAGGCTGCCACAATGGCGGTACCCAGCAGGACCTTTACCGGGTCGCCCTTGGCGAAGCGGATCATGGCCCGGGTGACCGGATCAAACAGGCCGGCGTTGAGCATAATGGCGAAGTACAAAATGGCGAACAGCAGCATAATGCCCGTGTTGGCGGTCTGCTGAACACCGGCAACGGTCCAGTCGCCGATGATCAGAATCTGGTCCCACAGGGTTACGCTGGCGGCGTCCACCTCATTTGCGGCGGCCACCAACTCGGTGTACTGGCCCAGGAATGCACCCAGCAGGGTGAATACCAGCGGCACCAGCAGCAGCGCGGTGAACGGCTGCATCTTTTTGGTCATGACCAGCGCCAGAAAGACGATGATCATTGCCCATGCGAGGATCGTCATGGTCATTGGGATAGTTCCTCCTTGTTTGTTTTTCTTTGGACTTGTTCTGCGGCTCCGGTATTCCGTTTTCCAAGCCCTTTCTCTCTCCAAAACCGGAATTTACGGCTTGGGAGCGCGGGCGGGCAGGGGAAGAGTGCCGGCATATGGAGGAGGAGAAGTGACAAAAATGAATACTATGTTAGAATTTGTGTCAACCGGCTGTCCTTCTCCCTGCCGGGCCCGTGCGCCAAAGCCATTTCCTACGGGCAGATGCCCGATCAGAAACAGGAATTACAGCTCCAGGGGCTTGATTTTCCGGACCACGTCCAGAATGGTGCCGTCCCGGGCTTCCAGGACTGCCACCACCTTGTCCTCCCACTCCAGGTCGTCGGGACGGCCCACCAGGGAGTAAGCCTTTTCCTTCAGACTCTCAATGGTGACATGGGGGATTCCCGCCTTGTCCAGACACGCAATCAGGTCGGGACGCAGGGGATTCACGGCGATGCCGTAGTCGGTGACCAGCACGTCCACGCAGTCGCCGGGAGTGGTGACGGTGACGACCTTCTCGCAGACGGTGGCCATCCGGCCACGGGTCAGAGGCGTGACGATGATGCACACCTTGCTGCCGGCGGCGGTGTCGGGGTGACCGCCGGGAGCGCCGCGGAGCACGCCGTCAGAGCCGGTGAGCACGTTGACGTTGAATCCGGTGTCGATTTCCAGAGCGGCCAGAACCACAAAGTCCAGCTTGTTGACGAAAGCGCCCTTGTTGGCGGGATTGGCGTACTGGGAGGCGGACATTTCATAGTGGCCGGGGGTCCGGTTGATGGAGTTCACCGCATCCAGGTCGAAGTCCTGCACGTCGATGACCTTGCCGACCTTGCCCTTCTTCAGCAGCTCCACCATGGGGCCGCAGATGCCGCCGATGGCCCAGCCCATCTTGATATTCCGCTCGTCCATATATTTTTCCAGGAACAGGTTGGCCGCCAGGGAGGGGCCGCCCACGCCGGTCTGGAAGGAGAAGCCGTCCTTGAAATAGGGGGTGGAGGCGATGACCTTGGCCACATTTTCCGCCATCATCAGGTCCCGGGGGTTCTGGCTGATCCGGGCGGCGGCGGAGGCGATTTTCTTGGGATTGCCGATGGAATCCACCACCACCACGGCGTCCACATCAATGGCTTCCACGGAGGCGGGCAAGTTGGGGAAGTCCACCAGACAGTCGGTGACCACCACCACATGGTCGGCGTACTTGGCGTCGGTCATGGCGTAGCCCAGGCTGCCGCAGTTGGACTTGCCGCCGATGCCCCGGCAGTTGCCCACGCAGTCGGAGGTGGGAGCGGCCACAAATGCGATGTCGATGTGGACCTCGCCAGCCTCAATGGCCCGGGGACGGCCGCCGTGGCTGCGGATGATGGCGGGGGTCTTCAGCTTGCCGGCAGAGACAACCTCGCCCATCCGGCCCCGGATGCCGGAGGTCTGAATGCCCACAACCTTTCCCTGCTCAATGTAGTCGGCAATGGGGTCATGGGCGCTGCCCAGGGAAGTGGCGGCAATGGTCAGGTTATCCAGACCCAGCTCCTCGATGGCGGCCTTCATCACCATATTCACCACAAAGTCTCCGTCCCGGAGGTGGTGGTGGAAGGAGAAGGTCATGCCGCTCCTGGCGCCGCAGTGGCGCAGGGCGTCGGCCAGGGTTGCCACAATTTTGCTCTCCTGAGGCTTTTCATACCGGCGGGTGCAGGGAGCAGCCTTCTGGATGTACTTGCCGTCCATGTACTGCTTGCCCTGGTAAACTTCCTTGCCGTTTACCAGCAGGGAATCGGGAATTTCACGTCCTACTGCATTCTTCATACCAGATCCCCCTCATACATACCGCAGGCCTTTGCCAGCCGCAGCGTCCGCCGGGCGCCGGGAATGAAGGCCACGTCAATCATCTTGCCGTCCACGGTGAATACGCCCACGCCGGCCTTGGACTGCTCCTCAAAGGCCCGGACAATCTTCTCCGCCTGACGGATTTCCTTCTCCGTGGGTGCGAACACCTCATGGACGAAGCGAATCTGCTTGGGGTTGATCAGGCTCTTGCCGTCAAAGCCCATGGCCTTGTTCTGCAGAACCTCGGCCCGGAAGCCTTCCTCGTCATCCAGGTTGGTGAACACGGTGTCAAAGCACTGAATGCCTGCGGCGCGGGCGGCAATCAGCATCTGCCCCCGGGCGGCCAGCATATCCACGCCGTCTCGCTGGAAGGTGGTCTGCATACACTTGCGGAAGTCGCCGCCGGAGATGGCCACGCCGAACATCCGCTGGGAGGCGGCGCAGATCTCATAGGCGTTCAGGATGCCCTTGGGACTTTCCAGTGCCGCCATCAGCAGGGTGCGGCCCACTTCCACGCCGAATTCCTTTTCAGCGGCTTCCACAGCGGCTTCCACCGTGTGGACGTCCTGGGCGCTTTCACACTTGGCAATCCGGATGCCGTCGGCGCCGCCGGCCACACAGACCCGGATGTCCTCCTGCCAGTGGGGGGTGTCCAGACCGTTGATTCGGACGATGACCTCGGTAGAGCCGTAGTCAATGGTGGTCAGAGCATGGTACAGGCTGAACCGGGCGGCATCCTTCTGGTTTTCTGCCACGGCGTCCTCCAGGTCCAGCATGATGGAGTCGCAGCCATAGATGTAGGCATCCTTGATCAGGCCGGGCTTCTGGGCGTTCATGAACATCATGGTCCGGCGCAGCCGGAACCGCTCGGGCTTGGGACGTTTGATCATCTGACAGCACCTCCCCAGGGAATGTTGGATGCGGAAGCATCGCAGCTGCGGAACACGGCACACTCTACCCGGGCCTTCAGGGTGCAGTCCAGAGCGCCCTTGTCCACCACGGTGACGGCGGCATTCTCAACGCCCAGCCGCTGCAGGGTCTCCAGGACGGTGGCCTTGATCTGCCGGCCGTACTGGTTCATCACGCTGCTGCTCAGCTCCAGGGAAACGCCGCTGCCGGGCTCCACGGTGACCAGACAGTCGCTGGACTCCAGGGTGCCGGCGGATGCGGATTTCAGAATTTCCATGTTTGCTCCTCCGTTCGTTCATTTTTTGTTACCATTACTTTACAATAAGTTTTCTATAATTACAAATATATAAATTTAATCGACTTCATAATATCCAGTCTATGAAAACACCTTTTTCTTGACAAATATAGGAAAAATATTATGATAGAAATAGGACACCTATAATGTTATTTGTGCGGAAATGCCAATTTGGAGGGGGAATTTTATGAACCTGAAGCAGGCCCAATATATCAAGACCATTGCCGAATGCGGCAGCATTACCGCTGCGGCGAAAAGGCTGTTTGTGAGCCAGCCCTCCCTGAGCCAGATGCTGCGTCAGGTGGAGCAGGAGATCGGCCTGCCGATTTTCGACCGGACGACCTCTCCCATGCGGCTGACCTATGCAGGGGAGAAATACCTGCACGCCGCAGAGCGGATTCTGGCTGCCAACAGTGAGCTGGAAAGCCAGCTCAAGGAGATCAAGCAGGAGCACGCGGGCAGGCTGCGGCTGGGCATCAGCGTTACCCGGGCTATGCAGGTGATGCCGCTTGTGCTGCCCATTTTTACCCCCATGTACCCCAACGTCACCCTGGAGCTCACGGAGAGCGGGTCGGCGACGCTGGAGGAACTGCTCCAGAACGGCAGCATTGACCTGGCCCTGGCAGCCCTGGAATCCACCAGCACCAACCTGGCCTATGAACTGATTGAAAAGGAGGATGTGGGCATTCTGGCGGGCCGGGACTCCGCTACAGCCAAGCGTTTCCGCTCCGGAAGCACCATTTCCCTGTCGGACATTACGGGAGACAGCTTCGTTTATCTGACCAAAGGGCACTCTGCCCGGGTGGTGCAGGACAAGCTGTTCCGCCGTTATGGCTACACACCCCATGTGCTGCTGGAGACGGACTCCCTGGAGGTTGGCCGCCGGGTGGCGGTGGAGGCGGGAGCCTGCATGGTGCTTTCCAACATCTACATCGATGACTACATCCGCCAGCGCCGGGGGGAATTCTTCCGGCTGAAGGACTATGAAAACCACCGGCATTTCTACGCCTGCTACCGCAAGGATGAATTCATCCCCCGCTATGTCCGGGATTTTATCCAGATTGCCTCCCGGGTCCTGGCGCAGCCCCGAAAATAGCCGGAAATTTTGGAATAAACCTTGACGTTTTGCCTGTTTTCGGGTATACTACTCCCGTATTGGGTGAAATGCCTTGATCCACGTCTGTTAGGGAAAATCCTGACAGACGTTTTTTTCGGACAATTTGGAAAGGACGTGGGGAAAATGATGGAGGAGAGAACCAGAAACCGGATGGTTTCCCTGCTGCTGGTGGTCGGGGGGAACCTGTTCTATGCGCTGACCGTAAAGCTGTTCCTGCTGCCGGCGGAACTCATCAGCTGCGGCACCACAGGCATTGCTCTGGCGGTGAACAGCTTCAGCGGCATTCCCATTTCCCGGTTCATTTTTTGCTTCAACGTGGCTATGCTGATTCTGGGCTGGCGGTTTTTGGGCCGGAGCTTTGCCCTGAGCACCGTGTTTTCTTCTCTGTTCTACCCCATCGCCCTGGAGGTGCTGGATGTCCTGCTGGGGGATGTCCGGATTACCCAGGAGCCTCTGCTTAACGTGCTGTTTGCCGGATTGGGCCTGGGTATCTCCCTGGGGGTGGTGATGCGGGGCGGCGCCTCCACCGGAGGTATGGACATTCCGCCGCTGATTCTCAAGCGGTATTTCCGCATTCCGGTTTCGGTCAGCCTGTGGACCTTTGATTTCTGCATTCTGCTGGCGCAGATGTTCTTCCACCCCTTGGAAGACCTGCTTTACGGCATCCTGCTGATTATGGTGGTCTCCTTTGCGCTGAACCGGGTGCTGCTGCTGGGCACCAGCCGGACAGAGGTCAAGATTGTCAGCACCAAAACCGACGCCATCCGCACCGCGATTCTGTCCCAGGTGGACCGGGGCGTGACCCTGCTCCATGGAGAGGGAGGCTATCTGCGCAGGCAGACGGAGATTATCCTCAGCGTGGTGTCCAACCATGAGATGCCCAAAATCGAGCGGCTGGCCCGGGAGATTGATCCGGACTGCTTCATGATTATCAGCCGGGTGACGGAGGTCTGGGGCAAGGGCTTCTCCCGGGGGAAACGGTAAGACGGGCGGAGAAACAGGCCAAATATGGGTATCTTTGGACATTATTCTCCTGATTTCCCGATTATTCGTTGACAACCGGGAGGAAAATGCCTATAATATCCCCGATTTTCTGAAAGATTGGGAGGATTGGAAATGCAGCGAGAGCATCTTGGCAGCCGGCTGGGATTCATTCTGCTCAGCGCAGGCTGCGCAATCGGCATCGGAAACGTGTGGAAATTTCCCTGGATGGCAGACCAGTATGGCGGCGGCATCTTTGTGGTTGCGTATTTGATTTTCCTGGTGCTGCTGGGAGTGCCGACTCTGACCATGGAATTCGCCATGGGCCGGGCGGCCCAGAAAAGCCCGCTGAAGATGTATCAGCAGCTTCAGCCCAACGGCAGATGGAATTGGCACGGCTATGTGTGTCTGCTGGGCAACGTTCTTCTGATGATGTACTACACCACCGTGTCCGGCTGGATGCTGCAGTATTTTGTGGACACCGCCGGTGGAAAGTTTGTGGGGCTGACCACGCCGGAAATTGAGGCCATGTTCCCGGCCATGCTGGCAAATCCCGGACAGATGGCGCTCTACATGGGCATTGTGGTGGTTTCCGGCTTCCTCATTATCTCCCTGGGGGTGCAGAAGGGGCTGGAGCGGGTTACCAAGTACATGATGCTGGCGCTGATTGTGATGATGCTGATTCTGGCGGGAAACAGCATTTTCCTGGAAGGCGGCGAAGCGGGGCTTGCCTTTTACCTGATTCCGGACCTGCAGCGGGCCGGAGAGATCGGCATCGGCAACGTGATTGTGGGGGCCATGAACCAGTCCTTCTTCACGCTGAGCCTGGGCATCGGCGCCATGGCGATTTTCGGCAGCTACATTGGCAAGGACCATGCCCTGATGGGAGAATCCGTCCGGGTATGTGTGCTGGACACCTTTGTGGCGCTGTGCGCGGGACTGATTATTTTCCCCGCCTGCTTTGCCTATGATGTCAGCGTCACCCAGGGCCCGGCGCTGATTTTTATGACGCTGCCCAATGTGTTCAACCATCTGCCCATGGGGCGGTTCTGGGGCAGCCTGTTTTTCGTATTTATGACATTCGCCGCCTATTCCACGGTGCTGGCGGTGTTTGAGAACATTGTCTGCTGCGTCAGCGAACTCACCGGCTGGAACCGGAAGAAAACCTGCCTGGTTTGCTGTGTGGGAATTTTCCTGCTGAGTCTGCCCTGCATTCTGGGCTATAATCTGTGGCAGAACATCCGGCCCATTGCCGGGCATGACGTGCTGGACAGTGAGGACTTCCTGGTTTCCAACCTGCTGCTGCCCCTGGGGTCGCTGGTGTTCATCCTGTTCTGCACGGTGCGCTACGGCTGGGGCTGGAAAAAGTTTATGGCAGAGGCCAACGAGGGCACCGGCCTGAAGGTGGCCAGATGGATGCGCCCGTACATGACCTACTGTCTGCCGGTGATTGTGGGAATTATCTTTGTGGTGGGACTCGTGTCCTTCTTCGGATAAAAAAAGCAGAGCAGAATCGGATTTGCGTTCCGATTCTGCTCTCTCTTTTTTACAGTGTCAGTTCCAGCCCCACGGGGCAGTGGTCTGAGCCCAGGACGTCGGTCTCAATGGGCGTGGCGGCGATTTTGTCCGCCAGACGGTTGGAGACGAGGAAATAGTCAATGCGCCATCCGGCGTTGTTCTTCCGGGCATTGAAGCGGTAGCTCCACCAGCTGTAGACCCCGGTAAGGGTGGGGTTACGGTAGCGGAAGGTGTCGGTAAAGCCGGCATCCAGCAGCCTGCCGAAGCTTTCCCGCTCCTGGTCGGAGAAGCCGGCGTTGCCCCGGTTGGAGGCAGGATTTTTTAGGTCGATTTCCTGATGAGCCACGTTCAGGTCGCCGCAGGCAATCACCGGTTTCTGCTGGTCCAGCCGCTGCAGATAGGCCCGGAAGGCATCATCCCAGCGCAGCCGGTGGTCGATTCTGGCCAGCCCCTGCTGGGCGTTGGGGGTGTAGCAGGTCACCAGGTAGAATTGGGGATACTCCAGGGTAATCAGCCGCCCCTCGGTATCCAGCTCCTCCACACCCAGGCCGTAGGTCACGGACAGAGGCACCTCCCTGGCGAAAATGGCGGTGCCGGAATAGCCCTTTTTCTGGGCGTAGTTCCAGAACTGGAAATATCCGGGCAGGTCCAGGGCTAGCTGACCGGCCTGGAGCTTGGTCTCCTGCAGGCAGAAAAAATCTGCGCCGCTTTGGGTGAAATAGTCGGTGAAGCCTTTGCCAAGGCAGGCCCGCAGGCCGTTTACATTCCAGGAGATATACTTCATGCAGATTCCTCCGTGGCGGCGGTTGCGCCGCTGTCAAATAAGGTTACGCTTTCCCGGTCCATGGTTACCTTTCGGCTGCCGCTGGTAACCGTCACGGTCTGCACCTGTGCCAGTTCCTGAAACGTCAGGGTCAGGCAGGCGCAGGCCAGGGAGAAGGCGGCGTCGGTCATGGTGTCCCCCACGTCAGACAGCCGGATCTGCAGACCATAGGTATTCTGCTCCACGGACAGAAGCTGGCAGCCCCGGGGAAGGGGAGAGGCCAGGGTGCTCTGGGACGGACCCATGAGATACAGATGCAGCAGATAGGACAGGTCCCCGCTGTGTCCGCTGATTTCCTTATACTCTCCGCCGATGGGGGTGGACATGGCGGTCTGGTAATCGGTTTGGACATAGTAAAAAACCGCAGTTTCGGTGCCGGTGTCCACCCGGCAGCCCGCCAGCAGCAGGCAGAGCCCCAGGGCAAGGCAGAAAAATCGTCTCATGGTTTATCCACCTCCGCATCGAAGGCAGGGAAGGTGACGGTGAAGGTGCTTCCCTGACCCAGCACGCTGTACACCTGGATTTCTCCCCGGTTGCGCTGGACAATGGTGCGCACAATGGACAGCCCCAATCCGCTGCCGCCGGTGGCCCGGGAGCGGGCCTTGTCCACCCGGTAGAACCGCTCGAAAATGTGTCCCAGGGCGTCCTCCGGGATGCCCGCGCCGGTATCGCTGACCTGAAGCACAGCATTGTCTTCCTCCCGGAACAGGCGCACGGAAAGAATGCCCCCCGGCTGGTTGTACTTGATTCCGTTTTCCATCAGGTTGAAAACAATCTGGTACAGGTCGTCCTCCAGAATCAGAACCGGGGTGTCGGTATCCAGATCCAGCTGGAAGCTGACCTTGGCCTGAAGGGCGGTCTGCTTCAGCATCCGGGCAACCCGGCGCACCGTGGGGGCCATGTAGATGATCTCGCACTCGTCGCCGGCTTTTCCCTCCGCCCGGGTCAGGGAGAGCAGCTTGGCAGTCATCCGGTTCAGCCGCTCGGCCTCGTCGCCGATGTCCCCCACAAATTCCCGGACGGTCTCCAGGTCCATGTCGTACTGCAAAATGGAATCTGCCAGCAGCTTGATGGATGCCAGGGGCGTTTTCAGCTCGTGGGAGGCGTCGGACACAAACCGGCTGCGTTTTTCCTCGGAATTGCGCAGACGCTCGGTGAGGTCGTTGAACTCATTGCCCAGAATGGTCAGCTCGTCATTGCCGCCCATGCTTACCTGGTGGGTATAGTCCCCCTCCTGGATGATGCGCATATAGGTCATGATCCGGTTCAGCCGCCGGGAGAAGGTGAAGGAGAAGAGAATGGTAAACAGAATTACCACAATTTCCAGCAGCAGGCTGATGCGCAGCACTGTGCGCTGCATGGTCTGAATCAGGCCGCCCTGGACGGCATCCTGCTCTGTGATGTATACGCAGCCCACCACGGTGCCATAGTAGTCAATGGGGGCGGCGGCCCGGGTGTCGATGGTGCCGTCGTGATACCGCCAGGAACACACATCGTTGCCCTGCATGGCGGTGAGAATCTCCGGGAAGAGCACATAGCTGCCGGACGCTTCCCCGTCGCTGTCAAACAGGGCGTTGCCGCTCTGGTCAGTGACAATCAGCCGGGTCACCCGCAGACTTTCCATCTGGCTCACCGCTTCTGCCACGGTGGTGGGATTCAGCACGTCCAGCTTGCCGATTTCGTCGGAGGCCAGCAGGCATTTTTCCACCATAGAGGCCTTCTTGCTTTCATAGAACAGCTCCTGGCAGGTCTTGGAGCAGTAGATATTCAGAATGAGCAGCACCACAAACGTGATGACCACATAGGTCATCCCGTAGCGGAACTGTGTTTTGCTGTAGCCGCGGTTTGCGGACGGTTCATTTGCGGAAATAATAACCAACGCCCCACTTTGTCAGAATGTATTTCGGTTCTGCCGGATTTTCCTCCAGCTTTTCCCGCAGGCGACGGATGTGCACGTCCACGGTACGGATGTCGCTGCGATATTCATAGGCCCAGATGGTGTCCAGCAATGCCTCCCGGGAGTAGACCCGGTTGGGATTGCGCATGAGGAACTCAATGACGTCAAATTCCTTGGCAGTCAGCTCCGCCGGCTGGCCGCTGCGGTAGGCGTTCCGCCCGTCCAGGTCCAGGGTGATGGAGCCGATGGTCAGGGTATTGCCGGCGGCCTGCTTTTCCGTGGAATTCGCCCGGCGGAGCAGGGCGCGGATCCGGGCCTTCAGCTCCAGAATGTTGAAGGGCTTGGTCAGGTAATCGTCCGCCCCGTGGTCAAAGCCGATGAGCTTGTCCATGTCATCGGTTTTGGCGGTGAGCAGAATGATGGGCACATTGGAGAATTCCCGGATTTTTCCGCAGGCGGTGAATCCGTCCATATTGGGCATCATTACGTCCAGAACCACCAGGTCCGGAGACTGCTCCCGGACAGCCTGCACGGCCTCCAGGCCGTCGGAGCCGGTGATAACCTCGTATCCCTCGTTCTGCAAATTGAAGCGAATGCCCTTGACCAGCAGGGCCTCGTCGTCTACTACCAAAATTTTCATATGCTTCACTCTCCGATGGTGATGTAATCCAGAATGGCTTCCAGCCGCTTTTCCCCGATGCCCTCCACATTCATCAGCTCCTCTGCAGCGCGGAAGGGACCATTTTCCTCCCGGTAGGCAAGAATCCGCTGGGCGAGCACCTCTCCGATGCCCGGCAAAGCCTGAAATTCCCGCAGCTGCGCCTGGTTGATATCAATGGGGAAGACCACGGGGGCAGTCTCCGTCAGCGCAGGAGCCGTGGTTTCGACAGAGGTGGGGTAGGTCTGCATCTGCGGGGGCACCGACACGGTAACGGCGCCCCGGAGGGAATTCCGCCCCAGAAAGAAGCCCAGGGTCAGCCCCACGAACAGAACGGTTATCAGCAGAAACAGCAGCGGCGTTTGTTTTTTCACAGGAATCGGCCTCCCGGATTGACGGCAAGGGAAAAAACTGATATAATACCCGTATTATACACGATTTTTCCCAGCCGGACAAGTCCGGCAACCGGTTCTCGAGGACAAAATATGAAAAAATTCAGGCAAATTACCCTTTTCCTTTTGGCCGTGCTCCTTCTGGCGCAGACGGCTGTGCTCCCTGCGGCTGCTGCGGAGACCACCCAGGGGGAGACCCAGGCTGCCACCCAGGCAACGGAATCCATGGAGCCTGTAACCCTCCCCACCACGGAAGCGGAGTTTGGCACCGTCAGCGTGGTCAACGGCTGCCGTACCATTGACGGCATGATTCCCCTGGCCGGAGGCGAGCAGAAGCTGGATACGGCCCAATCGGCGTTCCTCTACGAGGTCAATACGGATACGGTGGTGTATTCCTTCAATCCCGATACGCGTCTGCCTGCGGGAAGCCTGACCAAGCTGGTCACCGCCATTGTGGCCCTGCAGTACTGTGAGCTGGACGATGTGGTTACGGTGCAGAGCGGCATCAAAAGCCGTCTGCCGGTGAGCAGTCTGACCATGGACCTGACCAGCGAGGAGCAGGTGACGGTCCGGGATCTGCTGTACGGCTTGCTGCTGACCTATGCCAACGATGCTGCGGTGGTGCTGGCGGAGCACGTTGCCGGTAACCGCCAGGGCTTTGTGCCGCTGATGAACCAGTGGGTTCAGCAGATCGGCTGCACAGGCACGGAGTTTTCCACAGTTCACGGGGTGGATGGCGGCG
This sequence comes from uncultured Oscillospiraceae bacterium, assembly GCA_944387685.1. Lineage (GTDB taxonomy): Bacteria > Bacillota > Clostridia > Oscillospirales > Oscillospiraceae > Faecousia. Next base: position 16,374 of record CALXFW010000122.1, read on the forward strand.
AATCCCTGACCACAGCCCGGGACATGGCCAAGATCGTCCGGGAAGCTACCAAAAATGAGATTTTTCGGGAAATCTTTGGCGCCACGGAGTATGACATGGGGGCAACCAACAAATCGGAAGCCCGCTCCACCATGCGCACCTACAACTATATGAGTGATAACCACAACATTCAGCAGTTCTATGACACCCGGGTAACCGGCGGCGTGCAGGTCTATGAGAGCAGTTCCGGCGCCTGTATGGCCATCACCGCCACCAGCTCCGATGAAAGCATGGACTATATCGGCGTTGTGATGGGATGTGTTCGTGTCTATCAGGAGAACGGCTGGTCTGTCGTCACATACGGCAACCTGGAAGAGATGACGAACCTGCTGAAGATGGGATTCAATGATTACAAGGTCAACCGGGTATTCTACAACGGCATGACGCTGAGCCAGGTCAATGTGAATGGCGGCGAATGCAGCGCGGTGGCTATGGTGACCAAGGATATCGACTCGGTGGTGCCCGTCAGCGCCCAGATGAACAACCTGACCATGAATCTGAAAATGCGCGATGGCGGCCTTTCGGCCCCAATCGAGGCGGGAGAGCAGATCGGAACGGTGGAAATCTGGTACCGGACCTCCTGCATGGCAGAGGCGGAGGTCTATGCCATGGGTTCGGTGAAGGCATCGGGCGATACCGGTGTGACCATCCGTTCCACAGCGGTGCGCAGCGACCTGGGGGACTCCGGAATCCTGTCGATTATCGGTACCATTTGCGTAATCGTGCTGGGGCTGGCAGCGGCCTATCTGGCGTTCAATGCCTATATGCGCTCCCGGATTCGGGCCCAGCGCCGCCGCCGCCGGGCCAACCGCCGGAGGATTCGCTGATGCAGACCTGGGAGGAGCTTAGGCAGGAGTGCCTCGCCTGCACCCGCTGCGGCCTGTGTGAAACCCGGCACAACGTGGTGTTCGGCATCGGGAAAGAGGACGCGGATGTGATGCTGGTGGGGGAGGGCCCCGGAGAGCAGGAGGACCTGTCCGGCATTCCCTTTGTGGGGCCCGCCGGTAAACTGCTGGATGATATGCTGTCCATCATTGACCTGAGCCGGGAAGAAAACTGCTATATTGCCAATATTGTGAAATGCCGCCCGCCCCGGAACCGGGACCCTCTGGAGACGGAGCAGGATGCCTGTATCGGCTATCTGCGTACCCAGACCATGCTGGTCAAGCCGAAGGTGATTGTCTGCCTGGGCCGGATTGCCGCCAAGCGGCTCATTGACCCGGATTATCGGATTAGCCGGCAGCACGGCCAGTGGGTGCAGAAGAACGGAATCTGGATGACAGCCATTTACCACCCTTCGGCTCTCCTCCGGGACGTGAGCAAACGGCCGGAGACCTTTGAGGATTTGTTGGCAATCCGGGAAAAAATCCGGGAAATTCATGCGAAGGTATAAAATTACCTTGACTTTTCCCTTGCGTTTCGCTATAATAATCGGGCGAAAGCAATGCTAGTGTAGCACAGTCGGTAGTGCATCTCACTCGTAATGAGAAGGTCGCCTGTTCGAGTCAGGTCACTAGCTCCAGAAAACCCGCCGTTTTCACTGTGAAAACGGCGGGTTTTCTAACTTTTCA
>CALXFW010000123.1 GCA_944387685.1 uncultured Oscillospiraceae bacterium
TCTGGGTTGCCAGAATGATTTTCTCCGGCTGCGAACACACCGGGAAAACGCCTTTCCACACCGTGCTGATGCATGGTCTGGTCCGGGACAGCCAGGGCCGGAAAATGTCCAAATCTCTGGGCAACGGTATTGATCCTCTGGAAATGATTGATAAGTATGGCTGCGACGCCTTGCGGATGAACATGGTCACCGGCAATTCTCCCGGAAATGACATGCGCTTCTACGTGGAGCGGTGCGAGGCCATGCGCAACTTCGCCAACAAACTGTGGAACGCATCCCGGTATGTGATGATGAACCTGGCAGACCAGAATGTCCAGGGACTGCCGGAGATCTCCCAGTTGGAAATCGCGGACAAATGGGTCCTCAGCAAGCTGAACACCCTGATTGCGGAAGTCACCGAGAATCTGGAGCGCTATGAACTGGGTGTGGCTGTTCAGAAGGTGTACGACTTTATCTGGGATACCTACTGTGACTGGTATATCGAGCTGACCAAGGCACGGCTTTACTCGGAAGATGCGGACCGGAAGCAGACGGCTATGACGGTGCTGGTGTATGTACTGGATCAGGTCCTGCGGCTGCTGCATCCCTTCATGCCCTTCATCACGGAGGAAATCTGGCAGAGCCTGCCCCATGACGGTCCGGCGCTGATTGTGGCCCAGTGGCCCCAGTATCGGGAGGAGCTTGCGTTCAAGACGGAGGAGAGCCATATGGAGTCCGTGATGAACGCCATCCGGGCCATCCGGAACCGCCGGGCGGAGATGAACGTCCCCCCCAGCAAGAAAGCGGCTTTGTATGTGCTGTCCGCCAAGCGGGAAGTCTTTGCCGAGGGTGAGGGCTTTATCCAGCGGCTGGCATACGCTGACCAGGTGGTAATGCTGGAACAGGAGCCGGAGAATCTGGACGGAATGGTGACCTGCGCTACCGCTGACGCCAAGCTGTATATTCCCATGGGACAGCTGGTGGACGTGGAAAAGGAGCTGGAGCGGATTGGGAAGGAGCTGGAGAAGGCTAGAAAGAATCTGGCGTCTCTGGAGGGCAAGCTCAGCAATGAGAAATTTGTCTCCCGTGCTCCCGAGTCGGTGGTAAACGCCGAGCGGGAGAAGGCACAAAAGGCACGGGACCTGATTGCCAGCCTGGAGCAGAGCCAGGCGGCCATGAACAAGCTGAAATAATTCCTATTCCGGGGCGCAAACCATGGGTTTGCGCCCTGGACTTATTTTGGGACAATCCCGAATCCGACTGCAAATTCGGATTCGGGATTTTATACTGTCTACAGAAATCACAAGCAAGGAGGCAGCATATGCATTTTACCAGTTTTTTGGAAGAGGGGCGCCTGACCGTGGCGCTGACAGGAGAAATTGACCATCACTGCGCGAAAGCATACATTCAGGCCATTGCCGCCAAGATTGAGGCGTACACGCCCAGCGTCTGTGTGCTGGACTTTCAGGATGTGTCCTTTGTGGATTCATCCGGCATTGCGGTGGTTATCAACGCTCTGCGGAACATGACGCAGATTGAAGGGCAGCTTCTGCTGACCGGCATTGCCCCTCAGCCTATGCGGGTGTTCCGGGCATCCGGAATTGATAAATTGGTAGAAATCAAGGAGGCGGTTTCATGAAATTCGACAACTACATGATTTTGGACTTTCCCAGCAAGTCCGCCAACGAGGCTTTTGCCCGGTCTGCGGTGGCCTGTTTTGCAGCCCAGATGGACCCAACCCTGGAGGAACTGGGGGATATCCGCACGGCGGTTTCCGAGGCGGTGACCAACTGCATCGTCCACGCCTACCCGGAGCGGCTGGGGAACATCACCCTGCGCTGCCGGATTCTCAAGGATAACGTGCTGGACATTGTGGTGAAAGACAAGGGCGTGGGGATCCCGGATGTGGAGCAGGCACGCCGGCCCTCCTATACCACCGGAGGCAGCGAGCGAAGCGGAATGGGCTTTACCATTATGGAGAGCTTTATGACCAATCTGGAAATCCTGTCCAAGCCGGGGAAGGGCACCACGGTACATATGCGCAGAAAGCTTCTCAGACGGCAATGAGCGCCCTGGAAGAACTGATCCGGCGTGCGCAGTCGGGAGACGGGAGCGCCACGGAGCAGCTGGTGGAGGAGAATTCCGGGTTGATCTGGTCTGTGGTGCGCCGGTTCTTGGGCCGGGGAACGGAGCCGGATGATCTGTATCAGCTGGGATGCCTGGGCCTGCTGAAAGCGGTAGAGGGTTTTGATCTGGAATACGGGACCCAGTTTTCCACCTACGCCGTGCCGAAAATTGCCGGGGAAATCCGGCGCTTTCTCCGGGATGATGGGGCGGTCAAGGTATCCCGGAGCCTGAAAGAACAGTCTGCTTCCATCAAGGCGGCCAGAAGCCGCCTGACCACAGCTCTGGGCAGGGAGCCCACCATTCAGGAAATTTCCCGGCAGACCGGCCTCTCTGCCGAGGAGATTGCCCTGGCAGAGACTGCCACCGCTGCAACGGAGTCCATTCAGCGGCAGACCGGGGAAGAGGGATTCTCCCTGGAAAACATTCTGACGGACACGGAATCCGAGGAAGGCCTGGTGGAAAAAATAGCCCTGCGCCAGGCTATCGACGCCCTGCCTCAGCGGGAGAAAACGGTAATTCAGCTGCGGTATTTCCACTGCCTGACCCAGCAGCGGGTGGCAAAGGTGATGCAGGTGAGTCAGGTTCAGGTCTCCCGCATAGAAAAGAAGGCCCTAGCCATGCTGAGAGAGCTGATGGCGTAATTTTGCATCTTTACCTTTCCGATAAAATGCGCTAAAATAGTGGCATTATCGAAAATGGATAGGTGCGACTATGACACAAGAATGGAATCAGCGTTTCCTGGCAGCCCGCCAGGCCTACATAACCCGGCAATTTTCCCAGCTGAATGATATGCAGCAGGAGGCCGTCCGGACAACTCAGGGGCCGCTGCTTCTGCTGGCAGGGGCGGGCAGCGGAAAAACCACGGTGCTTATCAACCGAATCGCCAATTTGATGCGCTTCGGCCGGGGAAGCGATTCCCAGGAAATCCCGGAATGGATTGAACCGGAGGACGTAGCGTTTCTGGAATCGCTGGCTGAGGAGCCCGATGAGGCTGAGCGGCTCCGGGCAGACCGGCTGTGCGCCCTGGAACCGGCGATCCCCTGGAGCATTCTGGCCATCACCTTCACGAACAAGGCCGCCAACGAGATGAAGGAGCGGCTGTCCGTTTTGCTGGGTGATCAGGCCCAGGATATCTGGGCCATGACCTTCCATGCTGCCTGCTGCCGGATACTCCGCCGGGACATTGAACGGATGGGGTATACCAGGAGCTTTACCATCTACGATACGTCCGACTCCGAGCGAATTATGAAGGAAATCATCCGGGATATGGGGCTGGATGACAAGACCTTTCCCGCCAAGTACGTGCTGGGGGCAATCAGCAGGGAGAAGGACAAGATGGTTTCCCCCGAGCAGATGCGGGAACGGGCGGAGGCCCAGGGAGACCTGCGGGCCATTCCCATCGCCAAGGCCTATGCCCAGTACCAGACCCGGCTGAAGGAAAACAATGCTCTGGATTTTGACGACATTATCTACGTCACCGTTCAGCTCCTACAGACCCACGAGGATGTGCGCAGCTATTATCAGCACAAGTTCCGCTATATTCTGGTGGATGAGTATCAGGATACCAACCATATGCAGTATCTGCTTACGGCCCTGCTGGTGGGGCAGGAGCGGAACATCTGCGTGGTGGGCGACGACGATCAGAGCATCTACCGCTTTCGGGGCGCCACCATTGAGAACATTCTCAGCTTTGAGAACCAGTATCGGGGGACCAGAACCATCCGTCTGGAACAGAACTACCGCTCTACCCAGTCCATTCTGAATGCGGCCAATGCCGTGATCTCCCACAACATCGGCCGGAAGGGAAAACGGCTTTGGACGGACAACGGCCAGGGGGAACCCATTACCGTGTACGAAGCCAGCGACGAAGGGGCGGAGGGCAACTATGTGGCCGGGAAGATCCTCGCCGGCTCCCAGGGAAAGCAGTTCCGGGATTTCGCCATCCTCTACCGGACCAACGCCCAGTCCAATGCTTTGGAATACGCCATGAAGCGCAACGGTATTCCCTACCGGGTCATCGGCGGCACCCGCTTTTTTGACCGGGCGGAGGTCAAGGATATGCTGGCCTACCTCTGCGTCATTAACAACCGTGCCGACGATCTCCGGCTGAAACGCATCATCAACAATCCCCCCAGAGGGCTGGGAGCCAAAACCATAGATACGGCTTCCCGGCTGGCCGAGGCGGAACACAAGCCCCTGTATGCTGTGATTGCCGCGCCGGATGACTATGCTCCGCTGGAAAAGTCCGCAGGAAAGCTGACCCAGTTCTCCCACATGATTGAGCTCATGGCCCAGCTGCTGGACGAGGGAATGAGCCTGCCGGATTTCTATGACGAGCTTCTGCTGCGCACAGGCTATGAGGATATGCTGAAAAGCAAGGACACCGAGGAAAACAAAACCCGGCTGGAGAATGTCCGGGAACTGAAATCCAGCATCTATTCCTATGTACAAAATGCGGATGTGCCGACCCTGGCCGGTTTCCTGGAGGAAATTGCACTGTATACCGATCTGGAGCAGTACAACGAAGGGGATGACGCCGTGGTGATGATGACCATGCACTCCGCCAAGGGACTGGAATTTCCCAACGTATTCCTGGTTGGCTTTGAAGACGGCTTGTTTCCCGGAATGCGGGCCATTGGGGACGCAGAGGAGATGGAGGAGGAGCGGCGGCTGTGCTATGTGGCCATAACCCGTGCCAAGCGAAATCTGACCATCTCCTATGCCCGCCAGCGTATGATCTATGGACGGACCTCCGCATCCTTGCCCTCCCGCTTCCTGAAGGAAATTCCGGAGGCGTGCGTGGTCAAAAAGGGAGGCTATCGGATGTCCCAGGGTACCTCGCTGGGCTACACGCCAAACCGTTCCCAGCATACCGGAGCGCCCAGGAAATCCCAGATGCGTCCGTCTTCCTTTGCCCAGCCAAGCACTGCGGCAGTTCTGGAACTGAATCAGGGAGACATGGTGCAGCACGCTGCGTTTGGCAAAGGGATGGTTCTGTCTGTGATGAAAATGGGGGGCGATGCGCTGCTGGAGATTGCCTTCGACGACATAGGAACCAAAAAACTGATGGCGAAAACCGCATCTGCTCATATGAAAAAGCTGTCATAATGGACCGTCCCCTCCCATAGACTATCCCGGGAGGGGATGCCTATGGGACGGCGGCTGAAAAAATACATCCGCTTTCTGGTGGTGCTGGCGCTGGCTGCCGTGCTGCTGTTTCTCATGTTCCGCAGCCGCTACCGGGAGATTATCCGGGAGCTGGCGGAAACCCAGGTGAAGAACACCACCTCGGACCTGACCAACGATGCCATTGCCAAGCAGATTGCAGAAGGGGTCATCCAGTATGACCGAATTGTCTACTTTGAAAAGGACCTGGATGGACGGATTACGGCGCTGAAAACCAATATGAGCGAGGTCAACCGCCTGAAAACCGACATTCTGAACATCATCAATGATGAAATTCTGGCGCTGGACACCTCGGATATCGGCATCCCGTTGGGAAGCCTGTTCCTGCCGGAATTTTTGTCGGGAAAAGGCCCGGCGATCCCGGTGCATATACTCTCCATCCGCAATTCCGACGCTACCTTTGCCAACAGCTTCTCCCAGGCAGGCATTAATCAGACACTGCATCAGCTGACCATGGTGGTCAGTGTGGATGTGGCGGTTTTGGTGCTGGGGGAGACCACCAGCTTTACCATTAACAGCGAGGTAGTGGTGGCGCAGACGGTTATTGTCGGAGATGTACCCAATACGTTTTTGAATACCGGAGGAAACTATGGATCCTAAAGAAAGAATCGAGCAGCTGAGAACACTGCTGACACAGGCAAACTACCGTTATTATGTGCTGGATGATCCAACCATGGCAGACTTTGAATACGACCATCTGATGCGGGAGCTGGAGAACCTGGAATCGGAACACCCGGAGCTGGCGTCACCGGATTCTCCTACCCAGCGTGTGGGGGGGCAGGCGGTAAGCCAGTTTGAAAAGGTTACCCATCCTGTGCCGCTGATGAGCCTGCAGGACGTTTTCAGCATGGAGGAACTCAACGATTTCCTGGAAAAGATTTTCTCCGGACAGGAAACTGCGGCCTTTTCCGTGGAACCCAAAATCGACGGATTGTCCGTGGCGCTGGAGTATGTGGACGGCCGCTTTGTCCGCGGCGCCACCCGGGGCGACGGGGTGGTAGGGGAGGATGTGACAGAAAATCTCAAAACCATCCGCTCCATTCCCATGGTGCTGGAAGGGGCTCCTGCCCGGCTGATTGTCCGGGGGGAGGTGTTCATGCCCAAAAAGAGCTTTGAAAAGCTGAATGCCCGTCAGGAAGAACTGGGAAAACCTCTGTTCGCCAACCCCCGGAATGCCGCCGCCGGTTCCCTGCGTCAGCTGGACCCGAAAATTGCGGCCAAGCGGGGACTGGACATCTATGTGTTCAATGTGCAGCTGGCGGAGGGGATGGATTTTTCCAGCCACTGTCAGTCCCTGGAGTATCTCAAATCCCTCAAATTCAAGGTTATTCCCTATAAAAAGCTGGAATCCATTTCGGAAATTGACAATCAGGTGCGCGCCATTGACGAAAACCGGGAGAAGCTGATCTGTGACATTGACGGGGCGGTGATCAAACTGGATGACCTGGCCCAGCGGGAGCGGCTGGGGAGCACCGCCAAGTTCCCGCGATGGGCGGCAGCATACAAATACCCCCCGGAGGTCAAGCCAACGGTGATTGAGGATATTGTGGTGCAGGTGGGGCGGACCGGCGTTTTGACGCCCAAGGCCGTGGTACGTCCGGTTCGTCTGGCTGGTACGACTGTAACCAACGCCACCCTTCACAACCAGGATTTCATCACCCAGCGGGATATCCGCATCGGCGATACAGTCCGCATTCGCAAGGCAGGGGAGATCATCCCGGAGATTTTGGAAGTGGACCTGTCCAAACGGCCGGAGTCGTCCGAACCTTACCAGCTTCCCACGGTCTGCCCGGTGTGCGGGGCGCCGGTAGAAAAGGATGAGGACGGCGCCTTTGTCCGCTGCACCGGAGCGGAATGCCCTGCCCAGCTGAGCCGGAACATTGCGCATTTTGTCAGCCGGGATGCCATGGATATTGAGGGCCTGGGAGAGTCCATTGTGGAAAATCTGATTGAAAAGGACCTGATTCACTCTCCGGCGGATATCTATTATCTGACATTTGAGGATGTTTCCAGCCTTTGGAAGTCAGGGACTACGGCGGCAAATAAGCTGTTATCCGCCATTGAGGCCAGCAAAGAGCAGGATTTGAGCCGACTGATCTATGCCCTGGGCATCCGGCAGGTGGGCACCAAGACCGGAAAGGTATTGGCAGCCGCTTTTGGGAGCCTGGACGCACTGATGGAGGCACCCTTGGAGGAACTGGTTGCAATTCCGGATGTAGGGGAAATTACGGCTGGAAGCATCCACGACTGGTTTTCTCAGCCGCAGTCAAGGCACCTGGTGGAACGCCTGCGACAGGCAGGGGTGAATTTTGTCAGTCAGCGGGTGGTTATGGATACCCGGTTTGCCGGGATGACCTTTGTGCTCACCGGGGCCCTGAGTAAATTTACCCGAGAGGAGGCCACAGAGCGCATCGAAAATTTTGGTGGAAAGGCCGCCGGGGCGGTTTCCCGGAAGACCACCTATGTTGTGGTGGGGGAGAACGCAGGCTCTAAGGAGCGGAAGGCCCGGGAGCTTGGCATCCCGATTCTGACGGAAGAGGAATTCTGGAATCTGCTGCAATAACAGTTGCCGCCGTATGGGAGAAGTCCATACGGCGGCGTTTCACTGCCATTTTATAAAGCGTGGTACGAAGGTTCTAAGTGTGAATATTTGCTCCACACGCCGGATCAAAAGCACTTTGATTACAGGAACTACTACGACAGTTACTTCACGCCCCTGATGGAGCAGCTTGGATATGACCAGACGCCACACTGTACCCGGCACACCTGTATTTCCATGCTGACGGAAGCCCATGTAGACCAAACCATGATCAAGAAGATTGTGGGACACTCCGGTGCCATGACGCTCACCGAACGAATTTACACCCACCTGGACATTGAGACTTTGGTGGAGGCAATCAACAAGATTTAACAGAAAAATAAAAAAATGCACAAGCAAAAAGCAGAAGATACGCTCCTTGCGGAACGATCTCCTGCTTCATATGGCTTTGTATTCGCTTGCGATTGTTGTCCCTTGTGTGCTCCTTGCCTGCTCCTTTCGGAGAAAACTGGATTACATTCCAGGAACACTCACAGCTCTCAAAAGTTGACTTTTCCTGCCAAACAGAGCCCAAAGAAGGGCTGAGAGGCGGTGAAAAATAACTTGTACAGAAACGCTGTTAACGCTTGCTGAACTGGGGAGCGCGACGGGCGGCTTTGAGGCCGTATTTCTTTCTGTTCTTTAGAAAAATCCGTTGGTACTCTAAGAGAAAATCACATATCACTGGTCAAGTCACCTCAAAAGTCACCTGAAACGGTGATTTTTATTCATTTTGCTACCTTACTGAAAGCGCGGTCGATCTTCTGCTTCAGATCTTCCGGACGGTTATATGTAAGGTGTGCATAGATGTCCAGCGTGATCTTTGCATGCTCATGGCCGGCGAGGTATTGGACCGTCTTTACGTCAACTCCGGCAAGGAGCAGGTTGGTAATATAGGTATGTCGCAGCTGATGAGGTGTTGGAACAAAGTCCATTGTATAGGTGACCTTGCTGTTGTGGGCTGCCTTTTCGCCTAATACAGGCGTCA
>CALXFW010000124.1 GCA_944387685.1 uncultured Oscillospiraceae bacterium
TGTCCACATTCTGGGCCTCAATCAGGGAATCCATGACAATGTCCGCCCGGGGGCCCCGGTCAAAAATATCGCCCACAATGTGCAGCCGGTCCACCACCAGCCGCTTGATCAGCTGGCTGATGGCCTGAATCACATCTGCCGCCTGGCCGATCTGAATGGTGGTGCCGATGATGCTCTCATACTGGTCCTGCCGGAAGCCGCCCTCCCCCGCCAGATGCACCAGTTCATCGATGATCTCCTCATAATCCGGGGGCATCAGGGAACGGACCTTCTGCCGGGTATACTTGGTGGACACGTACCGGCACAGCTCCACCAGCCGGTGGATGGTCAGCCGGTACCACTCGTCCAGGTCCTCCGTCTCGTCGGCCACCAGGGCCAGCTTGGAGGCGGGGTAGTAAATCAGGGTCGCCAGGTCATTGCGATCCCGCTGGGTCATGGCGTTGCCGAACAGCTCCTCCAGCTTCTCCTTGACTTCGCCGGAGGCGGAGTTGAGGATGTGCAGAAACGCTTCGTGTTCGCCATGGATATCCGACATAAAATGCTCCGTGCCCTTGGGCAGATTCAGAATCGCCTGGAGCCGGATGATCTCCGTTCCCGCCTCCTGAACGGTGGGGAACTGCTTGGAAAGCAGGCGCAGATAGTGCAGCTGTTCCGGCGTAAAGGTACGCTTGGTGTCCATACTCTCATCCTTTCCTGTTTTCTTCTCCTCGTAGCTGTATTATAGCGAAGGATTCCGGGAACAACAAGGGGCTGTGTGTAAAAATCCGGAAAATTCTCCCCGGACGCAGCGCCGCCCCGGAATGTCCGGGGCGGCTGAGATTCAGATGTCCAGCAGCTTCATGTCCTCTTCCCGGACGCTGCGCAGCTCGGACTTGTTTACCATGTCGTAAATACAGGGCACCACGAACAGAGTCATCAGGGTGGCATACACCAGGCCGCCGATGCACACCACCGCAATGGGCTGCATCAGGGTGGTTCCTGCGCTTTTGCGCACCGCCATGTCGATCAGACCCAGCACCGTGGTGACGGTGGTCATCAGGATGGGCCGCATCCGGGTGACGCCCGCCTCCACAATGGCCTCCCGGCGCTCCATGCCCTCCCGGCGCAGCTGGTTGATGTAGTCCACCAGCACAATGCCGTTGTTGACGATAATGCCGGTGAGCATCACGAAGCCGATCAGAGAGATCACGCTGACCTCCATGCCGCACAGCAGCAGGGCCAGGAATCCGCCGGTGAAGGCCAGTGGAATGGTGAACATCACAATGAAGGGGGAACGCAGGCTCTGGAACTGGGCCACCATCACCAGGTACACCAGCAGAATACCCAGCAGCAGCATCAGCAGCAGCTGCTCCACCGCCTCCAGAATGCTCTCGTTCTCACCGGTAAAGGTATAGCTCACCCCGTCGCCCAGATCGGTCTTTTCCATCGCCTGCTCCACCTGGTTTGCCAGCAGGGTTACGTTGTATCCCGGCTGCACCTGGGCGGTGACGGACAGATACCGCTTTTGTCCGATCCGCCCGATGGAGGTCAGGCTGGTGGTTTCCTCCACCTGGGCAAAGTCCGACAGGGGAATCTCCTGAATCTCCCCCTCCTGGTCGGTGACCTCAAAGACATAGTCCCGCAGCTCCTGGGCATCCAGCACCGCCCCCTCCGGCTTCTCCACAATCACGTCGGTGGAAATTCCGTCCAGCTCCAGGGAGGCCACCGTGCCGTCCGCAGTCAGTCCCGCAGCCAGCTCCATGTACACCTGAGCCACCGTCAGCCCCTGCGCCATGGCCTTGTTCCGATCCACGGAGATGTGCAGGGCCGGGGCCGCGTCCTCCAGGCCGTCGGAAATCTCCGTCAGGCCCTCCACGCCCTCCAAGGTCTGGGCAGCCTTCCGGGCCGCCGCCTGAAGGGTGTCCATGTCCTCCGCAAAGACGTGCATGGTGATGCCGCTGCCGGTGAGCATGGACAGATCCATCATGGCAGAGCTGGCGGTAACGGTGCAGGGCAGGTCGGCGCACAGCTCTTCAATCTCGGCCCCCGCCGCCGCGCCGGAGGCATTTTCATCGGTCAGCGTCACATATACCGTCACGTCGTAGCTGGTCTGGGAGGAACCGCCTGTCAGGGAAAGTCCGGTGTTCATCATAGCGCCGGCGGTTTCGATGCCCTCCACCTGCGCAATCCGCTCCAGCACCGTATCGGCCAGTTCCACCGCCTGGTCCCGGGTGGTCTCCTCCGGCATGGCAATGGATACGCTGATATTGGGCATATCCATGGTGGGCATGAAGATGAAGCCCTTTGCCAGACTGGCCGCCCCCGTCACAACCAGCAGAGCCGCAGAGGCCGCCAGCACAATGGTCTTGTGTCCCAGGGCCCAGCGAGCAGCCCGGGCATAGGCCGGCAGCAGTTTGGTTTCCAGGAATCCGGGCTTGGTGGCTTTCTCTTTGCGCAGCATGCCGGAGGCCATGGCAGGCACCAGCGTCAGGGACACCACCAGGCTGGCCATGAGAGAATAGGTCATGGTCAGAGCCAGGTCGGTAAACAGCTGCCGGGTGATGCCCTCCACGAACACGATGGGCAGGAACACGCACACCGTGGTCAGGGTGGAGGCGGTCACCGCCCCCGCCACCTGGGATGCGCCAGACACCGCCGCCTGAATCACGTTGGCGCCCTTGGCCCGAAGCCGGTAGATGTTTTCAATGACCACCACGGAGTTGTCCACCAGCATGCCCACCGCCACGGCAAGGCCGGACAGGGAGATCATGTTGATGGTCACCCCGGAGAAATACATCAGCACAATGGCAAAAATCACGCTGATGGGAATGGCGCACAGGGTGATGAAGGTGGGCCGCAGGTCCCGCAGAAACAGGTACAGCACGAGAATGGCGAACACCGCACCCAGCAGCAGGCTGTTGAGGATGGAGTTCACAATCAGGTAGATATAGTCGCCCTGGTTCATCAGGTCCACGAATTTCAGTCCCGGGTATTCTTCTTCCAGCTCCCGGAACCGCTCGGTCAGGTTGTCGGTGGTCTCGACAGTGGAGTAAATACTCTGCTTTTCAAAGCTGAGCATCACCGCGTCCTGGCCGTTGAGCTTGGCGTAAGTCTCCTCCCGGTTGTCCGTGAGCAGAACCGTCGCCACATCTTTCAGATAAATGGGGTCCAGCCCCTCCATTCCCAGGTCCAGAATCAGCAGATTTTCCAGGGTTTCCAGGTCGGTGATTTCGTCGCCGATGGACACCATGTAGTTGATGCCGTCCTGCTCCACATAGCCTGCGGGCATGGCAAAGTTCTGGGCAGTGAGAATCTGGGTCACCAGGTCCATGGTGAGAATCCGGTTCAGGTCCGCTTGACGCAGGGCCTCCTCCCGGCTGTCCTCCAGGGTTTCCAGACCGCTTTCAATCTGGGTCAGGGCCATTTCAATGGAGGCAGAGCCCGCCGCCAGCTTGCCGGCGGCCATGCTGATTTCCAGCATTCCCTGGGTTTTGGCCTGGTCCAGAGCCGCCTGGGCGTCTTTCAGCTGGGTTTCCCCGCTTTCAATTCCCGCCAGACTGTTCTCCAGTTCGGTCAATGCCCCCTGGGTCGTGGCCAGCTGGGTCTCATATTCAGCGATTTTGGCGTTCAGTTCCCTCTCGTCCGTGCCGGACAGGCCCAGCTGTGCTTCCAGGGCAGTCAGAGCCGTCTGCGCCGCCTGATAATTCACTTGAGCGACCGCTTCCGCCGCCGCCAGATCCGTCCCCGGTTCCAATCCCACTGCGGTATACAGGGCATCCCGGTTGGCCAGGGCCTGATTGGCGTTATCCCGCCGGGTCAGGGCGGACTGATATTCCCCTTCGGCATTTGTCAGGGTTTCCTGCGCCTGATTCATTGCCGCTTCCAGCTCCGCCAGGTTCCCCTCCGGGTCTCCCGCCGCCAGAGCCGCGTCATAAAGGGCTTCTTTGCCTCATAATCTGCCTGGGCGGCGGTCAACGCCGTCTGGGCTGCCAGAAAGGCGGTATCGGCCTCGGCGGCCTCGGTTTGGAGCTGGGAATAGGGCGTCTGATTCTGGAGGTCCCGGTTCAGCTGGGCAATGGCATCCGCCTGGGTTTTGGCATCCGCCACCGCCCCCCGAAGCTGCGGAATCTGTTTCAGGCCCTCAATTCCGGCCTCCAGCTGGGCAGCGGTGGTCTCAAGCTGCACAATCTGCAGCTGCAGGGCGGTTTTCATATTCTCCAGTTCCGTCTGCTGCTGCTCCAGCTGGGCCTGGCCCTGGGCAGTCTGCTCCATCAGGGCCGCCGCCCCATCATCCAGCTGGGACTGGGCGCTG
>CALXFW010000125.1 GCA_944387685.1 uncultured Oscillospiraceae bacterium
GAGGCCCAGAATGTGGACATCCAGTGGGGCAACCACGATGTTTTGTGGATGGGCGCCGCTTCCGGCTCCCGGACATTGGTTGCCACGGTGCTGAGCAACTCCATCCGCTACAACAATCTGGATGTGATCGAAACCGGCTACGGCATTTCCCTGCGGCCTCTGAGCATCTTTGCCAACGAGGTTTACCGGGATTGCAACACCGAGCAGTTCAAGGTCAAGCTCACCGGCACCGACGCCGATCAGTACACCGAGAAGGACAAGCTGCTCTCTGCCCGGATGTACAAGGCCATCACCATCATCCTGTTCAAGCTGGAGGGACAGAAAATCCTGCGCCGTCCGGAGTTTGGCATGGCCGACCGGCTGCTGCTGGACAAAATCAACTACGAAAAGAAAACCGTTGTGGTGGATGGGGTAGAGTACCCCATGACCGACTGCGACTTCCCCACGGTGGACCCGGCGGACCCCTATACCCTGACTGACGAGGAAAGCCATGTGATTACCCAGCTCACGGACTCCTTCGTCCACAGCGAGAAGCTGCAGAAGCACACCCGGTTCCTGTACTCCAAAGGCGGGCTGTACAAAATTAGCAACGGCAATCTGCTGTTCCACGGCTGTATCCCCATGGGAGAAGATGGGAAGCTGCTTTCCTTCACCATTGGAGGCAAGGAGCGCTCCGGCCGGGAATTCCTGGACTATGCGGAGAAAACCGCCCGGAAGGCCTACTACGACAAGCGGGGCAGCGCGGAGCGGCAGTTTGGGCTGGACTTCTTGTGGTGGCTGTGGGCCGGACGGAACAGCCCCATCTTTGGCCGGGACCGGATGACCACCTTCGAGCGCCGGTTTATCGAAGACGAAAAGACCTGGGCGGAGCCGAAAAATGCCTACTACACCTATTACCAGGACCCGGCGGTGTGCGAAATGCTGCTGGCGGAGTTCGGATTGGTTGGCAAGCACTGTCACATCATCAACGGCCATGTGCCGGTGAAGGTCCGCAAGGGCGAGAGCCCGGTGAAGGGCGGCGGCAAGCTGATCGTCATTGATGGCGGCTTCAGCAAGGCCTACCAGCCCACCTCGGGGATTGCGGGCTATACCCTGATTTTCAACTCCCGGCAGCTGCGGATTGTGTCCCATCAGCCCTTTGCCGGAAAGTACAACGCCCTGCACAACAATGACGACATTGAAAATGAGAGCGTGATTTTTGAAAATCTGGAGACCCGGATGCGGATCAGCCAGACCGACGAAGGGGCGGAATTGCAGACCCGGGTGGAGGATTTGATGCTGCTGCTGGAGGCCTACCGCTCCGGCGCGGTGACAGAGGATCACAAGAACTGAAAAATGCGGCGCACCGAGCAAATCGGTGCGCCGTTTCTGCATATGGGTTATTGGTTTTCCGGAAGGCTCATAGCCACGTTTTCCGGGGTGATGGGCAGCTCCCGGTGCCAGACGCCGGTTGCCCGGTAAATGGCGTGGGCAATGGCGGGAGCCGGGGTGTTGATGACGATTTCCCCGATGGACTTGGCGCCGAAGGGGCCGGTGGGCTCGTAGCTGTGCTCGAACTCCACCCGCAGCCTGCCCATATCCAGCCGGGTGGGCAGCTTGTACTGCATAAACGAGGACTCCATGGGGCGGCCCTTGCTGTCGTAGGTCACGTTCTCCATCAAGGTGTGGCCGATGCCCTGAACAATGCCGCCCTCGGTCTGGGTCCGGGCCAGGGCCGGATTCACGGGAATGCCGCAGTCTACCACCGCCATGTAGTCCAGAATGGTTACCAGGCCGGTTTCCTTGTCCAGCTCGATTTCCACCATGCCCACCATGTAGGGCGGGGGGGAGACGGGGGAGGAGTGGGTGGCGGTGACCTGTACTGCCTGGTTGTTGAACACCTGGGACTTGTAGGAGATGTCCTCCAGGCTGACGGTCTGCTGGGTGTTCACCCGGCGGACCTGCTTGCCCTCGAATACCACTTCCTCCGGCTGGCAGTTCATCATCTCCGCTGCTACGGCGCAGATCTGCCTGCGCAGGTCGGCGCAGGCCTTCTCTACAGCCTTGCCGGTGATGTAGGTTGTAGAGGAGGCGTAGGAGCCGGAATCGTAGGGGGATACATCGGTGTCCGCACCGAATACCGCCACGTCATCCACGTCGCAGTCCATGCACTCGGCCACCATCTGGGCCAGAATGGTGTCGCAGCCGGTACCCATATCCGCCGCGCCGATAATCAGGTTGTAGGTGCCGTCATCGCTGAGCTTCACCGTGGCGGAGCCCACGTCCACATGGGAGATGCAGGAGCCCTGCATGGCCATGGCCACGCCGGCGGCCCGGACCTTGCCATTGCCCATGTCCCGCACCGGGTACTTTTCCGCCCAGCCGAACATCTGGCGGCAGTGCTCCATGCACCGGTCCAGGGCGCAGGCGTTGGCGACTTCTCCATAGTAGGCGGGCATGACCATGCCCTCTTTCACCATGTTCTTGTCCCGGATTTCCGTGGGGTCCATGCCCAGCTGCTCTGCCAGCTCGTTGACGGTGGTCTCCAGAGCGAAAATGCCCTGGGTGGCGCCGTAGCCCCGGTAGGCCCCCGCCGCCTGGTGGTTGGTGTAGACCACGTCATAGCTGAAGCGGTAGGCTTCCAGACCGCCGGTGTACAGGGGGATGGACTTGTGGCCGGACAGGCCCACGGTGGTGGGGCCGTGTTCGCCGTAGGCGCCGGTGTTGGACAGGGTGTACAGGTCCAGCACCCGGATTCTGCCGTCCTTGCTGGCCCCCAGCCGGACCCGGATTTCCATCTCATGCCGGGGAGAGCCGGCAATCTGGGCCTCCTCCCGGGTGTAAATCAATTCCGCCGCCCGGCCGGTTTTCAGGGTGACGAAGGCAGGATAGACCTCGCATACCGCCGTCTGCTTGGCGCCGAAGCCGCCGCCGATCCGGGGCTTTTCCACCCGGATTTTGCTCTTGGGAATGCCCAGGGCCCGGGAGAGAATCCGGCGGCAGTGGAACACAATCTGGGTGGAGGAAATCACGTGGAGCCGCCCGTACCGGTCCAGGTCGGTGTAGGTGCGGAAGGTCTCCATCATGGCCTGGTTGAAGGCCTTGGTGTGGTAGGTCCGGTCCAGCACGATGTCGCAGTCCGCCATCACGCCGTCCACGTCCCCGTGGAAGTTGGTTTCACTGGCCACCAGATTCCGCTTGGGGTCGCCGCCCACATCGCAGGGAGGACACCAGTCCTCCTCCGGGTGAACCAGAATGGGATTGTCCTTGGCGGTGCGGAAATCCAGCACCGGCTCCAGGACGTCGTACTCCACTTTAATCAGCTTTTTCGCTTTCTCCGCGGCCTTCTCTGTCTCAGCCGCGATGATGGCCACCACATCCCCGGCGAAGCGGACGTGCCGGTCAATAATCAGCCGGTCGTAGGGGGAGGGCTCGGGATAGGTCTGCCCCGCAATGGCAAACCGGGTCTGGGGCACGTCCTCCCAGGTGTAAATGTCCATCACCCCGGGGACCTTCTTTGCCACGGCGGTGTTGATGCTGCGGACCATGGCGTTGGCGTGGGGGCTGCGGAGAATCTTCACCACCAGGGCATCCTTGGGGGTGATGTCATCGGTGTACACCGCTTTTCCCAGCAGCAGCTGCATGGAATCCTTCT
>CALXFW010000126.1 GCA_944387685.1 uncultured Oscillospiraceae bacterium
AACGAACACCACCAACGCCCAGGCAAGCTCCGTCATCAGGTCGGCGGTGGGACTCCACACGCCAATCAGGCTGATGAGATTGGACACAACGCTGGTAATGAAGATGGTGCCGATCAGCGGAATGTAGCGGTCAAATCCCGGCCCCATATTCCCCCGCACGAAATTCAGCAGGCTGGTCGCCGCCAGCTCTGCCAGGGCCTGCTTCCGGGAGATGTTGGTCACCCGCAGCCCAGAGCCCAACCAGATGCACAGTGCGGAAATAATCAGCAGCACCAGCCAGCTGGCTATAAGCGTCTGGGTGATCTGCACGGTGCCGAACAGAGGCACGTTGTCAATGGTTGCCAGAATTTTTGCGCCGTTGATGGAGATATCCATGAACAAAACCTCGCTTCACGTTGGAATGGATGGGTGGAAATCAGGATGGCTGAGATTCGTCGGGCTTTTCCGGTTCCTTGGGCATCAGCCTGCCGGTGAACTGGAGGTAGTAGATTACCACATGGGGAAACAGAATGGGCAGAGCTCCGGCGAAGAAGGGAATCTGCGGGATCAGGAAGGCCGCCACCACCCACCCGGCCTGCAGGAGCATCCGGGCATTGTAGCTGAACTGGAATCGTGCCTTCATTTTCCGGCGATTCTCCATCCCCACGGCGCTCTGCACCGTCAGACACAGAATGGTGAAATTCAGTATGGCGACCAGGGTGCCGCAGAACACCCCCAGCAGGGCCGAGCCCAGAGAGAAGCTGCCCACGCCCACCAGACTCAGCAGGAACAGGGCGGCCAGCAGGATGGCGTCGCACACCAGGGTGCCCAGCGTGATACGGCGGATTTCCTTACGGGATGCAGGCTGTAGTTTCATAGAAGCGGTTCCTTTGCAAAAGGGTTATTTATGGTCGTTGAAGGCGGTGGGGGGTTCCTCCTGACTGGAGACCTCCCCGGCGGCCTTGCGCATGGAGCGCAGACAGGAGCGGGCTGTGCTGAAGGATGTGAGCAAACCCAGGATGCCCAGTACCGCCACAATCCACAGCCCCAGACCGAACCGGTCCCGGAGCCAGACGGCCAGCAGCAGGAAAAAGAGGGTGGGAAACACCACGGAAAAGCCGAACTGGCCCACCCACATCAGCAGACTCAACAGTTTCATAATGGACCTGTCCTCTTCATACCGTTGGCAAACGATATTTTTGGAATGATTACCTGATTATTATAACCGAAAAAGTGTACCGTTGCAAGAGGTATTTGTAAATTTTACATAGACTGCCACCCTTTGCGGCAAATCCGGCAGATATTCCGGGAAGGGGACTTTTCTTTTTCCGGGAAATGTTGTAGAATGTAGGCAATTGGAACCAAAACCCCAGGGGCTTCATATACTGTCCTGAGGTGATCTGCCGTGGCGGGATATGCGGTGGCGGCGTTTTTTGCCGCCGTGGGTCTGCTCAGTGTTTTGTGGTGCCTGTTCGGCTGGATGCTGCCGGCATGCCGGGAGGGAATCCTGATTTACCGGGGCGTGCCAGGGCAGTGGGGCTTTGTCCCCCTGTACCTGTGGCTGCGGAGCCTGGGATTGGTGCGCTGCCCCATGCTGGTGGTGGCGGAGGCGCTGGAGGAAAGACAGCGGATGTGGCTGGCCCAGCGGGAAATTGAAGTGTGCAGTCTGGCGGAGCTGCCCGGCAGGCTGGGAATGGGAGCGGAAACGACTTGACGGAAGATTTGGAAATGATACAGGGGGCCATCAGCGCCGTTGTCTATCAGAACTATGACAACGGCTATGCGGTGCTGCGCCTGAGCGTGGGCGGCGGACAGAACGTCACTGTGGTGGGAACCATTCCCATGCCCGCGGTGGGGGAGCGGCTGCTGGTTACCGGCAGATGGAGCAGCCATGCCAGCTATGGCCGCCAGTTTGAGGCGGAGTTTCTGGAGCGGCTGATGCCCCAGACCGCCATGGAGATTATGAGCTATCTCAGCAGCCGGGTCATCAAGGGCATCGGCCCGAAGATGGCTGCCCGGATTGTGGAGCAGTTTGGCGTGGATACGCTGACCGTGATGGAGCGGGAGCCGGAGCGGCTGGCCCAGATTCCCGGAATCTCCCGGGAGAAGGCCCGGGCCATCGGAGAGGAATTCCGGCTCCAGGTGGGGATGCGCCAGCTGCTGGAATTTTTTGCCTCCCACCAGCTGCCTGCGGATTTGGCGGTTCGGGCCTACAAGCTGTACGGAGACAGCACCATGGAGCTGCTGTATGACGACCCCTACCTGCTGATGGACGAGGGGCTGGAGGCGCCTTTCGGGGCGGTGGACCGGTTTGCCATCGAGCTGGGGGTGGCGGGAGATGATCCCCGCCGGATTGAGGCGGGAATCCTGTTTGAACTGCATTACAATCTCTCCGGCGGTCACAGCTTCCTGCCGGAGGAAAAGCTGATTCCCGCCACCGCTCAGCTGCTGAATGTGGAGCCGGAGGCGGTGGGCCAGGGAGCAGAGCGGCTGCTGGAGGCGGACCGCCTGGTGCGGCAGAAGCTGGCGGGAATTTCGGTGATTTATCTGCCCCGGCTGTTTGAGGCGGAGCAGACCTGCGCCCAGCGGCTGCTGGCCTTTGCGGCACAGACCTTCCCAGCGCCCCATGGTCTGGAAAAGAAAATCCGGGCGGCGGAGCAGGAGAGCGGCGTCGAATACTCCGAAGAGCAAAAGCAGGCCATCCGGGAGGCGGCGGGCATGGGCCTGCTACTGATTACCGGCGGCCCCGGCACCGGCAAGACCACCATTCTGCGGGGTATTCTCTCCCTGCTGGGGCAGATGCAGCTGCGCTGCCTGCTGGCGGCGCCCACCGGCCGGGCGGCCAAGCGGCTGACAGAGGTTACAGGGGAGGATGCTTCCACCATCCACCGCCTCCTGGAGGCGGGAATTGACCCCAATACTGGCAATATGGTGTTCGCCCGGGACGAGGACAACCCTCTGAAGGCGGATGCCGTTATTGTGGACGAGATGTCCATGGTGGATGTGGAGCTGCTGTACGCTCTGCTCCGGGCCATTCCCCAGGGCAAGCGGCTGATTCTGGTGGGTGACCCGGACCAGCTGCCCCCGGTGGGGCCGGGTTTTCCCTTCAGCGATATGCTCCGCAGCGGAGTGCTTCCGGCGGTGCGGCTGACGGAGATTTTCCGCCAGGCCCAGAAGAGCCTGATTGTGATGAATGCCCACCGGGTGAACCGGGGGGAGCTGCCGGACCTGAAAACGGTGAACAGTGACTTCTTCTTCCTCCGGCGCGGCAGCGAGGAAGGGGTGGCCCAGCTGATCCGGGACCTGTGCACCACCCGGCTGCCCCAGAATATGGGTATCCCGCCGGAGCAGATTCAGGTGCTCTGCCCCACCCGGAAGGGGGGCGTGGGCACGGTGAACCTGAACAAGCTTCTCCAGGCGGCGCTGAATCCGCCTGCCCCGGAAAAAAAGGAACGTTCCTTCGGGGAGTTCCTGTTCCGGGAGGGGGACCGGGTGATGCAGATTCGCAACAACTATGACATCGTCTGGAAGACCCTGGACGGCAGCGCCATGGGCACCGGCATTTTCAACGGGGACGTGGGTACCATCCGGGAGATTGACACCGGAGCGGAGACCATGACCCTGGTGTTTGATGACCGGGAGGCGGTGTACGATTTCACCCAGCTCAATGAATTGGAGCCTGCCTATGCCATGACCGTGCACAAAAGCCAGGGCAGCGAGTACCGGGCGGTGATTCTCACTGCCTGGAACGGCTCTCCCTATCTGCTCAGCCGGAGCATTCTCTACACCGCCATTACCCGGGCCCGGGAACTGCTGATTGTGGTGGGGCGGGAGGAAACGGTGGCGGCCATGGTGAACAACGCCACAAAAAACCGGCGCTATACCGGGCTGAAGCTCCGGCTCCAGGGGAAAGTGGAATGAAACTGTATCATTGGCTGATGGAGCTGCTGTTTCCCAGAAAGTGCGTTCTGTGCGGCGCCATTTTGGAACCCGGTCAGACGGATTTGTGCAAAAACTGCCGGATTGAGGCGCCTGACTATGCAAATCGGAAAACTAAGCTGCAATTTCTTGACAGTTTCACCGCTGTCTGGTACTATGAAGGGAACGTAAGAAGGAGCATTCTGCGTTATAAGTTCTATCATGCCCGGGCTTTGGCCCCGGCATACGGCCGTCTGCTGGCTATGAAGCTGCTGCAGCAGCATCCGGAGGGGTTTGATCTGCTGACCTGGGTCCCGGTGAGCCGGCTGCGGCGGCTGACCCGGGGCTACGATCAGGTTTCTCTGATTGCCCGGGCGGTGGGCAGGGAGTTGGGCATGACGCCGGTGCCCCTGCTGAAGAAGGTTCGCCACAATCGTCCCCAATCCGGCCTCCACGATCCGGCCCAGCGCCGGGCCAACGTGCTGGGCGTCTACCGGGTCCGGGAGGGACAGGCACTTTCCGGCAAGCGAATTCTGCTGCTGGACGATGTCCTGACCACCGGAGCAACCGCCGGGGAGGCAGCCAGGGTGCTGCTGACAGCCGGAGCCAAGGAAGTACATTGCGCCGCAGTTGCGGCGGCACGAAAGTAAAGGTGTCTATATGTCTCTGTTTTCTATGTTTTCCAATGACCTGGGCGTGGACCTGGGTACCTGTAATGTGCTGATTTACGCCGACGGCAAGGGCCTGGTGGTCCGGGAGCCCTCCGTGGTGGCGGTGGACAAGAACACCGGCAAGATTCTCCAGGTGGGCGCCGCTGCCCGGAATATGCTGGGCCGTACCCCCGGCAACGTGGTGGCCATGCACCCGCTGAAGGACGGCATTGTTTCCGACCATGAGATGACCGTCCGGATGCTCCAGGAGATGTTCAAAACCGCTACCAAGGCCGGTCTGTTCACCCCCAAGCCCCGCGTGGTGGTGTCCGTTCCCTCCGGCGTGTCCGAGGTGGAGGAGCGCAGCGTGATCAACGCCGCCATTGAAGCCGGAGCCCGCCGTGTGTTCCTGATTGAAGAGCCCCTTGCGGCCGGTCTGGGCGCAGGCCTGGATATCCGGGGCGCCAGCGGCCACCTGGTGGTGGATATCGGCGGCGGTACCACGGATATTGCCATCCTCAGCATGAACGGGGTGGCGGTTTCCTCTTCCCTGAAAATTGCCGGCAACTACTTTGATGAAATGATTGCCCGCTATGTCCGCCGCCAGCACGGTGTGGTGATCGGCCAGGTAACGGCGGAGAGTGTGAAAATCCAGATCGGTCAGGTCTACCCCCGGGATGAGGAGCGCAGCATGAACGTCAAGGGCCGGGACTACAAGACCGGTATGCCCAAGGTGGTTACCCTGACCTCCAACGAGATTTACGAGGTGCTCCGCCGTCCTGCCCGGCAGATTGCCGAGGAAGTGCTCTCCGTTATGGAGCAGGCCAGCCCGGAACTGGTATCGGACATTTCCGAGAACGGCATCACCATCACCGGGGGCTGCGGCCAGATCTGGGGCATGGATCTGCTGCTTATGGAGCGCACCGGCATCGCCTGCATTCTGGCGGACGACCCGGATTCCTGCACGGCCTACGGTGCGGGCAAGAGCCTGGCCTGGATCAACAGTATGCAGGAGGGCCCCATCAACATCGCCCGGAAGCGGGCCATGCGGAGCCAGCAGTAACCAAAAAACAAGCGCCGGTGGGGGAAACGCCCCACCGGCGCAAATTGTTCAGATATCGGAGAAAGCCTTGAGCTGATCTGCCTGCCAGGTAATCCGGAAGCAGGCATCCTCTTTCAGAGCGCCGTAGGCCTCCTCGCGAACCTCCAGTTCCGGTTCCGTGCCGTCCTCCAGACGGAACCGGACGAGAAACCGCCAAAGGCTGGAGCCACGCTCCAGAACCTCCTGGCGGCGCTCCACCCGGCGGGAGAGCACCTGGGCAGAGCCGCACTGCTCCGGCTCGCCTGCATTCCGGCTCTTTTTCAGGTTGGAGCAGGCGCTGGCCAGAGACGAAACAAACTGACAGTTCAGGCACACCTGAGGCATGGTCAATCCTCCTTTGAAAAATTCAGTTCCAGGGGCTTATCCAGGTCTTCGGACACATATGCGCCGTTTTTCCGATGCTGTTTCACACATTCGCTGAGCAGATACTCGATCTGCCCGTTGACGCTGCGGAAGTCATCTTCTGCCCAGGCGGCGATGTCGTTGTACAGCGCGGGCGACAACCGCAGGGGCACCTGCTTTTTCTGTTTTTCCGGGGCAAGGCGCAGGGGGCCTTCCTTCTTCGCTGCCGCTGTCATAGGTCAATACAGGGAGCCGGAGTTGACAATGGGCTGGGCTTCCTTGTTGCCGCAGAGCACCACCAGCAGGTTGGAAACCATGGCGGCCTTCCGCTCCTCGTCCAGGTATACCACCCCATTGTCCTTCAGCCGCTCCAGAGCTATTTCCACCATACTCACGGCGCCGTCCACAATCAGCTTCCGGGCGTCCACTACGGCGCTGGCCTGCTGCCGCTGAAGCATCACCGCAGCGATTTCCGGGGCATAGGCCAGGTAAGTAATCCGGGCGTCCACAATCTCCAGGCCGGCTTCCTCCACCCGGGACTGGATTTCCGCTTTGATTCTTTGAGCGACTACCTCACTGGAGCCCCGCAGGCTGCCGTCATCCGCCAGACCGTCGCCGGTGGTGTCCACATTGGGGGCGGAGTCATAGGGGTAGATTCGCACAATGTTGCGCAGGGCGCTGTCACACTGCAGAGAGAGGAAGGCTTTGTAGTTGTCCACCTGGAAGGCGGCCTTGGCGGTGTCCACCACCCGCCACATGACGGCAATGCCGATTTCCACCGGATTGCCCAGACAGTCGTTGATTTTCTGCTTGTTGTTGCTGAGGGTCATGATTTTCAGGGACATTTTTTTGCCCATGTTGTCCCCGGTCCGGGGGGCCTTCACGTCTCCGCTCTGATTCAGCTGGGTGAAAGCGGCGGGGTTGACACCGGTGCAGAAGGGATTGACCCAGTAGAAGCCCTCTCCCTTCAGAGTCCCGACATAGCTGCCGAACAGGGTCAGCACCAGGGCCTCCTGAGGCCGCAGCACCCGCAGACCTGCCAGCAGGAAGCCTGCCGCGATGGCAGCCAGACCGCACAGGCAGCCCACCAGCGGATTGCGGTCCACCAGGGCAAAGAAACCGATCAGTCCGCCAATGAGCATGACCAGGGATACCAGAAGCATGAACAGGCCGTTTTTCTTGTTTGTCAGCACTTTTTCTGTCATAGCTGTTTCCTCCATTGGATAGGATTGTATCTGCTTTTATGATATCAAATTGATATAAAAAAGTCAATAGCCAAAACGAAAAAAAGGGAAGGCAAACGCCTTCCCTTTTTTTCATCAGCAGGTTTGGTAACAGGAATCTCCGTCCTGCTTTTCATCGCAGCATTTGGGGGCAAACTCTCCCGCGGGGAAAGGAATCCGGCTGAACATTTCGCAGGGGTCCTCTCCGCCGCCCGGGGCATCACAGCATTCCTTGCAGGGAATGGCATATTCCAGCACCGGCACCACCAGCTGGGCGTCCCGCTCCAGCCGGACGATGGAGAACTGCCCCAGCGTGACGAACAGCCGCCGGCGGTCCCCGGAGAGCACCAGTTCCTCGTCAAACTGGCTGCGGATGGCGGCGGGAATCTGGGCCAGGCATTCGCCGCAGCCGCAGTCGCATATGTCCTTGACCTTGGAGCTGAGTACCATGGGGTCCAGCACCTCCACCACGGCGGTGGGAAGATTGGCACAGATTCGGCTCAGCCCGTCGGGCTCCCCGATGCGGGTGTCGCTGCGATAGATGTGGGCCCGGCTGTCCTCACCGCACAGCACCGCCCGCTTGCTGAACACCGCCAGTCCGTACAGGGTGGCGGGACGGGACACCCCAACCACCGCGTCCGCCAGAATCCGGTAGTAGAAGGTGATGTCGATGCAGTAGTGGTTCCGGTCAAAAGCCACCGGCTCCACATCCATGTAGGTGTACAGCAGCTCGGCGCAGCGCACCCGGGCGTTGGTGGCGTTGTCCAGAATGGCCTGGGAACCGGTGGTTAAGTATACCCGAAGGTCCTCGATACAATCTTTGTCCCGACAGGAGTCGGTAATCTTTCGGGTGTGAATGGACATGGCCTGGCGCAGATCCTGGGGATCGCAGCGCAGGGTGTCCCTTTTTTGCTCTGCCATTGGAATACCTCCCGAAATGAGAATAAGCACAGCGCTTATAGGACAGTTTATGCAGGGCAGGGCGGGAAGTGCAGACAATTCCGCCGGAAGAGAAGCACAGGAAAAGGGAAGCGCTGCAAAAAGCGCTTCCCTTGAAAAGAAAGGGGTTATAGGTGCAGGACCCGGTCCTTGATCTCCTGGGTACGGCCCTGGTTCCAGAACTGGGTGCCGATATAGCCGCAGGTACGCCGGGCCACATTCATCTTGTTCTGGTCGGTGTTGCCGCACTGGGGGCAGACCCACACCAGCTTGCCGTCGTCCTCCTGAATCTGGATTTCGCCGTCATAGCCGCAGACCTGGCAGTAGTCGCTCTTGGTGTTCAGCTCCGCATACATGATGTTGTCGTAGATGAACTTCATGAGCTGGAGCACCGCATCGATGTTCTGCTGCATATTGGGCACTTCCACATAGCTGATGGCGCCGCCGGGGCTGAGCTGCTGGAACTCCGCCTCGAAGGACAGCTTGGTAAAAGCGTCAATCTCCTCGGACACATGGACGTGATAGGAATTGGTGATGTAATTCTTATCGGTAATGCCGGGAACCATGCCGAAGCGGTTTTGCAGACACTTGGCAAACTTGTAGGTGGTGGACTCCAGGGGGGTGCCATAGAGGGAGAAGTCGATGTTGTGCGCCGCCTTCCAGCCCTTGCAGGCATCGTTCATGTGCTGCATGACCTTCAGGGCAAAGGGCTTGGCCTCCGGGTCGGTGTGGGAGCGGCCGGTCATGTACTTGACGCACTCATAAAGACCGGCATAGCCCAGGCTGATGGTGGAGTAGCCGCCGTAGAGGAGCTTATCGATGGGCTCGCCCTTCTTGAGCCGGGCCAGAGCGCCGTACTGCCACAAAATGGGGGCAGCGTCAGAGAGGGTGCCCTTCAGGCGGTTGTGGCGGCACATAAGGGCCTGATGGCACAGCTCCAGCCGCTCGTCAAAAATCTCCCAGAACTTCTTCTCGTCCTTGCCGGAGGACAGGGCCACATCCACCAGATTGATGGTGACCACACCCTGATTGAACCGGCCGTAATACTTGGGCTTGCCGTTTTCATCCACATAGGGGGTCAGGAAGGAGCGGCAGCCCATGCAGGTGTAGCAGTGGCCTTCGCCGTTCTTGTCAACCTTCAGCTCCAGCATCTTCTTCTCGCTGATGTAGTCCGGTACCATCCGCTTGGCGGTGCACTGGGCGGCCAGCCGGGTCAGATACCAGTAGGGGGAGTCCTCGGTGATGTTGTCCTCCTCCAGCACATAGATGAGCTTGGGGAAGGCGGGGGTGATCCACACGCCCTTTTCATTCTTCACGCCCTCGTACCGCTGCCGGAGCATCTCCTCAATGATGAGAGCCAGATCCTGCTTCTCCTGGGGATTCCGGGCTTCGTTGAGATACATGAACACGGTGATGAAGGGAGCCTGACCGTTGGTGGTCATAAGGGTAACCACCTGGTACTGGATGGTCTGTACGCCCCGGCTTACCTCGTCCCGGAGCCGATCCTCCACCAGCTTGGCGATGGTGGCCTCCTCGGGATGGACGCCCAGGGTTTCCAGCTCCTTTTCCACCACCTTGCGAATCTTCTCCCGACTCACCTGAACAAAGGGAGCCAGATGGGTCAGGCTGATGGACTGACCGCCGTACTGGTTGGAAGCCACCTGGGCAATGATCTGGGTGGCGATGTTGCAGGCAGTGGAGAAGGAATGGGGCTTTTCGATGAGGGTGCCGGAGATGACGGTGCCGTTTTGCAGCATATCCTCCAGGTTTACCAGATCGCAGTTGTGCATATGCTGAGCATAGTAGTCTGCGTCGTGGAAGTGGATGATACCGGCCTTGTGAGCATCCACAATCTCCCGGGGCAGGAGAATCCGGCTGGTAATGTCCTTGGAAACCTCGCCGGCCATGTAGTCCCGCTGCACGGCGTTGATGGTGGGATTCTTGTTGGCGTTTTCCTGCTTCACTTCCTCGTTGTTGCACTCAATGAGGCTGAGAATCCGGTCGTCGGTGGTGTTGGCCTGACGGAGCAGGCTTCTGGTGTAGCGGTAGGTGATGTACTCCTTGGCTACTTCATAAGCACCGTGGGACATAATCTCCTTTTCCACCAGATCCTGGATTTCCTCCACGGCGGGGCTTCTGCCCATCTCGTCGCAGCAAATCTGTACCCGGCTGGCAATCCGCTGAATCTGCAAAGGGGTCATGCGGACGCTCTCCTCCACAGCGGCATTGGCCTTGGTGATGGCGGTGATGATTTTCTGAATGTCGAAAACCGCCTCCGCACCGTTTCGCTTAATAATCTTCATAGGGGCTCCTCCTGTGTCTTTCTAAGGGAACACACAATATATTGTGGTTGGATTTCAGAATACACCTATATTTAGATGCGCAAGTCATATTATACATATTCCTGGGCTTTTTTCAAGAGGCAAAAGGGAACTTCCAAAATTCCCTATTGTGCAATTTTACCCCGGAAATTTCGATGCCGGCCCTGAGGAAAAATGCTGCGGAAACATGGAATCCACCGGGGATTGGCCCCTTTCCCCGGGAAAATCCCATTCCGCCCAAAACATTATGGAAACACCCCAAGGAAGAAACCCTTTGCCGGGGAAGATAAGGCCCCAAGAGATTGTAAACTCTGCTGAAAATTTGGAAGGGGTCTTGACAAACTTCGCACAGACTGGACTCTGGGGCATAAACTGTCCTGTAAGCGAAATGCTTCGTCCAAATCCAAATGGGGAGGTAACGAAAATCATGGCAGATAACTGTAATGCAGTGTCCCAATGCGGACAGGACAGTTCCACGCTGTCCATCCATACACGAAAAATCACCGACAGCTGCCGGGATAAGGATTGTATCGAAGGGCTGCGGGTCTACCTGACCAAGGGTTCTCAGGCAATTCTGGACACGGCGGCCTGCACCAAGGTGCGGTGCGCCGAGCTGATTTATACCTATATTGATGTGGAGCCGGTGGCCTTTGACCGGAATCACTACTGTGTGAATGTAACCTATTACTACCGGGTGCTGGCAGACGCCACCGTGGGCGGCTGCCGTCCCACCACCTTGTACGGCCTGGCGGTATTTTCCAAGCAGGCGGTGCTGTGCGGCGAGGAAAGCACCGCCCACATCTTCACCAGCAACACCGTTCTGGATGGGCAGGATGGTTGCAGCGTATACAGCACCAATCTGCCCACGGCGGTGGTGGAGGTGCTGGACCCCATGGTGCTGTGCTCTCAGGTAAAGGATGTGCGGGACTGCGGCTGCTGCCACGACACCTGCCAGGAGCAGATTCCCCAGTGCGTCTGCAAGCTCTTTGACGAGCAGCTGGTGCTGGATGGGGAGAGCCGCCGGCTGTACGTCACCCTGGGCCAGTTCTCGGTAATCCGGCTGGAGCGGGATGTGCAGCTGGTGGTGCCGGTGGTATCTTACAGTATGCCCACCAAGGTCTGCTGCGAGAATCCCGGCTGCG
The DNA here is from genome assembly GCA_944387685.1 of uncultured Oscillospiraceae bacterium. Classification (GTDB taxonomy): domain Bacteria; phylum Bacillota; class Clostridia; order Oscillospirales; family Oscillospiraceae; genus Faecousia. Next base: position 11,617 of record CALXFW010000126.1, read on the forward strand.
CCGAGGACCCCTGCGAGATGTTCTCCCGGATTCCCTTCCCCACGGAGCGGTTCAATCCTACAACCTGCGACCGGAAGGATGGGGACTGCGGCTGCTCCTGCGGCTACACCACCACCAAAACCTGCGGCTGCGGCCAGTAACAAAGAAGGGCTGCCCTCTGGGCAGCCCATTTTTGTTTACTTGTGACTTACCTTCTTTTTGGTACCGTCGGGATAGACAATGTAGGTATTTTCCAGCTGTCCCGTCAGGTTGGCCTTTACGGAGTCAATGTAAATCCGGCGGAGCTTATCCCGTTCTGTCAATTCCTCCGGGGTCAGGGGCTCTACCTTGGCTTTGTGAGCCAGCTCGTTGATTCTTGCAATTACTTCATCCATTTTCATAGGAATCACCTCATATATAGCGGTCAATGACCACGGAAATCCGGCCTTTTTTCGTCTGACCGTTGACGGCTTTCAGGCATATTTTGCCCATTCCCCGCAGGGATATT
>CALXFW010000127.1 GCA_944387685.1 uncultured Oscillospiraceae bacterium
TGCAGGAGTGCGTCAGCGGGGAAGAAAGCGCAGAAGAGAAGGCCATCCGCCGGGAAATCCTGGCCAGTCTGAACCGCTTCCTGGGAACGCTGAATGACACGGAGCGCAATGTGTTTGTCTGCCGGTATTGGTACCTGGATTCTACCGAGGAAATTGCAGAAAAATCCGGCTTTTCTGTGAGTAAGGTAAAGTCCATGCTTTATCGGATTCGCAAACGGCTGGGCGCCCACTTGGAAAAGGAGGGCCTGAGATGACAAGCCTTGAATTGCTGTCCCTTTTGGGAAACGTAAAAAATGAATATGTTTTGCAGGCGCAGAACCTGCGTACAGGAGAAGCCCGCTCCCGGACCATTCCGCTTCACAAGCGCCGCCTGATTCTGATTGCAGCAATTGTTGTTCTGATGCTCATGCTGGTTGGCTGCGCAGTTTATGTGTGGAGCATGAAGGATTTGATTTTTGATACCACCTCGGTGTGGGAGCAGCCTGCATACCGCCTGTCCTTGCAGGGCTTTACAGGCAGCCCCGGATATCAGGCCACAAAGGAATGGTTTGAATTCCTGGACACTTATGACACCGACGGAAGTCTTCTGGAAAATGCACGTTATGACGATTACGTGGAGCCGGAAGCTTACCAGCCTTATGCCTGCTACACCGAAGAAATGGTCAACAAGGTGGACGAACTCTGCCGGAAATACGACCTGAACCTGATGGGTCAGAGCTATCAGGGAACGGCGGAGGAATTATACCGGGCGGTGGGAATCCGCAGCATCTTTGCTGCGGAACCTGCGAACCAGTATCAGCTTTGGGGAGAAAACCTCTATTACGCGGATGGAAGCTTCACTCTATGGGGACAGGCTTCCGCCACCCAGTCGGAATTCCGTTACTGGTGTATGCGCAAGCAGTCCTTCTGCAATTTCTACATTGCCATAACGGATATAGACAGTTACCAGCAGTGGAATTACACCACCCGCAACGGAGCCAATCTGCTGCTGGCGGTTGGCCCGGAGCGCTCTTTGATTCTCGCCGACCAGCCGGATACATTCCTGAGCGTCTATCTGTATGCAGCACTGGGGCAGGAGGAACTGGAGGCCATCGCCGAGGACTTTGACTTTACCTTCCAATCCCAGCCTGCGGATACCGCCTTCGCCGAAGAACAGGCAGCGCAGCAGCTGGCCGCACTGGAAGCGGAGCGGGAATCCGTCCAGGCGCAGTACCAATACGCTACCTATGAGGAATTCATCCCAAACTATATCAACACAGTGGATGATCGGTATTATACCCTGCTGGATCTGAATGGCGACGGCATCCAGGAACTGGCCTATGCCGAAGGCAGCCAGTATCGGGCTCTGATGACCATTTCCCAGGGGAAGGTGATTGTGCTGGATTCCATCTCCTACCCCAACGGCTTTGCGCTTTACCGGTCCGAGGACGGAGAATACCTGGTTCAGACCACCAAAAATGTGGGAAATCAGACATTCTTCGCTTTCCTGGAATTACAGGGGGACCAGCTGATCTATCGGGAATACCTGCGCTATGACCCGGACACCGATTGGGAAAATCCCAATTACCGCTGCACCAACGCCAGGGGAAAAACCGTGGTGCAGCTGGCAGAGGAGGGCATGACCTGGGAATCCGTTTCCGAAGAAACTTACCAGGGAATCTGGTCCAATTTCCTATATCCTTCGGAGCTGAAGAAGCTCCCCATCACCGACTTCTTCCCGGATGGGAATTTTGAATCGTCCAAGCCATTTGTTCAGAAAGATTTTGACACGATTCTGAAGGATTTGCAGGCCAACCCGGACCAGACCCTCTCCCATTACTATACCTTCCTGGACGTCACCGGAGACGGCAGCCCGGAACTGCTGCTGGGAACGGAAGACAGCATCAGCACCATTCTGACCATCCGCAACAACCAAACCTATGAGCTGGTCAATTTTTATGAAACAGGTGGGATATATTGGTGTGGAAACACAGTCATCCTCCGGATTGTGACGGAAGAAACCAATGTGCGCCACTATTTCTACTCCCTCACAGAAAATGGACTGGATGTGTTTGTGGTGCTGCTCTCCGACGGCACAAACTGGTACACCAGCCCGGATGGCGGAGTCAACAGCACAGAATGGTTTGAAATTTCGGAAGCGGACTACAACCTGTATCTTGCTTCCTACCCCACAATTCAGCTGGACATGAAGCCGATTGCAGAATACGAATCCGCCGCAGATTGAGGATGCTTCCCCGCTTTGCGAATCATTCTTAAGCATATTCTTTGCCAGCTGTACACCAACTGCCAAAGCAGTCAATAACCGGAGATTGATGTACCCAGCTGGCCGGAAGGGAAAATTCCGTTAAATCGGTGAGCTACTTTTGGTTCGACGATGCAGTATGGAGGCTCCGGTACAGAATTTCAGACATTTCGGGACGAATTTCCAAATACCAATTCCCAAACCCCGAGTGGGAGGGGTGCCACAGTGTATGGATGACAGCACCCTTCCTGCAGTCGGGGTGAATATGGAGTTCTATGATCTTTGTGCGTTCTTCAAATGCGTACAATGTTTGCCTTCTGTCCTATTTGAGCCGGGGGATTTCATCCGCATCTTCAGTTTATAGCAATTTACGAGACACCATAAAATTTCTTGAGGTGTCTTTGTAACGAGAAGACCGCCTGTTAAAGGCGGGTCACTAGGCCCCAAAAACCCCGCCATTTCCCTTGTGAAAACGGCGGGGCTTTTGTGTTTTGACTGCAGTATTGGGAGAATTCAGGGCTGAGCCGGTTCCACTTCACCGGCTTTCCTGGATTCCTCTTCCTCCAGGACCCGGTAGGCGACTTTACCGACCAGGGTTTTGGGCATATCATCCCGGAACTCAATGTCATAGGGCATGGCATATTTGGCGATATGCTTGCGGCAGTATGCCATTATGGCCTGCTTGGTGGCGTCGTTGGCCTCCACGCCGGGGGCAAGCTTAATGAACGCTTTGACCTTCTGCATTTTATAGGAATCCGGAACGCCGATGACGCAGCTCATCTGCACCAGCTCGTTGGCGTCCAGGATGTTCTCAATCTGGGCAGGGTAGACGTTGTAGCCGGAGGTGACAATCATCCGCTTGGCCCGGCCCCTGAAATAGACAAAGCCCTGAGCGTCCATGCTGCCCAGATCTCCGGTGTACACCCAGGTCAGACCGTCGGCGTGGGTACGCAGCACCTGGGCGGTTTCCACGGGATGATGTACATATTCCCGCATAACCGTAGGGCCTGCCAGGAGGATTTCCCCTTCTTCCCCATAGGGCAGCTCCTTGTCTGTCCCCGGCACCACAATTTTGATATAGGTGTCCGGGAAGGGAAGGCCGATGGAGCCCTCCTTATACATATGGCTGGGGGTCAGGCAGCAGGCGGTGACGGTTTCTGTGGTGCCGTACCCCTCCCGCACCTGGACGGTGGCTTTGTGATCGTACAGGAATTTGTCAAGCTTCTTTTTCAGCTCAATGGACAGACTGTCGCCGCCGGAGAATACCCCCTTCAGGCAGCTGAGGTCCGCGCCGTCCATGTCCGAAAGCCGCAGCAGGGCCTCGTACAGGGTGGGAACGCCTGCCACAAAATTGCAGCGTTTTTTTACCAAATCCTTTGCGTAGGACTTGGGCGTGAACCGAGGCACCAGAATGCAGCGGCCGCCCTGGGTCAGCATGGTATGGATGCACACCCCCAGGCCGAAGCCGTGAAAAATGGGCATGGCAGCCAGCATTTTGTCCCCGGGGCGGAACATGGGGTTGGCGGCGATGACCTGCTGGCCCAGAGCGTTGAAATTCTTGTTGGTCAGCAGGATGCCCTTGGTGGTGCCGGTGGTGCCGCCGGAGTAGAGAATCACGGCGGGGGCGTCGCCGGTGCGCTGCACCTTGTAATTGTAGAAGCAGCAGCGGCTCAGACGCATGAAGTCCTTCCAGCGGATTACCGGGGCATCCTCCGGGATTTTTTGAATTTTCCGTCCCTCGGTCAGCATATAGCCCGAGCGGATGGGCTCCGCGAGGGCGTCCCGGATGCTGGCAATGATGATGTTGACAAGCTTGGTGTTTTTCCGGATGGCCTCAAACTTGTGGTAAAACTGGTCCAGGGTAATGGCGGTGATGCTGTCGGAGTCGTTGAGGTAAAATTCAATCTCCTTCTCTGCGGAGAGGGGGTGGATCATGTTCGCAATGCCCCCCACCAGATTCACCGCATAGAACAGGTAAATGGCCTGGGGGCAGTTGGGCATGGCGATGGTAACCTTGTCGCCCTCCCGGACGCCGATGGTCTTCAGTGCCTTGGCGCAGCACTCGACCTGCTCTACCAGTTCTTTGTAGGTGGTGGACTTGCCCATGAAGTCAAACGCCACATTCTTGGGATATTTTCTGGCAATGGCTTCCACTGCTTCAAACATGGAGCCTTCAAAATATTCCAGGTGCATGGGGGTGTCGCCCATGCAGTCCTTCCACGGTGTCTTTGCGGAAATCATCAGTAATCTACCTCCTGGCTGAGGGGAAGCTCCAGCAGTTGCGGATGCTCCAGCAGCTTTTTCAGCAGCGCCACGGTGCGGGAGTAATAGTAGCCGTCAGCCAGACGCTCGTCAATGGTCAGGCCGATATCCACGCTGTCCTTCATGTGCACCGTGCCGTCGTCATCATAGAAGGGACGTTTTTTGGCTTCCCCGATGGCGCAGAATACGGAGCAGGTTCCCCAGTTGGTCAGGTGGTGATAGCCGGCGTGAAGCTTGATGGAGCCCAGGTTGGTCAGTACTGCGGAGCAGTAATAGGGATCTCCCGCGATGACGCTCTGGGGCATCCAGCCGTGCTTGTCCAGCCAGCGGGCCACCCAGCCTACGAACCGGGCCAGAGGGCCGGGAATCTTTGCCACGGCATTGAGACTCTGGGTACCGGCGTCTACCTCGTCACTGCGGCAGAGGGAAACCTGACGGAATATGGCGTCGTGGATGTCATCGAAGGTTTCGGCGCCGGTGGTACGGATCTGAGCGAGGGCCTCCGCGCCGTTGTCCGAGAAAACTTTCTTGACCGTGAAGGCGGCGGATACCTCGTTGCGCTGGTACATGGTGCTGTTGGCGATGAAGCGGTTCATCTTGGGCCGCAGGGTAATGACTTTCAGTACCGCAGTCACCATCACCTGAAACAGATTGTACCCATACTCCGGATTCTCCGCATTTTTCTTCGCCAGGTAGGCGTTCACATTGGTCAGGTCAATGCGCTCTGAAATGAAGGCCTCGTTGTCACACCGATTGGGATAAATCAGGGGCATGACAAAATGCATGGCGTGAATGTTTTGCAGCTTCACGCCGTCTTTTCTATCTCCGATTTTTCGCTTCATCTTCTTTTCGTCCCTTTCTAAAAAATACCAGATATTCCGCCAGCAGGCAGACGGGCAGGGCGGCAAAGAGATCTACCGCCGAGTGCTGCTTGATGAACATGACAGACAGGCACACCAGAATGACAAACACCAGTATCCCGGCCTTTGTCCGCCACCCTACGGTTTTTTCCCGCATCCACGTGGAGGCGATTCCCAGGGAATAGGCCACGTGCAGGCTCGGGCAGACGCCGGTGTTGGTATCTGCGGCATAGAGCAGCCCCACCAGGCCTGTCAGCAGATTCTCCCGCGGGAATTCGGCAGGGCGAAGGTCCTGACGGCTGGGGTAAAGGATGTAGACCATTACCGCGACAACCTGGGTAATGATGATGTACTGCATCATCCTGCGGAAGTTTTTCGGGTTGTACAGCATAAAATACAGCAGGGAACCCGCAATCAGCAGATACCACCCAACATAGGGAATGACAAACAGCTCGCAAAATGGAATCCAGTCATCCAGCGGGCACCACATCACATGGCAGACCTCCGCTGGAATCAGATTCTCCGTGAGAAAATAGGCGGCAAAATAGACCGGCCAGGCGGCCAGCAGCATCAGGTGGGAATACTCCGGGGAGCGGAGCTTTGACAGGCGGAATTGGCGATAATCAACGACAGGCTGTTTCATGGGATGAAGACACCTCATTTGCATTGCTGCGGGGATATTGGCTTTTGGGAAGGTTGGGGTAGGGAACCACGGTGTGGACTGGGGCGGACTCCGCCATGGCAGTGATCCGCTGCATGAGAGCTTCCTTGATGCGCTTGCGCTCCGCTGCCGGATTTTCCTCCGGGTTGTAGCGAACCGGAGCACCCAGGTACATGGTTTTCAGAGCCGGGGCGTTGTACAGGGGGACAAAGGACAGGCTCTTTCCCGTCCGTTTGTAATACTGTCTGGCGATGTCAATAAACCGATCCTGAAAATCATAGAGGATGTGGTTGCAGGGCTGGTTGTGCTCCGGAAAGATCACAATGCTTTTTCCGCTTTCCAGTGCAGACAGGGTGAGCTTGAAGGTTTTCACAATCCGGGTGTCCCGATAGACCGGGATGGTGCGGGCGTTTTGGAACACACAGACGGAAATCGGGGCAATCACATAGGACAGTCCCCGATAAAACCAGCGAATGGACGCCGGCTTGCTGCTCCAGAAGTCGGAAAACGCGTAGTCCGGCACCTCTTTCAGCTCCATCATCTGACTGGCGCACCAGGTGTCATGCTCCCCGGGAAGATACAGCTCCGCTGTAATCGGCCCGTTCATCTGGGCGTGGTTGCCCACGATGACCGAGGCTTCCTCCGGAAGATTTTCTGCGCCGACCACCTGCGTCCTGGGGTAGAAGAGCCAGACAAACCATCGTATGATGCGGTAACAGCGGTAAGAAAATCCGCGCCGTTTCTCCATAATAAGACCGTCCTTTCGAAACAGGTTATAGTACAAGGATGTTTCAGAATTGTGAACAATGAAAGCCGCCGGTGAAGATTCCCTCATTGGGAAAGAATGGCTCCCCACCGACGGGTGCGTTCTGCTCCGTGGGGCGGCGCCCTCCGGGAAGGGGCGGAGTTTTGGCCAGGCTCCCGGGAGCCTGGCCGACATTCATTTCTGCTTGACGCTGGTGCCCATCACATCGGAGATTTCCGTTACGGTGATGAACGCCTTGGGATCGATTTCCGTCACCAGATTCTTCACCTTGGGAATCTGGAAGCGGTTGACCACAAAGTAGATCACGCACTTGTCCGCGCCGGAGAAATAGCCCTTGCCCTTGAGTTGGGTGATGCCCCGGCCGAACTCCTCAGAAAGAGCTTGGCAGATGGCGTCTTCCTCCATGGTGACGATCATAACGGACTTGGCCTTGTCCAGGCCTTCCACAATGAAGTCGATGGTCTTGTTGCCCACAAAGTAGGTGACAATGGAGTAAAGGGGCAGGACCCAGCTGTTGAAGATCAGGCCGATGAGAATGTACAGCAGCACATTGTAAATCATCACAAAGGTGCCTACCGTCAGCCCCAGGCCCTTGGCGAAGATCACCCCCAGGACCTCCATGCCGTCGATGGCGCCGCCCAGACGGATGGTCAGGCCGCTTCCGGCCCCGGATACCAGACCGCCGAAAATGGCGCACAGCAGCAGGTCCTGCCCGGCAAAGGGGGAGGCCACGGAGACGTCCACCGGCAGCACATCGGTGATGATAAACGATGCCACGGAGTAAATGGTAACGGCCCAGATGGAGTAGACGGTGAAGCACCAGCCCTGTTTTTTCAGACCGAACAGAAATAGGGGGACATTCAGCAGAATCAGAAACAATGACAGGGTATAGGCCTCCGGGGTTACCTGCCACAGCAGCATGGAGGTGCCGGAGATGCCGCTGTCATACAGATTCACCGGCGCCAGGAACATGGTCACGCCCACGGCGTTGGTGCAGCCCGCCGCAATGAGAAACAGGAAATTCTGCCAGCGGAGCTTCTTCAGCTCCCGGATTCCGGACCGGGCCACAGCAGCGGACAGGGATCGGTACATAGAGGATAACAGATCACGAATGCCCCGGGTGAGGGACTTCTGGGGTGTCTTCTTCATAGAAGGCTCCTTTACAGCCAACCGGCATCCTCCGGCTCGGCCTTGCGCTGCCGGTGCAGAAGGGATTGAACGGCGTCTTTTACATCGGCATTTTCGTAGAGTACTTTGTATGCCGCCTCGGTGATGGGCATATCAATGCCCTGGGCCTTGCCCAGCTCATAGGCGGATTTGGCGGCGTAATA
>CALXFW010000128.1 GCA_944387685.1 uncultured Oscillospiraceae bacterium
CCATCCTTGCAGATGCAGGAAAGCCCCTTTGTGGTATAATCCCAATCTTCTGGCAGGGACAGCATGAGAGAAAGCAGACCTTTTGCTTTCAGGGAAAGCTCCCTGTTACGCAGATGATGGTTTGCCATGACGGTGTAATCTCTGGTTTTGTCTACACGAAATACTGCGATAGTTCATCACCTCTTTTCGCAGGGGGCATTCGACGGGGCAGAATCAGCCCCTGCCCATAATGGCCCCGGACTTAGGTTTCGTAGATAACGACCTCATCCGGGTGGTATTCATCGGGACACAGACTTTCCAGCCGGTCCACAAAGTCCAGCAGATCAGGCACCGGCTCGGAGAAGGGAATTTCCTCCCCCTTGTACTCCCGATACTCGGTGATGTAGTCATTCCCGTCTCCGTAAACGATCTGGACGCAGGACACCACAGCAACGCTCATATCCTCCAGCAGCCACAGCTCCAGATACCGGCTGGATGCCACCTCCGTGTCATCCACGCAAACCACAGGCTCCCGCCAGAGCAGCATAGCCTCCCGGTCAAACAGCTTTCTGCTGCGGTACTTCAGCGTCATGGAGCGGTCACCGTCCGTGGAGTAGGCATACACAGTCTCCGCCCGGTCCCGCAGGGCATCATACATATGGGCGAACTCAATGTCGCAGACCAGGTCCGCGATCTCCTCCGGGGTGTACCCGCCCCGAAGCCCCAGGTCGATGCAGACAGTGGCGATGGAATCGATCATCTTTTCAATGGTAGTAGTGGTATTCATAATTACATTTCCTCCTTGTTTTTTCTGGCGTTTTTTCTTTTCGGTTTTCTATCGTCAACGAGATATCCGCCCACGACATTTGCATGGTGCAGGATACGCAAAACCCCGTTCAGTTCCATTCTGCGAACGGCTTTGTACTCCTCGTCCGTCAGAAACAGCCGGGCACGGTAAGAATCGTTCCGATCATAGACGGGGAGTTCGTAATCGAATTGGTCCAGCGCAGCCGTATGCCGGTAGACCTCGATCATCACCATGTGACGGGTGTCAAAATCGAAGCGGCGATTGGAATATTCGACATGACCGGCAGTTACGCCGAAATCACTTGTCATTGGTGGATTCCTCCTTTTTCAGTTTCATTGCGGCGATTCCATACCGGGCAATGAGCATGGCGTTGATAATCAGCCGGAAGGCATCATCGTCCACCAATTCCCGGTCAGCCATTTCCGAAAGGGTGACACCCCTGCGTTCGGTACATAAACCGACAGCGGCACGGTATAGGGCATAGTTGTGGAGGCTGATACCTTTCAGAATGGCGAAGCCGAAATCCAGCCCGGAACGGCAGAAGCAGTTTGCCATGCGCCAGTAGAGCGTCTCATTGGCAGTCAGCAGATACATGGCGGCGTAATAGGCCGGAGTGTTTCTGCTGGGAGAATAGCCCATGCGGGCATTGAAGAACTCCATGCGGGATTTGTGCCGGTCATCCAGCCAAAAGGAACCCGAATAGGTCTGCATCAGCTTGGGCAGGCGGCGGATCATTTGGCATCCCGGATGCACTATAGCGTTGACGGCTTCCTGATAGGTCACGGCTCCAGCTTCAATGCGCTCTGTGATGTACGGGCAGATATTGTGCGGACATTTCTTTCCGCCCCGGTACTCCGTGCAGAGTTTGCAGTCCACATCTTCTTTTTTGTAGGTAAATCTTCGGATGTACATGAAACCTCCTGTGGTTGACATAAAAATAACCGGGCAAGCGGGAGCCTGTCCGGTGGGGGGGATATTCAGTTTTACCGACTTTTGTCGTGCTGGCGCTTGCGTATCCAGGCATCCAACAGCTTGAAGATGGTCTCCTGGATTTTTTCGGGAGAGTAGGAACGGGGGAAATACTTGCGCAGTTTTTCGCCGGGGAGGACAATATCATTCCTCACGGGCTTTTTCTGCTCCATCATAATGGAAAGCATGGTGTCCTCATTTAGTTCTCCGTTCTGGCTCAGTTTTTTCATCCGCTGCGCCTGGGACAGTGATGGGGTGGCCTGCTCGCTGCTCATGGTTTCCACCAGCAGTTCCTGCTCCTGCTCTGAAAGAGCGGCAAGCTGATAGGCTGGGGTTAGGGCGATTTTCTTTTCGTCCACCATCTGCATCAGCGGCGGGGTAAGATTGTTCAGAGAAATGTAGTTGCGCACGGTGTCGCCGCTGACTCCATCCTTTTCTCCAATGAGATCATCACTTCGGAACTTTGCCGAACCGTTCGGCGAAGTTAAATCGGTCCTCGCACCCTGCCGTTTGATGGCATCCATTTTCATCTTGTATGCCCTGGCCCGTTCCGAGGGCAGAATGTCCTCCCGCTGGATGTTGCTGTCTACAAGCTGGATGACGGCTTCATCATCATTCAGGTTCAGAACGATCACGGGCATGGAATCCTGCCCGGCCTGTTCGCAGGCATATTTCCGCCTGTGACCGGCGACCAACTCATAGCCGCCTTCCGCGCGGGGACGGGCAATGGCAGGGACAAGGACACCATTCTGGCTGACGCTTTCCTTTAGCTCCTGCATGGCAGAATCGTCACGCACGGCGAAGGGGTTTTGCGGATGTGGATGAAGCTGGGATAACGGCACACGGAGAACGGAGCCAATCTTTTCCGGCGCTTTCTTTGGCATGGCATTGCCTCCTTTCAAAGATTTTGGACATAGAAAAAGGGCATTCCCGTAGTGTGGAAATGCCCTTAATCTTGGATAAGGGAAGCCTTATCCGGGGGATATGAATTTGTCGTTAATTTAACACCTCCATAAATTTGCCTTCATTCTGCTTGATTTTTCGGGTTGGAAAAGAACGAATAATCAGGTCGCAGAATCCCAAAAACCGTTGGTAATTCAGGGCTTTCCCGGTTTGTCGTAATTATACCGTAAGGGCACACCTTCGCCACCATGTTCCTGGAGAACGGGATGGATATCAAAACCCTGTCCACCATCATTGGCCACGTCTCCGCAGAGACCACGCTGAATACCTATACCCACATCACCGACGAGATGCGTCGAAAGGCTGCCCTGAACATTGACCATGGCATTGCGAAGGCGGAGGTGCCTCCCGCTCCAAAGCAAAAGAAGAAGGAACCAGCAAGGACAGACTTCGTGCCGGTGCCTTTGCCCCGACGCCGACCTGGAACC
>CALXFW010000129.1 GCA_944387685.1 uncultured Oscillospiraceae bacterium
ACTGTCAATAACAAGAGAAGATGCACAAGAATTAGCAGAGTACAATCGTGCGCTTTTTCATAAGGCTATTTCGCGCCAACGCAATGGGTAAAGAATCCTCCAAATTAAGTATGTCCACCTTTTAAGAAAAGGTCGGCACTGTGTCCATTTGGTATCAGAGTAGGTCACTACTTTCACTCGCACAGCAAAGCGTTTGACCACTCTGAAACTTTTCCTCTGACAATGAAACTATTCCAACCACGCTGAAACTATCCCTCGGAGAAAAGTTTCAGCGTGATTGCCACAATAGCAAAAAGTGGCTGTTCAGAACGATGAAAAAGCACCCCTGAACAACCACAATGAAACTAACCCTATAATAGAAAGAGCCGAAAAGCCCTGTCCTGCAAGGATTTTCGGCAAAAGAAAAAGTTCGATAGTTTCAGATACTTTCGTATCAAAACTATCGAACTTATTTGGTCCGAGTGGCGAGACTCGAACTCGCGGCATCCTGGTCCCAAACCAGGCGCCCTACCAGCTGGGCCACACCCGGATATTTACTTCTTCTTTTTGCGCAAAGTGGTCAAACATGTGGTCAAATTCCATTTTCTACCGCCCAAGGCGGATTGTCTATGGAAATTTCTCCTAGTGCCGCAACGGCTTTTCTGCTTTCCCGGGAGACTCAGCACTTCCCGTGCTCCAGCTCCCAAACCAGGCTCCCTACCAACTGGGCCACACCCGGATACCGGCATTCTGTGAAGCAGCCGAACATATGGAAAAAGCATCTGGCACACCACAGACCCAGGGGCATTATATACCATCTCCGTGAAAAAAGCAACCGTTTTTTCCCGGGGGTCCGGTTCCTACCGCCGGACCGTCCGTACGCTCCGGATAATCCCTTGCAGAAAACGCATCGCCGCAAATCCCCAGGGCCTGTGCAGATGCAGATAGCAGCAGTCAAAGCACCTGCCAATCCAGTCCTCCCGCCCCGTCATAAAGGAGCGCTCCATAGTGCACTCCTCCGGACGCTGAAAGGGGTACAGGCCCCGCTTTCCGGCGTCCTCCAGAATGGTCCGTCGATCCCGGTCAGGCAATCCGGCTGTCTCATACAGCCCCATCCAAAGGAAGGTCATCATCAGGTTTGCCGTTCCGGAATCCTCTCTGCCCTGGTCCCGGTAGTCCCGCAAAATCTCCGCAATCCGCAGACAGGAGCGGATTTTCTTCATCCGGTGGGCCGTCTCCCGGTTGGTCTCCGCCGATCCGGCGTGCACCCGATAAAAGTACAGTACCTCGGACAATTGGGCATCTCGGGGTCCGCTTTCGCAGACCTCGTACATAAACAGTCCGTCCTCCCCGTGACTCAGTTCGGGATACCGAAAATATAGCTTGTGACGATTCAGAAACTCCCGCTTCAGCAGGCACCGCCACACCACGGCGTCATACCAGGGGGCGTTTTCCGGCAGCTCTCCATGCTCCGCCTGGCGCCTCTCCGTTTCCGAAAGAACATCCTGGAACTGATAGGCGCCGAAAACCAGCCGGTCACAGTCCGTCTGCTCTGCTTTCGCCTGAAGGGCCCCCAGGCAGTTTTCCTTCACCAGATCATCGGCATCCACGAACCAGACATACGCACCTCCGGCGGCCTCCAGTCCGCGATTACGGGCAGCAGCCACCCCCCCATTTTCCTGACGAATCACGGTCAGGTTTGGGTTTTGTGCAGAAAACGTGTCTAAAATCTGCGGACTGTCGTCGGAGGAGCCGTCATCCACGCAGAGAATCTCATACATTTCCCGGGGAATATCCTGGTTCAGCAGAGAGGAGAGGCATTCGGCCAGATGCTCCCGGGCGTTGTAAACCGGAACAATCACACTCAGAAACATACAGACTTCCCCCTTCTCCTCTGGCCTTTATCGGTATTATACTATACCTGTGCACGTCAATGCAACCCCGGGACATACAAACTTTCAGCCAGAAAACCGGGCCCAGGGAGTTTGGGCTTGACGGCAGTACATCCATGTGATACCATAAGCATAATAAAACGTACGTTCGGATTGATAGATATGAAACGGGAATTGGGTATTGCGGTATGTGGTCTTGCCTGCTGTCTTTGTTCGGAGAATGATCGGTGCGGCGGCTGCGATTCCGGGCAGTGCCCCGACAAAGCCGCCTGCGAGAACCTGGCCTGCGCCCACCGCATGGGCGTTTCCCACTGCTTTGACTGTGACCAGGATTGCCGCAAAGGGCTGCTGGCCAAAATCAAGCCCTACGGATTTACCCAGTTCGCCAGGCGGTACGGTATGGAAGCGCTGCTGGACTGCCTGGAGCGAAACGAAGCGGCGGGCATTTTGTATCACCGGCAGGGAATCTGGGGTGACTATGACGAATTTGACAACGCGGAAGCGCTGATTCACTTCCTGCAAAACGGCGAAAGGTGATAAATCTTCGCAGCTCAGAAAACAAGGAGTCTATTTGCTTTTGGGGGAATTCTCCTTGCCTTTTCCCCTGCTTTGGTCTATAATGGGTCAAAACGATGCACGGAGTGACCGGATATGACAAAACGCCCCATTCCCCAGGAAGGCCTGAAATTGTTCGCCTGCGCCATCATGCTGCTGGACCACATCGGTGCGGTCCTGGTTCCGGGCTATACCCTGCGAATCATCGGAAGGCTCGCTTTCCCAATCTTCTGCTTTCTTCTGGCAGAGGGCGTCCACTACACCAAAAATCCCGGGAAGTATCTGCTCCGCCTGGGAATCGGCGCGATTCTTTCAGAACTTCCCTTCGACCTGGCCCTGTTCGGCGGCTGGACCTGGTGGAACCAGAGCGTAATGGTGACCCTGCTGCTGGGCGCCATGGCGCTGATGGTCATGAACCGCGTCCAGAATCGGGTAGTGAAGGCCCTGATTCTGCTGGCTTTTGCCTTCCTTGCGGAGCTGTTCCAGACGGACTATGCCGGCGGCGGTGTGCTGATGGTCGGCCTCTTTGGTCTGACCCGGGATCTCCATCACCGGAAGCTGGTGCAGCTGCTGGGAATGTACCTGCTGTGCCGTTGGATTATTCCCGCAGCCTACGTTCCATTCCTGGGCAGTTTGGTGGTCATTGAGATGTTCGCCATATTGGCTCTCATCCCCATCTGGTTGTATTCCGGGAAAAAGGTCACCTCTTCCAAGTGGGTCCAGTGGGCTTTCTACCTGTTCTATCCGGTGCATCTCTGGATAATATACCTGATTGCCATTGTGCGATAACAATGCCGCCGGGATTCTCCCGGCGGCATTCCGTTGTGTGTTTATACGTTGAACAGGAAGTTGACGATGTCCCCATCCTTCATCACATATTCCTTGCCCTCGCTGCGGACCAGCCCCTTTGCCTTGGCCGCTGCCATGGTGCCGCAAGCCTTCATATCCTCGAAGGCAATGACCTCCGCCCGGATAAAGCCCCGCTCGAAATCCGTGTGGATTTTGCCGGCGGCCTGGGGCGCCTTGGTGCCCCGCTTGATGGTCCAGGCGCGGCACTCGTCGCTGCCCGCCGTCAGGAAAGAAATCAGGCCCAGCAGGGTATAGGAGCTGCGAATCAGCCTGTCCAAGCCGCTTTCTGCCAGACCCAGTTCCTCCATGAACATGGTCTTTTCCTCCGGGTCATCCAGCTCGGCAATGTCCGCCTCCAGCTTGGCGCAGATGGGAAGCACCTGGCTGCCCTCCGCCTCTGCCAGAACCTTTACTGCCAGATAGTGCCGGTTGGACTCCGGCTCGTTGATCTCACTTTCGGCAAGGTTTGCCACATAGATGGTCTTTTTCAGCGTCAGCAAGTCGGAGGTCGCAATCAGCGCCATATCCTCGTCGCTGCCGTCAAAGGTCCGGGCCAGCTTGCCCTCGTTCAGGTGCTTCAGCAGTTCCCCGAACACTTCTGCCTCATGGGCAAACCGCTTATCGCCGCTCTTGGCTGCTTTCTGGCTCTTGTCAATCCGGCGCTCCACCATTTCGATATCCGCCATGACCAGCTCCAGGTTGATGATGTCAATATCCCGCAGAGGGTCGGTGCTGCCCTCCACATGGGTGACGTTGCTGTCCTCGAAACAGCGTACCACATGGACAATGGCATCAGTGGTGCGGATGTTGCTCAGGAACTTGTTGCCAAGGCCCTCGCCCTTGGAAGCGCCCTTCACCAGGCCGGCAATATCCACGAACTCAATCACCGCCGGGGTCACCTTCTTGGGCTTGTGAAGCTGAGCCAGCCAATCCAGCCGCTCATCCGGCACACTCACCACCCCCACATTGGGGTCAATGGTGCAGAAGGCATAGTTATCCGCCGGCACCCCGGCGTTGGTAATGGCATTGAACAGTGTGGACTTGCCAACATTTGGCAGCCCGACGATACCTAATTTCATATTCTCAAAAACTCCTTTATTTGCAACGGTTTTGCACCGAAATTACACACCGCGGCGGGAAAACCCTTTTACAGCTTTCCATTCTACCATAGAAATCGGGAACTTTCAATA
>CALXFW010000130.1 GCA_944387685.1 uncultured Oscillospiraceae bacterium
CGAAAGCACCGCCAGGGAGGTGGCCATGTTCTCATTCTGCACCAAGGTGCCCGCCGGCACATCCAGGTGCACCGGGGCAAAATTCCAGATGGCCTTTACCCCCACGGCAATCAGCTGATCCGCCACACTCTGAGCTCCTTCCGCCGGGACCGTAATGATGCCCATGAGCACCTTATGGGACTTGCAGAACTGGGGCAGCTTCTCAATAGGATAAACCGGCTTTCCCTCCTCGGTTCTGTTCATCTTGGGCTGGGCATCAAAGGCCGCCAGAATGTTCAGGCCGTACTCGTCAAATCCGCTGTAGCCCATCAGCGCCTGGCCCAGCTTCCCGGCGCCGATGAGAATGGCGTCCGTGGTATTGTCATAGCCCAGGAACTGCTCGATGTCGTCGATCAGCGCTTCCCGAAGGTAGCCGATTTTCGGTCTTCCGCCATCGGAAACCATGGCCAGGTCCTTACGCACCTGCACCTCTCCCATGTCCAGAGCAT
Source organism: uncultured Oscillospiraceae bacterium (assembly GCA_944387685.1). Taxonomy (GTDB): domain Bacteria; phylum Bacillota; class Clostridia; order Oscillospirales; family Oscillospiraceae; genus Faecousia. Next base: position 489 of record CALXFW010000130.1, read on the forward strand.
TGGCCAGGGCAGTGGCGGAGATATTAGGCGGGGAATTTTCCGGCATGTTTTTCAGGTATGCCAGATATCCGGGCAGCCGCTTCAGCACGGATTTGGAAACCTTTTTCCCTTCCATGTTTGTAACCTCTCTCTATCGATATGATGCAATCGATACTGATTCATATCGATTGTATCATATCGATCTGAGAAAATCAAGCGCAGCTTGTCTGACGGAGGAACTCTTTTCGCAGGCGCTGCAGGATTCGTTTCTCCAATCGGGAAATATAGGACTGGGAAATGCCCATTTTCTGGGCAACTTCCTTCTGGGTCAGTTCCCTGCGCCCCTCCAGACCAAAGCGCAGGAACACAATCTCCCGTTCCCGCTCCGGCAGCTCCCCCAGGGCCTGGCGAAGGACGCACAGGTCCACATCATCCTCCAGCGGCCGCAGAATCATGTCCTCCTCGGTACCCAGGATGTCCGACAGCAGAAGCTCATTGCCGTCACAGTCCATATTGATGGGCTCATCCAGGGAAACCTCCGCCTTCTGGTTGGCGGTTTTGCGGATGTACATAAGGATTTCATTTTCAATGCACCGGGAAGCATAGGTGGCAAGCTTGATCTTCTTCTCCAGCCGGTAGGTGCCGATGGCCTTGATCAGGCCAATGGTTCCGATGGAAATCAGGTCCTCCAGATTGATGCCGGTACTCTCAAACCGCCGGGCAATGTACACCACCAGGCGAAGGTTGTGCTCCACCAGGCGCTGCTTGGCCCCCTCGTCCCCCTGTTCCAGCCGCTCCAGCGCCTGCTGCTCCTCCGCACCCTTCAGCGGCGGAGGCAGGACATCGCTGCCGCCGATGTAGTGAATGCTCCGCTCCGGAAGCAGGCCCAGCTTTTCCAGCAACATTACTACCCAGTTCATACCGTTCCTCCTGTTCCGCTCCTACGCCTGTACCGCCACCAATGCCTGATAGCTGCCCTCCAGCCCCTCCGGGGCAAACGCCGCCACGGCGCTGTGGGCCTTTCCGTCAATTTTCACCTGCTCCAACCGCAGCCCCAGCAGCATACCCGCACCCTGTCCCACTGCCTGGTAGGGTATCAGCCGCAGGCCGGGCACAGGCCGCCGGGCTAAAGTCTCCAGCGGCGTGCTGAACTGCTCTATGGGCAGCCCGGTGAGGCGCTGTCCCACCCGGGCAGAAACCACCAGCACCGGTTCGCCGGTAATCGGGTCCCGGAGGGTGTTCCCGGAGTCCCGCAGGGCCAGAACCGAGAGGCTCTGCCCCCCATGAGTGAGGGTCACAGGCACATATTCCCTGCCACCCACTCCCGCGCCGAAGGCCACCCGGCACAAAAGCCAGATTCCCCCGGCTGCCAGCAGGAGAGAGAGCAGGTTTCCCCGGCGCAGCTGCATTGCCGCGCCCCCCAGCGCCATGCTCAGCAGGACAAACACGCCGCCCCGCTTCCAGGCGCTCCGGTTCCACCCGAAGGCCGCCCCGGCCATCAGGGCCAGGCTCACTCCCCGCCACAGCAGGCTGCTCAGGAAGCGAAATCCCGGCAGCAGGCAGGCCCCGCTGTATACCGCACCCAGGGCCGCCCCCAGAGCGCAGCGCCCCGGGGACAGGGGAAAGCCGGACAACCGGTTCGTACCCAAAAGCAGGAGAAAATCCACAGAAAAGTTGAGAAACATCACAAAATCCAGATAAATTTCCAATGTTCCGCCTCCTTCCTTTGCTGTGCTTCCAGTATAGCCCGGCGGGGAAAAAAAGTTGGTCGCATCCCCGTACAGGCTCCGGCGCAAGTTCAGCCAGGAGCCGGATTCCTTCCCCGGTATTTTTCCGGAAGCCCAAAAAACCTCCGGCTGAATCAGTCGGAGGCTTGGTCCCGCTGGATAGAGCGGATATTTTTTTCTGCTTTGAACCGAGGGGTCATCAGCTCATGGCCGCAGCCAAGGCATTTCAGCCGGAAGTCTGCCCCGGTGCGCAGCACCTTCCATCGCTTTTCCCCGCAGGGGTGGGCCTTCTTCATCACCAGGATATCTCCGACCCGCACATCCATGTCTATCCCTCCTTCTTGATGGCGTCCCAATACTGCTTGGCTGCCTGCTCCAGCTTGTTGGGCCCGTACTCATAATACCTGGTGCCCACCAGCTCATCCGGCAGGTACTGCTGGCGCACCCAGTGGTTGGGAAAATCGTGGGGATACAGATACCCCTGCTCCCGCTCCATGGTGTAGGAATCGGCATGGACGTTCTGCAGGTGCCGGGGAAAGTCCCCGGTTTTTCCCTTGCGGATGTCCGCCAGAGCCATATCCAGAGCGATATGGCCGGAATTGGACTTGGGAGAGGTTGCCATGAGTACTGCCGCATCCCCCAGGGGAATCCGGGCTTCCGGCATACCCAGCTTCAGGGCCATGTCCACGCAGGCGTTGACAATGGGGATAATCATGGGATAGGCCAGCCCCACATCCTCCGCCGCAATCACCATCAGCCGCCGGCAGGCAGAGGGCATCTGGCCTGCCTCCAGCAGCCGTGCCAGGTAGTGGCAGGCGGCATCCGGGTCGGAACCCCGGATGGACTTCTGCAGGGCGGACAGCAGGTCATAATGGTTATCTCCGTCCCGGTCCGCCCGGAGGGCGCTTTTCTGGGTCACCGCCTTGGCATCCGCCAGCGTCAGGGAAAGCACTCCGCCCTCCGGCCGTCCGGCGGAAAAGAGCACCTCCACCGCGTTCATGGCCTTGCGCAGGTCCCCGCCGCAGGCCCCGGCGATGTATTCCAGAGCGCCCTCCTCCGGATTGGCCTTCAGGGCCGTCCGCTCCTCCAGGAAAGCCACTGCCCGGCACACCGCTTTCAGCGCCGCCTCTGCGGAAATCTGCTTGAACTCAAACACCGTGGACCGGCTGAGAATGGCGTTGAATACATAGAAATAGGGATTCTCCGTGGTAGAGGCAATCAGGGTGATTTTTCCGTTCTCAATATGCTCCAGCAGAGACTGCTGCTGCTTTTTGTTGAAGGACTGAATCTCATCCAGATACAGCAGCACCCCATTGGGGGCCAGGAAGGTATCCAGCTGGGATACAATTTCCTTGATATCCGCCGTAGAGGCGGTGGTGGCGTTGAGCTTATACAGGGTCCGGTTGGTCTGCTTGGCAATAATATTGGCCACAGTGGTTTTCCCGGTTCCGCTGGGCCCATAGAACACCATGTTCGGAATATTCCCCGAGTCAATCAGGCGGCGCAGCACAGCGTCCTTTCCCAGGATGTGCTCCTGGCCATACACCTCGTCCAATGTCTGGGGCCGGAGCAGATCGGCAAGTGGTTGGTACATATCCAGCCTCCGTTTCTACCGTTTTTTCTATCATACCATATTCCGGAAGAAAATGCACCCCCGATTTTCAGCTCAGTTCCTCCCCCCAGGTCTGCCCCGATAGGCGCTGGGGGTTATCCCCATCAGGGTTTTGAAGCGCTTGTTGAAATAGCTGCTGCTGGAAAACCCGCACCGCAGGGCGATTTCGGTTATCGGCAGGCTGCTGTTGGCAAGCAGGTCCTCCGCCTTTTCAATCCGCAGCTGGTTCACATACTCCACAAAGGTGAGGGAAAAATTCTTCTTGAAGAATCGGGAGAAGTATTTTTCCGACATATGAAACCGGGAAGCCGTTTCCGTCAGACTCACCTCTCCGGCAAAGTTCTCCCGCAGATAGCTGAGAATGTCCCGGCACATGGCGTCCTCCGGCTTTTTCGCCGTGGGGATGGTGAGTCCCGCCGCAAACAGCTGATGGACGATATCCAGCAGGCAGACCTTCGTCCCCAGCTGATAGGCATAGGGCCGTTCCCCGTTCAGCAGCAGAAGCTTCCGGATATCCTCCCGGACGGAATCGTACACCGGCGTTCCGGTCAGAACATGGACAAAGCCGGTCTGCTGCTCATGCAGCGACATCAGAAAGGACCGGCTGTCATCCACATTCTGGAAGGTCAGGGAGGACAGGGGAAACAGCATCGTCAGATACCGGGTGTCCAGGCTGTCGAAAAACATACTGTGAATGTCTCCGGTGTTGATCATGAACAAATCTCCTGCCGTTCCGAGATACGCCTCTTCCCCGATGGTCAGGTGGAGCGTTCCCGACTCCACATAGACAATCTCCGCCTCCTCGTGCCAGTGAGGGGGCGTATTCATTCCGCGCTTGGGCTTTCTGACCCGGTAGAGCGCAAAGGGATACGCTTTTGTTCCGTGGTGAACGGCCTCTCTGAGTTCCTCTTTCATGGGTTCCCTCCGACGTTTTTCTTCATCATAGCACACAGGTAGAAAAAATACAATTACCGATAGATATTCTGCTATCCTTTCTGCCATTGGTGAGATAAAATACAATTACCTATTTTACCACGGAGGCGCCCTATGGAACTGTCAGCCGTTTATCACTGCCCCGACAAGCGATTCTGCTACGCCCTGAATCCGGGACAGTTTCTGATTCGCATTCGGGCAAAGTCCAACGATCTGCGGCGGGTTACCCTGCATACGGTGGACAAATATCTCCCCGTGTCCCGGATGGACACCCGGACCAGTCAGGTGATGGAAAAGGTGACAACCGACGGCATCCACGACTATTTTGAGGCGGTCATCTCCATAGACATGGTTTGTCTGCGCTACTTTTTTGAACTGGCCGACCGGCATGGGAAGGTCTGCTACTACGGAAATTATCAGTTCTATGAGCACAAGATTTCCCACATTGACAATATGTTTGACTGCCCTCAGAACCTCCGGGAAGAGGAACGGTTTGTCATCCCCCAGTGGGCCGCCAATCAGGTGGTGTATCAGATTTTTCCCACCCGGTTCGCCGCTTCTCAGCCGGTTCCGGACCGGGTCTGGTACCAGTACCCCATCAGCCCCAGAGCGGACCTGAAGGGAGATCTGCGGGGCATTCTCTCCCGTCTGCCCCATTTGCGGGAGCTGGGGGTAGATGTGCTCTATATGACACCCATCTTCCAGGCAAACTCCAGCCACAAATATGACACCGTGGATTATTTCAAGGTGGACCCCGCCCTCGGGACAGAGGAGGACCTGCGCCGGCTGGTGGATCAGGCCCACGCCATGGGTATGCGGGTCATTCTGGATGCGGTGTTCAATCACACCTCCCGGGATTTTTTCGCCTTCCGGGACATTCTGGAGAAGGGGGAGCAGTCCCGATATCTGAACTGGTATTACATCCAGAGTTTTCCCATCCACGCCCGTTGGGGAGAAAAGCCCACCTACAAAACCTTCAGCTATTACGGCGGAATGCCCAAGCTGAACGTAGGCAATCCGGAGGTGCAGGAGTACCTTCTGGGGGTAATTCGCTATTGGATGCAGACCTGCCGGATTGACGGCTGGCGGCTGGATGTGGGCGACGAGGTGATTCACAGCTTCTGGAAGCAGTTCCGGAAAACGGTGAAGGCGGAAAATCCCGACGCCTTGATTGTGGGCGAAGTGTGGCACTACGCCGGGGATTTTCTGGAGGGCGACGAGTGGGACACCATGATGAACTACGATTTCCGCGCGGCTGTGCTGGGCTTCGTCAATGGGGGAATCTCCGCCTCCCGGTTCGTCCAGCGGTTGAGCTTCCTGCAGGGCACCGTCCACACCTATGTACATCCCGTGCTGTGGAACCTGATTGACAGCCACGACACCGCCCGGGCCCTCCACGACTGCGGGGAGAACAAGGCCCGGTTCCGGCTGGCCGCTGCCATTCAGCTGCTGACCACGGGAATGCCCATGATCTACTACGGAGATGAGTACGGGCTCTCCGGCGCCATGGACCCGGACTGCCGCCGGGGCATGGTGTGGAAGGAAAGCCTCCAGGATCAGGAGATTTTCCGCTGGTACCAGGCCCTGATTCGGGTGCGGAAGGCCTATCCGGTGATTACCCAGGGGAAAATCACCGCCTTGTACACCGACGATCAGAAAGGGATTGTGGCCATCACGAAAGAACAGGACGGCAGGAAAGCGACCTGCGTTTTCTACAATGGAGATACCCCTGCGGACTGCGGCATTCCCCAGGGACAGGACCTGCTCACCGGGCAGCGTTTTCAGGGAACCCTGCAGCCCTTCCAGGCGCTGGTTCTGGCGTAGGCTTTTCCCCGGCATGGAGAACATCCGACATTTCATCACAGCCTGAAAGGAGGCGCCGCTATGGCAAAGAATCTTGCGCTGAAAACCGCGCGGAGAGAAAAAAACCTCACACAGAAGGACTTGGCGGAACTTGCGGGCGTCACCCGCCAGACCATCAGCGCCATCGAGAAGGGGGAATACAACCCCACCATCAAACTTTGCCGAAAGCTGTGCGTAATCCTGAACCGCAGTCTGGACGACCTGTTCTGGTAGGCGTCCGTGTTCCTTGCACGGAAGCGCTCCCAGGGACAGACAAGACATAAGCTTCCCCCTCTGCCGGGATTTTCCCAGGCAGAGGGGCTGTTTTTCGCCCAATTCATACGTTGGTCCCATTCCCCGCCCCAATGGAAAACCCATTGGGGAAACAGGCAGGCTGTTCCCGCCGAGTATTTTATATTGGATTTTTTGTAATATATACTTGACTTTTAGAAATCTATATATTACAATACAAACTAAAAGGAGGCAGAGCCATGGCAAAAAATCTTGCGCTGAAGGCCGCCCGGGCGGAGAAGGACCTGACCCAGAAAGATCTGGCAGAGCTGGTAGGGGTGTCCCGTCAGACCATCAACGCCATCGAAAAAGGGGAATACAACCCAACCATCCGGCTGTGTCTGAAACTGTGCTGGGCTTTGGGAAAACATCTGGACGACCTATTCTGGGAGGATGAACACGATGAAGAAGAAGAAAATCAACCTGGATGAAATGCAGGAGAACAAGCTGCTGAAAATGGAACAAAGCGGGTACTGGCTGATTTTTTGCGGCCTGTTGGCCGCCATTCTGATTATTTTGGGAGGGTGAAAACGATGAAAAAGACCAAATCCAATCTGGACGAAATGCAGGAACAGAAGCTGCTGAAAATTGAGCACAATGGATACTGGCTGGGTTTTTGGGGACTGCTGGCCGCCATCCTGATCCAATGTGCCCTGTACCCCGGCGATCAGCGGGCTATAATCGGGGAATTTGTGGTATTTTTTCTGATGTCATTCTATATGTTATTTGCCTGCATGAAAAACGGCATCTGGGACCGGAAGCTGAAGCCAAACTGGCAGACCAACCTGAAGGCCAGCCTGCTGGCGGGGGTTCTGTTCGGTGTGTATCAGGGGGTGCGGGTGTATCTGCGCCTGCATCTGCTGCTGGGGGCAGTCGTCACCTCGGTCATCAGCGCAGTGATCCTGTCTGTCCTCTGTTTTGGGGGTCTGCAAATCACCGCCACTCTCACAAAACAGCGCAAACAGCATCTGGAAGACGAAGAATAAATAAAAAAACGCCCTTCTGGCCGGGAAATCTCGGTCAGAAGGGCAAATTTCATTTCAGAAGGTCGCCACATCCGGCTCGGCGGGCTGGACGTCCTTCACCACCTCGATAGCAGTGAGGATGGGGCCAACCTCCCCCTTATACAGGGGATGCTTTTCCGCGCTGATTTTGGCAGTCACCATCACCCAGCCCCGGGAGACCAGGGTGGATGCCTCCGCATACCGGCAGGGAATGCCGCAGAACTGGATATCCTCCACACAGCAGGTCATGACGAACCGGCCGGGGGCGAACATTCCGTTCTTGTCCCGGCGGAGCATGGCCACCTGGGC
>CALXFW010000131.1 GCA_944387685.1 uncultured Oscillospiraceae bacterium
GGATTATTCCGTGCTGAACGACTACTTTGACCCGGAGGCCGGCGCCTGCGTCCGGGCGGAGCGGGCTTTTGTCCGGGAACTGAACGGGGGCTGTTCCAGTCCCATTGCGGCCTTTGCAAGGATGGAGGGGGACCGGCTTTCCCTGCGGGGTCTATATTATAGTGAAACCAACGGCCGCCATCAGGTGGGAACCCTGTCCGGCCCGGCGTCCCAGCCGGAACAGCTGGGCATCCGGCTGGCAGAGCAGCTGAGAGCGGCGGTGGAAAAGGAGGAACCGGTGGGATGACGGGAAAGGTATATTTGATCGGGGCAGGCCCCGGAGACGTGGGACTGATGACCTGCCGGGCAAAGCAGCTGCTGGAACAGGCGGAGGTTGTGGTCTATGACGCTCTGGTGGGGGATGGGGTGCTGTCTATGGTCCCTCCCACGGCCAAGTGCATCAATGTGGGCAAACGGGCGGGCAATCACACCCGCTCCCAGTGGCAGATCAATGAGATTCTTCTGGAAGAGGCCCTGAAGGGGCAGATGGTGGTCCGGCTTAAGGGAGGTGACCCCTTCCTGTTCGGCCGGGGCGGGGAGGAGCTGGAGCTGCTGCACCAGAACGGCGTCCCTTACGAGATTGTGCCGGGCATCACCTCGGCCATCGCGGTGCCTGCCTATAACGGCATTCCCGTGACCCACCGGGATTTCTGCTCCTCGGTGCACATCATTACCGCCCATAAGAAAAAAGACCAGCCTCTGGACATAGACTTTGAAGCCCTGGTGCGCACCGGGGGAACCCTGGTGTTCCTCATGGGCATCACCGCCCTGGAGGCGGTGTGCCGGGGGTTGGTAGAGGCCGGAATGGACCCGGATATGCCGGCGGCGGTGCTCCACCGGGGCACCACGGCTTACCAGAAGCGGGTGGTTGCCACAGTCTCCACCCTGCCGGAGGCGGCAGCCAAAATGGAGGCTCCCTCCATCATCGTGGTGGGCAAGGTCTGCGCTCTGGCGGAGGAATTTGCCTGGGCGGAGGAGCGGCCCCTGTTCGGCAAGCGGTTCCTGGTGACCCGGCCCCGGGAGCGTGCTTCGGAGCTGACCAGACGGCTGCGGGAGCTGGGGGCGGAGGTGGTGGAACTGCCCGCCATAGAAACCAAACCTCTGCTCCAGGCTGCCCTGGACGGGCTGAAGGACAGCTGCTGGCTGACCTTCACCAGCCCTTCGGCGGTGACGGCCTTCTTCCGGGTGCTGAAGGCCCAGCGACGGGACGTTCGGACCCTGGCCAATCTCCGGATTGCCGCACTGGGACCGGGAACGGCCAAGGAACTGGAAAAGGTGGGGATTCTCCCCGACCTGGTGCCGGAAACCTACGATGCCCGGGGCCTTGCCAAGGCATTGACCAGGAAGCTTCAACCGGGAGACAAGGTGTTCCTGCCCTGTGCTGCCGGGGAGACGCCGGCGCTGAAAACCCTGCTGGCAGACCTGGAGGGCGTGACGGTGGAGGCGGCGCCTGTTTATGAAAAGAATGGTGTTGTGCCGCCCATCCTGAAGCCTGCGGAACTGCTGGACAACCACACCTGGGCCATTTTCGCCAGCGGCTCCGCCGTCCGGGGATTTGCCGCGGCGGCGGGAGGGGAAGACCTGTCCCAGGTTCGGGCCCTCTGCATCGGCGAGCAGACCCGGGCTCAGGCGGAACAATACGGTATGCGGACACAAACCGCCGAAACCCCCACCCTGGATGGACTGGTGGCGCTGGCGATGGAATGCGGTAAGGAGGAATTGTAAATGGATATGATCAACAGACCCCGGCGGCTGCGCACCAGCGACACCCTGCGCAAAATGGTCCGGGAGACCCGGGTGAGCAAAAGCTCCCTGATTTACCCCCTGTTTGTGGTGGAAGGGGAGAACCAGGTGCAGGAGATTCCCTCCATGGCGGGGCAGTACCGCTACAGCGTGGACCGGGTGCTCTGCAAGGTGGAAGAAATGCTCCGCTCCGGTGTGGACAAGGTGATGGTGTTCGGCATCCCCGATCACAAGGACGCCTGCGGCAGCCAGGCCTATGCCCAGGACGGAGTGGTTCAGCGGGCCATGCGGGCTATGAAGGAGCGGTTCCCGGAGCTGTACATCATCGGGGATGTGTGTATGTGTGAGTACACCTCCCACGGCCACTGCGGCATCCTCAACGGGGACTATGTGGACAACGACAAAACTCTGGATTATCTGGCGAAAATCGCTCTGTCCCAGGTGGAAGCGGGGGCGGACATGGTGGCACCGTCCGACATGATGGACGGCCGGGTGGCGGCCATCCGGGATCTGCTGGACCGGTGCGGCCGGATCAACACTCCCATTATGTCCTATGCGGTGAAGTACGCCTCCTCCTTCTACGGTCCCTTCCGGGAGGCCGCCGGCTCCGCCCCGGCCTTCGGTGACCGGAAGTCCTATCAGATGGACTGGCACAACAGCCGGGAGGCGGTGAAGGAAGCCCTCAGCGATGTGGAGGAGGGGGCGGACATCCTGATGGTGAAGCCTGCCATGGCCTACGGAGACATCATCAGCCGGGTGAAGGAGATTACAGACATTCCCGTGGCAGCTTACAGCGTCAGCGGAGAATACTGCATGGTCAAGACCTGCGGCAATCTGGGCTATGTGGACGAGACTGCCATTATGTGTGAAATCGCCGCTGCAGCCTATCGGGCCGGCGCAGACATTTACCTGACCTATTTTGCCAAGGAGCTGGCCAAGGCCATAGACGAGGGCCGGCTGGGCTGACAATAACAGCGCAGAAAGCCCGGGAGAGACCTCCCGGGCTTTTGGCGTTTTTTGGGAAAAGAGAGCCTCGCCGGAAAAACGGGAGACGCCGAAAAAGGCGTCTCCTGTTTTTCACCAGGGGCAGAGGTGAAACAGACGGCAAAACAGGTAGGACTTGACATAACTCATCAGGGCAAAGCCGATAACCAAGCCGAAGGCCGCCACGGCGGCGGCGGTAAACAGGGAGTACAGCGCAAAAAAGGGGAAGGGCAGGGAGATCAGGATGATTCCGGCGCAGATGCCCGGCTGGCTGCGAAAAGCCAAGGCAATGTACGATATGGTTTCTCCTGCACGCAGATGAAACCGGGCCGAAACGGGGAAGAAGAACAAAAACAGGACATACAGCACCACGGCAAAAACGGTGGCCGCAATGCCGAGAAAACCGAACACCCCGCCGGTATGGGACAGAGCCGCAAGAATATCGAAGAGCAGAAACCCGAATTCCAGAAAAAAGCCCAGGGTAGGGACCAGACTCCCCGGAAAGTGCAGACGGAAAGCCTGAAAATAATCCGCCGCAATGTGGGCGCTGCCGGTTTCCGCCAGCTGCTGGCTGACGGAATGGAGGGCACACAGGGAAGCGCCCAGCGTCAGAACCGGAATGCAGGTGAGGAGAAACAGGATGTTCAGAATCAGAAGGTCCCAAAGCCGGGAGAGAAGGTCTGCAATGGTGGGGCGCATGGTCGGACAGCTCCTTTTCGGGGAAGTTTACTGCTATTGTACTACAGGATAACAGGAAGTCAACTGGTTGGTAAAAATTTTATCTAACCAGAATGGGGGGTTCTGAAGATTTTGAGAGCGCGTATGGATAAGATATACAAAACTGGGGCTGGAATTTGAGACAGAAAGGAGAATCTATACATCTAGTTAAAATATTACTAGTAAAATTATTGACAATTAATTAATAAAATGCTACTCTTTTATTATCAAACGAGAGGAGGCGTGCGTATGGTCCGTCAGAAAAAGCGGTGGGAAAATGAGGAATTGCTCCACATAAACCGGATGGAAAGTCATACGGATTTTGTCAGCAGCGGCGCGGAGAGCCGGAGATATTCTCTCAATGGAGATTGGAAGTTTCGTTACCTGCAGGCACCGGAGTATGCCCCTGACGGGTTTCAGCAGGAAGCCTTCTCCGATGACGCCTGGGACACCATTCCGGTCCCCTCCTGCTGGCAGATGCAGGGCTACGGCAGCCTGCACTACACCGATGTGTGGTATCTGTTCCCCATCAATCCCCCCTTTGTTCCCTCGGAAAATCCCACAGGACTGTACCGCAGGACGTTTACCGTTGCCGATGTACAGAGCGCAGGGCGGTGGGTGCTCCGGTTTGACGGGGTCAGCAGCGCCTACGATGTGTGGGTGAACGGAACCCATGCAGGCTACAGCAAGGGCAGCCGCATGGCTGCGGAATTCGACGTCACCCGGCTGCTGCGCACGGGGGAAAATGTGCTGGCGCTGCGGGTTTACCAGTGGTCCGACGGGTCCTATCTGGAGGCCCAGGATATGTGGTGGTACAGCGGCATCTTCCGGGATGTGACCCTGTATTCCCGCCCGGAATGCGCAGTGACGGATTACCGCGTGAACGCCACCCTGGATGACCGCTATCAGGCGGGTATTCTGAGGCAGGAGATTGCGGCCTCTCCAGAGGCGGACCGGGCCGACTGGGTGCTGACGGACGAAGCAGGAACCGTGATTTGCAACGGACAGTGTCCGCTGTCCCAGGGCCGGGGCAGGGCGGAAACCTGTGTGGGGGCAGTAAAGCCCTGGAGCGCAGAGCGTCCCAGCCTGTACAGCGTAACCCTCCGGCTCTGGAAGCAGGACACCCTGATGGATACGGTATGTGTCCGCACAGGCTTTCGCAGGGTGGAAGTTCAGGGAGGAAATTTCCTGGTCAATGGGAAGGCCATTCTGCTGAGCGGCGTTAATCTCCACGACTTCAGCCCCTATGGCGGCGCGACAGTGGATGCAGAAACGGTGGAAGAGGACCTGCGCATGATGAAGCGCTGCAACATCAACGCCATCCGCTGCTCCCACTATCCCAAGGCGCCCTACTTCTATGACCTGTGCGACCGATACGGATTTTACGTCATTGACGAGGCAGACCTGGAAACCCACGGCTTTGAATGGATTCAGAAATATGAGTGGCTGAACAACACCCCCAGCTGGAAGGACGCCTATTGTGACCGCAACACCCGAATGGTAAAGGAACATCGGAATCACCCCTGCATCCTCATGTGGTCCTTGGGCAACGAGTCCTCCGTGGGAGAGAATTTCACCGCTGCGGCCCAGGCCATCCGGGAACTGGATGATTCCAGGCTTATCCACTACGAAGGGGATGCCAACGCGGACATCACGGATGTCTACTCCACCATGTACACAAGGCTGGATGGTCTGGAGCGGATTGGGCAGAGCAATGACTGCCACGGAAAGCCCCATATTTTGTGCGAGTACTGCCACGCCATGGGCAACGGTCCCGGAAACCTGGAGGAATATCAGGCGCTGTTCCGGAAATATCCCCGCCTCCAGGGCGGCTTCATCTGGGAGTGGTACGACCACGGCATCGCCAAAAAGGATCCGGACGGAAATATCACCTATTACTACGGCGGCGACTTTGGAGACGAGCCCAACAACGGCAACTTCTGCATGGACGGACTGCTCCGGCCGGACCGGGAGCCCTCCACGGGCCTGCTCCACTACAAGCAGGTGATTGCTCCCATGGGGGCGGCCCCGGTGGATCTGGCCCAGGGCCTGATTGCGGTGGAAAACCGGAACTTCTTTGTGGGTCTGGAGGATTGGGACCTCCGCTATGAAATCACGGCGGATGACAGGACCCTCGCCTCGGGCGTGAGGCAGAGGCTGGAGGTGCCTCCCAGGCAGAAACGGACCGTCAAGCTGGACTGGCCCGCCATTCAGGCGGAACCCGGCACCGACTACTATCTGAATGTATTCTTTGTGTCCAGCCGGGACACGGACTATGCGCCGGCAGGCCATACGGCGGCCCGGTATCAGTTCCGCCTGCCGGTGGAAGCCGCCCCCGAGCCGACGCAGGCGAAAAATCCGTCTTCGGGCCTGTCGGTGACGCAGGGGGATACCTGGGTACAGATCGAGGGAGGCCGGGCCAGCATCCGATTCAATAAGGTGACCGGTGTGCTGGAGTCTTACCGGGTTGACGGTCAGGAATGGATTCACAAGGGACCGACCCTGAACCTGCGCCGGGCAGCCATTGACAACGATATGTACAAGGTGACCGACTGGCAGGGAAAGTACTTCCTGCACAAGCAGATGGAGCAGCTGGAGTCCTTTGACATCCTGTCCGGCGGGGATGGGGTGGAGGTTCGGATACAGACCCACTTCTCCCCCATGAGCATGGCCTTCGGATTCAAGGGAACATACCGCTACCGGATTTCTCCGGAGGGGGACATGGTCCTGGAGCTGACCATGAATGGATTCCGCTGCAGCGCCTTTGCGCCGGAGTTCATTCCCAGAATCGGCGTGGAGCTGACTCTGCCCCGGCGGCTCCGGACGGTGTCCTGGTACGGGCTGGGCCCGGATGAGAACTATCCGGATTTGAAAGCCGCCGCATGGATGGGAGTTTACCGGAAGGACATTTCCCGGATGCACGTGGAGTACGCCATGCCCCAGGAGAACGGGCATCGCTGCCAGACCCGGTGGCTTGCCGTCGGGGACAACACCGGCAGCCTGGTCTTTACCACGGACGGGGAATTTGGGTTTGACGTCCATGACTACACCATTGACGCCCTGGAGCGGGCGAAGCACGTGGGCGAGATTCAGCGCTGCGGAGAAACCATTGTGCACATTGATGCCAAGCACTCCGGTCTGGGGTCCAACTCCTGCGGCGAGGAGCAGACCTATCCCAACAAGACGCGACTGAATGACTACACCCTCCGGCTGCACATCGGCGTTGCGAAGCCGGATGATGTGATTGCCCACAGTAAGAAAGCGAAGGAGAGTATGCAATGAATAAACGGACAATTGTAACCCGAAAATCCGCGCCGTATTTCTTCATTACCCCTGTGTGCGTGGTTTTCGCCGTGTTTATGGTGTATCCCATACTGCGGTCTCTGTACCTGAGCTTCTTTGAGCTGGTGTCCGGCTCCTATGAGTTCGTGGGATTCCAAAACTACATCAAGCTGTTCCGGGATGAGGTATTCTACAAAAGCCTTTTCAACACCGTGATTTTCCTGGTGGTCCAGGTGCCGATTATGATCGGCGGCGCACTGCTGCTGGCGGTGGCCATTGAGCAGAAGTTTATCCGGGGCAGATCCTTCTTCCGCACCACCATTTTCCTGCCCTCGGTTACGGCGCTGGTGGCCTACGCTCTGGTGTTCAAGGTCCTGCTCAACAGCGACCACGGCCTGATCAACTATGTGATTGAGCTGTTCGGCGGCGAGGCGGTGGATTGGTTCTACAAGGAGTGGCCGGCGCGGTTCGCCATCATCATCTCCATCACCTGGAGATGGCTGGGCTACAACATGATCATCCTGCTGGCAGGCATTCAGGCCATCCCCAGCGACGTGCTGGAGGCTGCGGACATCGACGGTGCGACTTTCTGGAACAAGCTGTGCCACGTCATCATCCCCATGGTCAAGCCGGTGATTATCTTCTGTACCATCACCTCCACCATCGGTACGCTGCAGCTGTTCGATGAGCCCTACATCCTGACGGAGGGCGGCCCGGTGAATGCCACCATCACCCTGGGTATGTACCTGTACAACAACGGTTTCCGGTATCTGAAGTTCGGCTATGCGCCGGCCATCGGCTATGTTATGACCGTCATCATTGCCCTCTTGTCCATCGTTCAGTTCAAGCTGACCAAGGAGGAAGACGCATGAAAATCTTGAAGAACATTGTGGTGTATGGAATCCTGGGCATTGCGGCATTCCTGTCCCTGTTCCCGTTCTACTTCATGTTTGTTTCGGGAACCAACACGAACATTCAGATTCTGTCCGTTCCCCCCAAGTTCACCATCGGCACGGAGCTGATGAACAATCTGGCCATCCTGACCCAGAAGGTGGATCTGCTGACCAGCATCTGGAACACCCTGTTTGTGTCCACGGTGTACACGGTTCTGGCCCTGCTGCTGTTCTCCGCTGCGGGATACGCGCTGGCAAAGTTCCGGTTCAAGGGAAAGAATCTGATCTTCACCTGCATCATGGGCTCCATGATGATCCCCTCTCTGGTGATGTACGTCCCCCTGTTCGAAATGATGATCAAAATCAACATGACGGACTCTCACTGGGCGGTGATCCTGCCCCTGCTGGCCAATGCCTTCGGCATCTTCCTGATGCGGCAGAATATGCTCAACTTCCCCACGGCGCTGCTGGAGGCCGGACGCATTGACGGCGTGGGTGAAATCAGTATGTTCTTCCGAATTGTCCTGCCCAACATCAAGCCCGCCCTGGGGGCGCTGGTCATCTATATGTTCACCAGTATGTGGAACAACTTTATGTGGCCCCTGATTATTCTGGGCAGCGAGGAAAAATATACCCTGCCCATTGCCCTGGCCATGTTGGACGGAAACCCCACCAACAAGAATTACGCGGTGATTTTGCTGGCAACCGCCATAGCCACCCTGCCCATTCTGATTATCTTCCTGGTGTTCCAGAAGCAGTTTGTGGCCGGCGTTATGGGCGGTGCAGTGAAAGAATAAACAACAAGGAGGAACCAAAAAATGAGCAAGAAGTTCAAGAAGGCCCTGGCTGCTGTGCTGGCTCTGGTGCTGGTGCTGGTCCTGACCGCCTGCGGCGGCGGAAAAACCGGGGAGGAAAGCGGAGAAACGGTACTGACCGTCTGGGCCTGGGATGTGGCGCTGATGCAGCTGCAGGACGCGGCGGCGGTGTATCAGCAGGAGCATCCGGACGTCCAGTTCGTATTTGAGGAAATGGGAACGGACCAGATTTACAACAAGCTGTCCACTTCCCTGGCCACCGGCAACGGCATTGCCGATATCATCGCCATTGAGGGCGAGATGCTGGTTGGCTATGCCGACAAGTTCCCCGAGGGCTTCCTGGATGTGACGGACTGCATCAACGCGGACGACTATCTGCCCTCCAAGATTGCGGAGGTCACCTACAAGGGCAAGACCCACGCCTTCCCCTGGGATGCGGGCCCGGTGGGCCTGTTCTACCGCACCGACTATTTCGAGCAGGCCGGTGTGAACCCCGAGGATATCCAGACCTGGGACGATCTGATTGAGGCCGGCAAGAAGGTGGAGGCCGTCTGCAAGACCCCTGCCGGTGATCCGGTGAAGATGCTGCCCATCCGGCCCAATTCCGCCGGTCTGTATGCCCTGATCCGCAACCAGTTCGGCATTGGCGCGTTTGACGAGAACGGCACCCCCCTGATCACCGACCCCCGCTCCATCCAGGCTATGGAAATGGCGGACAAGATCTACGATTCCGGCATCGGCCTGAACTACAACGGCTGGGATGAGTACGAGCAGACGGTGGCCAACGAATCCGTAGCCTGCATCCCCGAGGCGGTATGGATGATCGGCACCATCAAGGACAAGGCGCCTCAGACCGAGGGGAAATGGGCGGCCATGGACCTGCCCGCCATTGAGGGCGGCACCTACAGCTGCAGCAACGGCGGCTCGGATCTGGCCATCAATGCCAAGACTCCCTTCCCGGAGGCGGCCAAGGATTTCTGCGCCTTCGCCATGAGCGATTCTGCCCTGCAGGCTGCCGGCTTTGAAAAGTACGGACTGTACCCGTCCTACATCCCCAGCTATGAGGAGGAAATCTTCAAGACCGGCGACCCCTTCTTCGGTGAGGAGAATGTCTACGAAATCTTCATCGAAAACGGCCAGAAGGTTGCCCAGATTCCTCTGTCGGTGAACACCCAGGAGGCTTCCGACTATATCGGAACCACCGTTTCCAACATTTTCCTCAACGGAGCGGACATCCAGACGGAGATGGAAGCCCTGCAAAAGGAGCTGGAAACCAAGTTTAGCTAAAAATATTTCAAAAAGGGGCATAATTTATGCCCCTTTTTCTTTGAAGATATGATATACTAAAAGACAACTCCATGGAGAAGCGGAATATGAAAAAATATTTGGGAATGATCGGTCTTCTGACCGTCACCATTATCTGGGGCGGAGGCTTCGTGGCCAGTGAGATGGCCCTGGAAACACTGACGCCTTTTCAGATTATGGCGGTACGTTTCGTAATCGCCGCGGCGCTGATGGCGGGGATGGGGGGAAAGCACCTGAAATCCATCACCCGGGAGGAGATCCGGTGCGGGTTCTTCCTGGGAGCGGCTCTGTTCGGCGCCTTTGCCCTGCAGATCATTGGCCTGCAGTACACCACCCCTTCCAAGAATGCCTTCCTGACCGCCACCAATGTGGTGATGGTCCCCTTTATTGCGCTGGTGATCTACCGGAAGAAAATCGAGGCCCGCAGTCTGGTGGGGGCGGTTATGGCCATTGTGGGCGCAGGCGTCCTGTCCCTGAACCAGGATTTCTCCCTGGGCCTGGGGGACGGGCTGACGCTGCTGTGCGCGGTGTGCTTCGCGATGCAGATTTTCCTGACGGGGGAATATGTGGGACGGATTCGCCCCACGGTGCTGAACTTTTTGCAGATGGCCACGGCGGCGGTGCTGTCTGTTGCCGGGCTGGCCATAACGGGGGGCTTTTCCTTCGCCGCCTCCGGCAAAAGCATACTGGCGGTTTTGTATCTGGGTGTTGTCAGCACAACCATCACCTATTTGCTGCAAACCGTCTCCCAGAAGTATGTGGATGAGACAAAATCCGCCATCATTCTGTCCATGGAAGCGGTATTCGGAACGGTATTTTCCGTCATCATTCTGCACGAGGCCATTACCGTCCGGATGATTCTGGGGTCGATTCTGATCCTGTCCGCTGTTTTGATATCGGAAATTCCCTGGAGGCGGGCGAAACAAACGAGTAAATAAGGTGGAATGTGCATGGCAACCATTAAGGACATCGCGGCAAAGGCGGGGGTATCCATTGCCACGGTCTCAAGGGTGCTCAATCACGATGAAAAACTGAACGTGATGGAGGAAACAAAGCAGAGAATCTTTGAGGCTGCGGAGGAGCTGGAATATGAGGTCCGGGAGCGGCGGAAAAAAAGACGGCTGAAGGTGGGCGTGTTTTATTCCTACTCCCCTGCGGAGGAACTGGAGGACCCCTATTACCTGTGCATCCGATTTGCCATCGAGAAAGAGCTGGAAGCCAGAGGGTATAAAAAACAGGTGGTTTCCGCCGGGGATACCCCGGAGTCCTTAATTGGTGTCGACGGCGTGATCTGCACCGGCTCCTTCAGCAAGACCGTGGTGGAGCGGATTGGAAGCTGGGGAAAGCCCATTGTGTTCATTGATACCTGCCCGGACCTGCACCGGTTTGATGCCATTGTCATCAATTTCAAGCAGGCAGTGGGCGACGTCCTGGATTATCTGACCGGCTGCGGCCATACCCGGATCGGATACATCGGCGGCATGGAGGACGTGGCCACCGGGGAGCCGGTGGAGGACGAGCGGAAGAAGGAGTTCCGGGAGTATCTGCTTCCCAAGGGCCTTTTCCACCCGGAATACATCAAAATCGGCCCTTACCATGCCCAGTGGGGCTATCGGCTGTTCCGGGAGCTCTATCAGGAGGGAAACCTGCCAACGGCGGTTTTTACCGCCAACGATTCCATGGCGGCGGGAGTCTACCGGGCAGCCTTTGAGCTGGGACTTTCCATTCCGGAGGACATCAGCATTGTGGGATTCAACGACATTCCCACGGCGAAATACATGGTGCCGCCCCTGACCACCATGCGGCTGTATATGGATTTTATGGGAGAGCACGCGGTGCGCATGATTGAGGACCGGGTTCTCAACGAGCGGGATATCTGCATCAAGGTGACGGTCCCGGCCAGCCTTCAGATTCGAAACAGCGTTGCACGCAAGCAGACGGAGGAAAAAACGCCGGAGGAATCCGGCTAATTTCGGAAATCAGCAGGAGACATCCCCAATGTCTCCTGCTGTTTGGATTGGATGGAGACGGAAAGATGGAGAAAACACCCCGCATTCTGATTGCCGGCGCCCACGGCTTTGTGGGCGCCAGGGCCATGGCCTGCTGGCCGGAGGCCGTTCCTGTGCCCAGCGCACTGCTGCGGGGCCCCGGTAAGGAGTTGGAGGCATTCATCCGGGCCCAGATGCCGGACAGAATCCTGAATGCCGCCGCCATCTCAGACATCGGCGCCTGTGAGCAGGACCCGGAGGGGTCCTATCTGGCCAATGTGACCCTGCCCGTGACACTGGCCAGAGCGGCACAGACGGTGGGGGCCAAGCTGGTTTCCTTCAGCTCCGATCAGGTATACACCGGCTGCCGGGAGGAAGGGCCTTACAGCGAGGGGCAGGCCTTGCCGGTCCCTGCCAACCGCTATGCCCGGCAAAAGCTGGAGGCGGAGCAGCGGGTGCTGGATATCCACCCCCGTGCCGTGATGCTGCGGGCCACCTGGATGTACGATCTGCCCCTGTACGGCCAGGCAAACCGGGGGAATTTTCTGGTCAACGCCCTGGAAGCGGTTATCCGGGGCAGACCCGTCCGGGTTCCCGGGCGCCAATACCGGGGCATCACCTATGTCCGGCAGGTGACCGGGCTGCTGGAGCAGGCCTTCTCCCTGCCCGGCGGAGCGTACAACTACGGCAGCGAGAATCCGCTGACCATGGAGCAGACCGCCCGGGCCCTGCTGGATACTCTGGGCCTGGAGGGAGAGGTGCAGGATACGGGGCAGACCCGGCATAACCTGTGGATGGACTGCGGCCTGCTCAAAAGCCACGGAATCTGCTTCGATACCACCGCCCGGGGGTTTGCCCGCTGCAGAGAGGACTACGGGCTGGGGGAGTGAACGAAAACCGCCCGGCCCTTGCGGGACAGGCGGCAGGAATCTGAGGAAAAGACATTCTGCGGGGAAACGCTGCGCCGGAAGGGGAAGCTGTTTCCCCGCATTTTGCTGTGGAATGCGGCTGGAAAATCCGGATGCCGGAAACAGCCTCAGACCCCTGAGGGCACAGAGCCTTTGGAATCCCGGGGGGCAGTCGGCCACCCTACACGCTGCCGCATCAGCCCGTGGCGGTTGCAAAAGCAGTACAGGTATCCCGGCCCCTGAAACCGGAACCGGCATCCGGCGCTTCCCTCGGGGTACAGCTTTACCATCTGGAACCTGTCGGTGGCAACATAGGCCAGAAAGGAAATGTAGTGGGACTTCGTCATGGGGTGGGTCAGTGCAACGAAGGTCTCGTCCTCCACCGGCTCCAGTGTAAGACGGTGAGAGTCGTCCGGCTCTTCTGCCTCCAGAGCCGGCAGGGACATGCCGCAGCAGCTGATTACCGCATCTCCCATTGTGTGAATCACGTTGCCGCAGATCGGGCAGACATACAGCCTGGAGCGGAGCAGATTGGCGGCTTTGTTCTGGTTGGAGATGGCGTCTCCTGACAGCAGCTCCAGAACGGACACCCCAAGGGCCTGGGAAAGAGGTTCCAGCAGGGAAATGTCCGGGAGCCCCTTTGCCGTCTCCCATTTGGAGACGGCCTTGCTGCTGACGTCGATTTTCACCGCCAGCTCCGCCTGGGTCAGGCCTTTCTGCTCCCGCAGCCGCCGGATGACAGCGCCGGTGATGTATGAATTCATGGTATCATCCTCCACAGTCTGTTTGCAGGAGAATGATAGCAGAAAAACCGCCGTTTCGCAACCTACGCAGCGTAGAGGCGGGGCGCCTTGCCGGCGGCAGAAGACAGGGCGGGAAAAGGGAGGTATTTTGGAAAAGAAAAAGTTGACTTTGGCCCGTATACCGTGTAGCATGGATACATCACAAAAAACAATGGAGGGAGTCGTTTCCTATGCCCAAATGGTTGGATACCGCTGTCTTTTATGAAATCTATCCCCAGTCTTTCTATGATACCAATGCCGACGGCATCGGGGATATCCAGGGAATCATCCGCAAGCTGGATTACATCCGGGAGCTGGGGTTCAATGCCCTGTGGATCAACCCCTGCTTTGTCTCCCCGTTCGGGGATGCGGGGTATGATGTGGCGGATTACTGCCAGGTTGCACCCCGCTACGGAACCAATGAGGACCTGAAGCAGCTGTTCGCCCAGGCGCACAACCGGGGGATTCATGTCCTGCTGGACCTGGTTCCGGGTCATACCTCTGTGGAGCATCCCTGGTTCCGGGAGTCCATGAAGCCGGAGCGCAACCCCTTCACGGACCGCTATGTGTGGACGGATTCGGTCTGGACCAGTCCCGAGGGGATGGGCTGTCTGCGGGGAATTTCCCAGCGGGATGGCTCCTGCGCCCTGAACTTCTTCAGCTGCCAGCCTGCCCTGAACTACGGCTTTTACAACATTACCCAGCCCTGGCAGCAGGGAATGGAGGATGACGGCCCCAAAGCCACTCTGGAGGCCATGAAGGACGTGATGGCCTTCTGGCTGGGAATGGGCTGCGACGGCTTCCGGGTGGACATGGCGGGCAGCCTGGTGAAAAATGACCCGGAGGGGGAGGGGACCATCGCCCTGTGGAAAAAGGTCCGGGCGTTTCTGGACGAGAAATTCCCGGAGGCAGTGCTGATCTCCGAGTGGGGCGAGCCGGACAAGGCCCTGCGGGGCGGGTTCCATATGGATTTCCTGCTGCACTTCGGACCGTCTCATTACAACGACCTGTTCCGCTGCGAGCACCCCTATTTTTCCGACTGCGGTCTGGGTGACGCATCCGCGTTCGTGGAGAAATATCTGGATACCACGGGCAAGGTGGGCCGAGCCGGGCTGATCTGCATTCCCTCCGGCAATCACGATATGTGCCGCCTGGCCAAACATGTGACCCAGGAGGAGCGGCGGCTGGCCTTTACGTTCCTGCTGACCATGCCCGGGGCGCCCTTCGTCTACTACGGAGACGAAATCGGAATGCGGCACGTGGAGAACCTGACCAGTGTGGAAGGAGGCTACGCCCGTACCGGGGCCCGCTCTCCCATGCAGTGGGATTCCTCCACCAACGCGGGCTTCAGCTCCGCCGCTGGGGAGAGGCTGTACATTGCCCAGGACCCCGGGGCGGACCGGCCCACCGTGGAAAAACAGATGGCGGACGAAACCTCTCAGTACCATCAGGTAAAGCACCTGCTGGCTCTGCGGAAGGCCCATCCGGCGCTGCAGAATCTCAGTGAAATCACCTTCCTCAGCAGCGGCGCTCCGAAGGAGGCGCTGGCCTACCTGAGAAGCTGCGACGAGGAGACCCTGCTGGTGGCAATCAACCCCTATCGGGAAGCGGTGACGTTCCCGGTTGAGGGGACACTGGGGAAGGCCCTGTATACCTATGGCGGCGAGGCCAGCCAGAAGGACGGCGCCATTACCGTAATGCCGGTATCCGCGGGAATCTATCTGTTTGAATAAACTGGAGAAAAAGAAACGGCGCAGGCTGCATCAGCAGCCTGCGCCTTCGCTGTGTGTGTTAATCCCGGGTTGTTCCGCCCGGCGCGTAATGGACCGCCAGGGAGGTATTGCGGGGCGCCAGTGTGCCCTGCTGGTTCAGCAGAAGATTGACGGCGGTCTGCGCCATTTCGGCAATGGGCTGGACAATGGTGGAGCAGCCATAGCGGCCGGTGGCGTAGTCCACGATGCCGTCATAGCCGATGATCTGCACGTCCTCGGGAATCCGGATACCCCGCGCCTTCAGAAATTCACAGACCCGGACCCCCAGACCATCGGAATTGCAGAAGATTCCGTCGTATTCCAGCTTCCCGTTGTGAATGTGCTCCTCCAGAAACCGGAAGAAGGGCGCTTCGGTATCCTGGTCCGTCAGCCAGATGCTGTGGTAATCGGCGCCGGCGGTGCGGCAGGCGTTTTCAAAGCCGGGGCCCCGCTTCTCTGCCTCACCCACAATTACATTGCCGATGTGCAGGAAGAGCAGCTTTTTGCAGCCCAGCTCCATCAGCTTTTCCGCCGCCAGTTCCCCGCCGTGGAAATTGTCGGAGGAGACACAGGGGTGATTGCTGATGTGGCGGTCAATGGTGACCACGGAGATGGACTCGTCCACATCCAGGTCCGGGCTGTAGGTCAGGGCGATGATGCCGTCGATTTTGTTCTGCTGCGCCAGAGAGAAGCACTTCTTTTCCACCAAGGAATCATAGTTGGTAATCATAAGCAGGCTCCGGTAGCCCTGCTGCATCAGGTACTCGGACAGTTCGTTGACCAGCACCGCGAAGAAAGGATGGTGAAGGGAGGGCATAACCAGGGCCACGCAGTAGGTTTTGTTGGTTTTCAGGCCGCGGGCATAGTTGTTGACCTGATATCCCAGCTTTTCCGTGGCGGCTTCCACCCGCTTGCGGTACTGCTCACCCACGGGAATGCCGTTGATGACCTTGGATACCGTCCCCAGGGAAACGCCGGCTTCTCTGGCGACATCTTTCATGGTGGGCGCATCGCAAGGCTTCATTACTACGCACATCCTCTCGTGTGAAACGTTCTTTTCTGGATTATAGCACAATTTTTATGAGTTGACTAGCCTTTTCTTTGAATAAATTTGGGAAACGGGGGCGTTGGGCAGAATACCAAAAATGAATTCTCCCAAATTGTGGATGACTTACAAAATTTTTGATTGCGCATAATTGTGTTGACAGGAGACGAAAGCTGTGATATCTATGTGTTATATATAACGTTTCACGAAGGAAATTGCTGGGAACAGGACGAGAAATCAGGGGAAATTTGTCGATGGGACCAGAGTTTCCGTGAAACGTAATTTTTAAGAAAAGGAAGGCGTAAACATAAAAAAATCATCGCACTTGTTATGGCACTGACTATGGTCTTTGCGCTGGCCGCCTGCGGCGGTTCTGGAACAGCCTCTGATCCCGATGCCGTAACCATCACCATCTTCAACTCCAAGATGGAAATCCAGAGCCAGATGGAAGAAATGGCTGCCCAGTATTCCGAAGAGAAGGGCGTCAATGTTGAAGTGTACTACTCCAACGACACTGTAGCCGCCCACATGGCAACCCGTTATGCGTCCAACGAGCCCTATACCATCTCCATGGTGGATGCCAAGGACATCTACTCTCTGGCTGTGGATCATGGCATCGACCTGTCCGGCGAGCCTTGGGTAGCAAACACCACCCAGGCCATCTCCGTTGACGGCAAGGTTCTCGGCTTCCCTGTCTGTGTGGAGGCCCGGGGCATCATTTACAACGCCGACGCCATCAAGAATGTGACCGGCAAGGATTTTGACCCCACCACCATCAAGACCACCGCTGACTTCCAGGCCATTGTGGACGAGCTGATTGCCGGCGGCATGGAGAGCCCCACCGGCGTGATGAAGGAAGACTGGTCTCTGGCTGCCCACTTCCTGTCGGAAGTTTACGAGCAGCGGGAAGATCCCGATGGCTTTGTCTCTGCCCTGAAGGATGGCTCCGCTTCCCTGATTGATGATGCCAAGTTCAATGAGATGATGGACACCTTCGACGTCCTGAAGAACAACAACATTGGAAAATAAAAAGGGATGATCCCCTTTTATATATAGATATCGTTTGAAGGAGGATGCTGTTGTGATTGAGTTTGATCGCATTAAAAAGACCTTCACC
>CALXFW010000132.1 GCA_944387685.1 uncultured Oscillospiraceae bacterium
TGCTGTTTCCGTACGCCCGTTTCTTGGTGGAAAGATCCGTGACTTCCTCCGCCCGCTTCCGGGCCGGACGCTGGGCCGGTTTCTGCTCCGGCGTACGGGCGGCTTTCCGCTCCGCCGAGGCCTTCCGTCCGGGAACGGGGAGCAGGGCAAGCAGGTTCTTCACGCCGCTGCGCTTCTTTCGCTTGGCAGGCGCCCTGGTTTCCTTTCGGGCAGATGCCGCTTTGGCCGTCTTTCCGGAGGCGGCGGGCCTGCGCTGCTGAGCGGTGCCGGTCTGAGCCCGAGGGGCCTCCCCTTCCGGACGGGATGGGCGGGGCCTCTGCGCCGCTTCCTGGGGCGGACGCTGGGACCGCTGGTCCCCTTCCCGGGGCGGACGCTGTTTCCGCTGACCCTCTTCCTGAGGCGGGTGCTGTTTCCGCCGGACCTCTTCCTGAGGCGGGCGCTGCGGGCGGCTCTGCCGGGGTGCATCTTCACGGGAGCTGCGGACAGGCTGCTCCCGGTTCTTTTGTGTGGTATCCATGGTTGTTCCTCCTGGGGTCTGTGCGTTAGCTGCGGCTCAGTTCCTCCACAATCTGGCAGATCCGCTCTGCGGAATCCAGCCGCACCATACTGTGGAGCTTGCGGGACATCTGCTCCCGCCGGGGTGCATCTGCCAGCAGTGCCCGGACCTGGGCATACAGGGTTTCCGGAGAGCATTCCCGCTCCAGAATCACCAGCGCCCCTCCTCCGGCTTCCAGCAGCCGGGCGTTTCTCTCCTGGTGGTTATTGGTCACATTGGGGGAGGGAATCAGAATGCAGGGTGTGCCGCAGGCGGCGATTTCGTTGCAGGTGGCAGAACCGGCCCGGCCGATGACCACATCCGCCGCCGCCATCTCCTGGGGCATATCGTAGATATACTCCCGGATGTCCAGCTGGGGACAGCTGGCGTAGTCCACACCGTTGTCCCTCACCCGCTTGGGCATCCATTCCTTTCCAAAACTGCCGGTGGCATGGATGTGGTGGAACGGGAATCCATCCTTCTGCTCCAGCGCCATCATATCGGCAATGGTTTCGTTCATCACCTTTGCGCCCTGGCTGCCGAACGCGGACACCACCACCGGGCCCTCCAGGCCCAGGGCCTTCCGGGCCTCTTCCTTGGTGGTAAACAGGAACTCCCGGCGCACGGGCATTCCCACTACCTCCACCGCTTCCGGGTTCTTATAGTAGCGGACGCTTTCTTCAAAAGCCACCAAAACCCGGGTGGCTTTCTTTGCCACCAGCTTGGTGGTGATGCCGGGCACCGCGTTGCTCTCATGGACGCAGGTGGGAATGCCCATGGACTGGGCGGCGTACAGTGCCGGGAAGCTGGCATAGCCGCCGGTGCCGATTACAGCATCGGGCTGGAACTCCCGGAAAATCTCCTTGCACCGCTTCACAGCGTTGAGCACACACTTCACCGCGTGGATATTCTTCTTCACTGCGGCCAGGTTCTTTCCCCGGCTCAGGCCGGAGCCGGGCAGGCAGCGCACCTCATAACCTGCCTGGGGCACCAGCTTCTCCTCCATGTGGCCCACCGCGCCGATAAAGAGGATTTTGCTGTCCGGATGCCGCTCCCGGATCAGATTGGCCACCGCGATGGCGGGATTGATATGCCCCGCCGTACCGCCGCAGGTAAAAATCAGATTCATCGGATTTCCTCCTGGATTTTTCTCTGGTTTCTGTATCTGGATATACTCAAAACGATTCCCATCTCCCCCAGATTCACCGCCAGCGCCGTGCCGCCGTAAGAAAAGAACGGCAGGGCAATACCGGTGGAGGGGAGCAGATTCGTGACTACGCAAAGGTTCAGAATGGTCTGGACCGCAATCAGGGACACCAGCCCCGCCGCCAGCACCGTGGAAAACCGGTCCCGGGCCCGCAGGGCGATCCAGTACCCCCGGACAATGGTCAGGGCAAACAGCGCCGCAATGGCCAGCGCTCCCACAAGCCCCAGCTCCTCGCAGCAGATGGCAAAAATATAGTCGTTGTATTGAAAGGGCAGGTACAGATACTTCTGCCGGGACTTTCCATAGCCCAGGCCGAAAAGCCCGCCGGAGCCGATGGCATACAGCGACTGCAGAATCTGATAGCCGGTATCCCCCGGGTCCTGCTCCGGGTGGAGCCAGGCGCTGACCCGGTCTCCGGCATATCCCATAAAGGTGATATAAATCAGGACAAACACCGCCGCTCCGGCGGCTCCCGCCAGGAGCCACTTGGGACTGGTCCCGGCGACGAACATCATCACCACCGCCACCATGCCCATAAGCATAATGGCGCTCAGGTGCTTCTCCAGGGCCAGGGGCACCAGAATGCCCATCAGAGCTATGCCGAACCCCAGCACCCCGAAGCGGAATTCCCTCGCCCGCTGCCCGAAGCCCCGGGTCAGCCGGGCGAAGAGAACAATCATGGTAAACTTGGCAATTTCTGAGGGCTGGAACTGAATGCCCGCCAGATTGATCCACCGCCGGGCGCCGTTGACCTCCTCGCCGATGACCAGCACAGACAGCAGCAGCACAATGCTGCCGGCATACATGGGCCAGGCCATCCGATACCAGAAGGCGGCGGGAATCCGGCTGAAGGCGTACATGGCCGCCAGCCCGATGGCGGCGCAGACCGCCTGCTTTTGTAGATATTTCGTGGAAATCTGGTAGCCGGTGTCGTACTGGCTCTGGGCATAGCTGGCGGAATACAGCATAGCCAGCCCCACCGTGAGCAGAAGCAGCACCAGCACCAGGAAGGGGTAATCCACACGTTCTCCCGCCCGGGACTCCAGGCGGCGGTTCTCTTTGGCATGGAGACTTCGCTCCAGCGCCATAAGAAGCTCCTTTCCCGGCACGAGGCCGTCAGGACGGTATCACCCAACCAGGCCGGAAACGCCAAACCATGCCAACAGACACATAATGGCAGAAATTCCGGCAAAAGTCAAAACAATTTTTTCTTCTTTCCACCCACACATCTCAAAATGGTGGTGAATCGGCGCCATTTTGAACAGGCGCTTTCCATGGGTCAGCTTGAAATAGGAAATCTGCAGAATATCCGACATGGTCTCGCAGATATATACGAAGCCAACCAGAATCAGAATCAGAGGCATCTCCAGGGCGAAGGCCAGGGCGCAGACCACACCGCCCAGGAACAGGGAGCCGGTATCGCCCATGAACACCTTGGCCGGGTGCCAGTTGTAAAACAGGTAGGCAATCAGGCCGCCCACCAGGGAGGCAGGCAGCAGCGCCAGATCCCACTTGCCCAGAGCCGCTGCCACCGCGGTGAAGAACACCATCACCGGCAGAGTCACGGAGCTGGACAGGCCGTCCACGCCGTCGGTGAGATTCACCGAGTTGACACAGCCCACCATCACAAACATGGCAAAGAAAATGTACACAATGGGGTGCAGCTCGAAGCTGACATCAAAGAAGGGAACATACAGATGGGTATTCATGCTGCCGGTGCGGTACATGACGTACAGGAACACCGCCGACACCGCCATCTGGAGCATGGCCTTCTGTAAGGACGTCAGGCCCAGGTTGCGCTTGTATTTCACCTTGGTAAAGTCATCCAGGAATCCGATAAAACCATAGCACAGGGCCAGAGCCAGCACATAGAACACGGTGTAATCCGTCATCCCCGGCAGATTCATCAGCAGGCAGATAATGGACGCGAAAATGAACATCAGGCCGCCCATCATGGGGGTACCGGATTTATAGTTGTGCCAGGTGGGGCCGATTTCCCGGATAGACTGCCCCGCCTTCAGCGCCCGCAGCACCGGCAGCAGCAGATAGCCCAGTCCTCCGGATAAAATACCGCCTACCACGCCGGTAATCACAATTTTCATCATGGCAGTTCCTCCGTTATGTATCTTCTTTCAGAAACGCTTCCAAGGCGATTTCCAGGTGCATTCCCCGGCTGGCCTTGAACAGAATCACATCTCCAGGCTTCACCGTCCGCTTCAGCGCCGCCACCAGCTCCATCTGGTCCAGGAAGGCCCGTCCCATGCTCACCGGCATTCCCCCGGTGATGGTGCCGTCCACCACCCGCTTGGCGTAGGGGCCGTAGGCGAATACCATGTCCGCCTTCTCCGCCGCAATCCGGCCGATTTTATAGTGCTCCGCCTGGGAGCAGTCTCCCAGCTCCAGCATATCTCCCAGAACGGCGATGTGCCGGCCAGGCCGGTTGCCCAGCACGCCCAAAGCCGCCGCCATGGATTCCGGCCCGGCATTGTAGCAATCCTTGATGATGGTGCACCCCTTGGCCTGGAAAATTTCCTGCCGCCCGGACAGATTCCGGAATGCGGACAGGCTCTGGGAAATCTGCTCCGAGGGGACCCCCACCTTCAGGCCAACGGCAACCGCCGCCAGGGCGTCGCTGACAAAATGGACACCCTCCAGATCCATCTCCACGGACAGGGCCAGCTTGCCCGCCTCCGCCCGGAAGCAGAGCCGCTCTCCCTCCTGCCGGACGTCAAAGCCCCGGATGTCGCATCCCTCGGACAGGCCGAAGTAGGTAATCCGCTGAGGCGGCTTCTGGTCCAGATACCGCAGCAGGGTGTCGTCCCCGTTGAGCAGGAGCATTCCTCTGGGGTCCATGCCCTCGGTAATTTCCAGCTTGGCCTTGCGGATGCCCTCCTGGGTGCCCAAAAATTCAATGTGGCTGGTGCCGATGTTCACAATCACCGCCACGTCCGGGTGGGCAATGCCGGACAGGTAGGCAATTTCCCGGAAATGGTTCATGCCCATTTCCAGCACCGCTACCTCCGTATCCAGGGGCATCTCCAGGATGGCCATGGGCAGGCCGATGTCATTGTTGTGGTTGGCAGGGGTTTTCGCCACCCGGAAGGTGCTGGACAGGACGGCGGCGATCATCTCCTTGGTGGTGCTTTTTCCCACCGAACCGGTGACGGCCACCACCTTGGCTCCGATGCGCTCCAGCTCCGCCCGGGCAATGTCGCCCAGGGCTTTGCGGGGGTCCTCTACATAGATAGCCGGGTAATCCCCCACCTTCCGGCTGCACAGCACTGCCGCCGCGCCTCTGTCCATAGCGGCGGGGATGAAGTTATGCCCGTCCCGGGCCCCCTGGAGCACCACAAACAGCTGCCCGGGCTGGAGAATCCGGGTGTCGTTTCCCGCCCCCAGGAACTCCACATCCGCATATTGTTCTTCCACAGTGCCGCCGCACCATTCGGCGGCCTGACGCAGGGTTATATTAGCCATTTTGATTCCTCAATTCTTCCAGATGGGCCGCAACCTCTTCCCGCTCGTCCAAGTGGGTCTTGTGTCCGGCGATGTCCTGGTAGGTTTCGTGCCCTTTTCCGGCAAGTACAATTATATCATCTTTTTGCCCAATGTCCATAGCATATCTGATGGCTTTGCGGCGGTCTTCCATAACAATATATTCCCCAAATTCCGGTTTTACCCCTTTCAGGATATCGGAAATAATGGCCATGGGGTCCTCCGTCCGGGGATTGTCCGAGGTGATGACGGCAATGTCCGCCAGCCGGACCCCGATGCTCCCCATAATGGGCCGCTTCATGGGGTCCCGGTCGCCGCCGCAGCCAAACACCGCAATCACCCGCCCCCGGCAGAAATCCTTCACCGCTGTCAGCACATTTTCCAGGCCGTCGGGGGTGTGGGCATAGTCAATCAGGACGCTGTAGGGCATCCCCGGGGTGGGCACCACCTCCACCCGTCCCTTCACTCCATGGGCCTGGGCCAGAGCCGCAGCGCAGGATTCCAGAGAGACACCCAGCTGCCGGGCACAGCCCAGCACCGTCAGGGCGTTATACACCGTAAAGCGGCCGGGGATGGGCAGAGAAACCGCCGCAGTCTCTTCCCCGCAGACGGCGGAGAAATGGACGCCCTCGGCGTGGAGCTCCAGATCCCGGGCCGTCAGATCCGCCGGCTTGGAAACGCCGGTGGTCAGCACCGGGCAGTCCGCAGCCGCCAGCATTCTGGGGGAATAGGCATCATCCGCATTGATTACCGCCCGGCGGCACCGACGGAACAGCTCCGCCTTGGCGTCGCAGTAGGCGTCCATGGTCTTATGGAAATCCAGGTGGTCCTCCGTCAGGTTGGTGAAAGCCGCCACATCGAAGGTAATGCCCCCAATCCGCTCCAGCGCCACCGCATGGCTGGAAACCTCCATCACCACATGGGTGCAGCCCGCATCCCGCATCCGGGCAAACAGGGCCTGCAGCTCCAGGCTCTCCGGAGTGGTGCGCTCGGTAGGGATTTCCTCGTCTCCGATGCAGTTCGCCATGGTGCCGATCAGCCCCACCTTGGCCCCCAGGCAGGTTTCCAGCACCTGCTTGAGGAGCAGTGTGCTGGAAGTTTTGCCGTTGGTGCCGGTGATGCCGATCATGGTCATGTCCCGGGCAGGGTTTCCATAGAAATTGCAGCTGAGAAGGGCCAGCGCCAGCCGGTCAGAGGAGACAAGCACATAGGGAATGTCCCCCTCCGGCTTTTTCGCCGTGACCACCGCCACGGCTCCCTTCTCCATGGCCATGGGGATAAACCGGTTGCCGTCGGCGGCAAATCCCGTCACCGCCACGAACAGGCTCCCCGGCGCCGCTTTCCGGGAGTCATAGCAAATGTCTGATATTTCCCCTTCCGGGTCGGCGGCGCATTCCAGCACGGGTACGCCCGCAAGCAGTTCCTTTAGTTTCATGTTGTGGTTCCTCCGTCTGCCCTCAGTCCCGGGCAGTTGTATTGGCAAATTCCAGGGTGATGGTGGTGCCCACCTCCACCTGGGTATCTTTGGGAATGTTCTGGGCCGTCACGGTAACCTGCGGAGAAATTTCACTGTTTCCCGTGACCAGGATATACAGCCCCAGCGCGCCTGCGGCATCCGCCGCCTGCTGCCGGTTCATCCCGGTGAAGTCCGGCACCATCACCATTGTCCGCTCCGGGGTCTGTCCCAGGTAGAGCAGCACCTCGCTGCCCCCGGGAATGGTCTGCCCCGCCGCAGGAATCTGTCCGGTAACCGTCTCCCCCGTTCCGGAGAATTTGGCGGTCAGGCCTAATTTTTTTAGTTTACTCTCTGCTTCCTTTCCTGTCAAGCCCGTCAAATCCTCCACAACCAGCTCCAGGCCGGCGGGGTCGGTTTCCGCAAAGGTCCGCTCCACCCCAAGGTAGGGCAGAATGTCCGCCATCACCGCTCCCACGGTGGGGGCTGCCATAACGCCGCCGGAGATGTAGATTCCCGTCTCCCGGGAGGGGGTATCCAGGGCAACCAGCACGATATACTCCGGGTCGTTCATGGGGGCAATGCCCACGAAGGACACTATCTTATCCTGGACCCGCTGACCATTCTCGTCGAACACATCGATTTTTTCACTGGTGCCGGTTTTCCCCCCGATGGAGAAGCCCGCCACCTGGGCGTTCTTTGCTGTGCCGTCGGTAACCACCGACTCAATCAGGGTACGCATAGTATCGGAGGTTTCCGGGCGGATGGTCTGGCGGACCACAGTGGGTTCCGCCTTCATCAGGGTGTTCCCCTCGGCGTCCACCACCTCGGAGACAATGTACGGCTCCAGCAGATTTCCCCCGTTGACCACCGATGCGATGGCCCGCACCAGCTGCAGCGGCGTGATTTTGAAGGTCTGGCCGAAGGAGCCGGAAGTCAGGGAGGCGGTTCCCCATTTGTCGGTGTCGGTAATCAAGGCCTTGTCAAAGAATACGCCCTTGCTCTCCCCCGCCAGGTCGATGCCCGTCTTTTCCAGAATGCCGAATTTTTCGATATATTCATAAAACCGCTCCCCGCCCAGCTTCAGGGCTATGTGGGCAAAGGCGATATTGCAGGAATTCTGCAGGGCCTGGGCGGTGGTTTCCGATCCATGCCCCTGAGAGCGCCAGCAGTGCAGCAGCTGGGACCGGCCGGGAATCTGCTCCGCTCCGGAGCAGTGGAAGGAGGTGTTCAGGTCAATGGCCCCGCAGTCCAGAGCCGCCGCCATGGTCAGCACCTTGAAGGTGGACCCCGGCTCATAGCCGTCGGAGAGCACCCGGTTTCGCCACTGCTTCAGCCGGGCGGCAGACAGGGCCTGTTTGTAGGCTTCCTTCGCCGTCTGGTATTCCTCGCCGTCCTCCGGCAGGGCCAGATACTCCGCCTGGAGCTGCTCCACCTGGGCAATGGCGTCCGGGTCGGTCAGCTCCAGGTAGTTGTTGGGGTCATAGCCTCCCAGGGTAGCCATGGCCAGGATTTCCCCGGTTTTGGCGTTCATAACCAGGCCGAACGCGCCGTTCTGGACATCGTAGCGGGCAATGGCCGCTGCCATCTCCTTCTCCAGGCAAGCCTGCACCGTGGCATCCAACGTCAGAATCACGGTGCCGCCCTGCTGGGCGGACAGGTAATTTTCATAGGAAAAGGGCATATCCATCTCGTTGTTGCCCTTGGTGGTGATGACGCTGCCTGCGTCACCGGACAGGTAAGCGTCGTATGCCGCCTCCACCCCCTCGGAGCCTTCGTTGGAGGCATTGGTAAAGCCGATCACCTGGGACGCCAGCGTGCCGTAGGGATAATACCGCTGGGAGGTTGGCTCCAGATGGACACCGGAAATGTCGTTCTCGTTGATGTACTGCCGGATCTTCCCGGCGGTTTCCTCGTCCACCCGGGTTCCGATCTGCTTGTAGCGCTGCTTGAAATCCACCGCCTGCTGGGCAATCCACTCCGGGTCTTTGTCCAGCAGCTGCCCAAGCGCCTGGGACAGTGCGGAAATATCCGCCTTGGACTGCTTCAGCTCATGGGGGTCCAGATACACATTCTCCACGCTCACCGAGGTGGCCAGAATGTTCATGTTGCAGTCCAGGATGTCCCCCCGGTGGGCGCTGACCGTGGTGGTCCGGGTCTGGTTGCGCAGAGCCAGTCCGGAATAATAGTCGTATTCCTGAATCATCAGCTGATACAGCCGCACGGCCGCAGGCATGAGCACCAGCAGTCCCATCACCAGCATCACCAGCAGAATCCGTCTGTGCTGCCCGCTGTTCAGCCGCAGGCGGTCATATTGCTTCTTCCCCATACCGGCCTCCTTCAGACAAACTGATTCAAAGAATGGGCAGCAAGGGAACCCCTCGCCGCCCATTGCAGCTTTATCCTAATTGTATGGCCGATGTTTCGGTTTATGCAAACAAGCCCTGCCAGAACCACACCACGTCATCCCACCAGGAGGCCTCCGGCTCCGGCTCCGGGATGGTCACGGTAATGCTGTGGGTCTCCACTTCCTCCTTAGGAATCAGGCCCAGGGCAGTGGCACGCTTCTGAATCTCCGTCAGATCGTATCCGGCCCGGTAGGTGCGGGTCAGCTCCGCATTCTCCTTCTTCAGATAGGAGACGTAGGTGGACATCTGCTGGTACTCCGCCCACTCGCTGCGGAACTGGAATACGCTGCTCACCATCACCACCAGCAGCACAATTGCCGCCGCCATTCCCACCAGGGCCACGGGTTCAATGGTGATTTTCTCCACCGTTTTCAGCCGTGCCAGGGGCAGGCGCTTGTGGGCCCGCCGGGGTTCCTTCTTCTGTTCCAGCTTTCGGGCTTCGCTTCCGTAGATGTAGAATTGTCCCACATACTGGATCTTTGGCTTCTGTACCATAGCAGTCTCCCCTTTGGGTGGTTATCGTTCGTTACAGTTTTTCACAGACCCGAAGCTTGGCGCTTCTGGCTCTGGGGTTGCGCTCCAGCTCTTCCGGGCCGGACACAATGGGCTTGCGGGTTATGCAGGTTACCTGCGGCTTTTTCCCGCACACACATACAGGGAAATTGGGCGGACAGGTGCAGCCCTTGGCAGCCGCATTCATGGCGTTCTTAACAATTCGGTCTTCCAGGGAATGGAAGGTAATCACCGCCAGCCGTCCGCCGGGGCTCAGCCGGGGGATGGCAGCTTCCATCACCTTTGCCACGGCGTTCAGCTCGTCGTTCACCGCAATCCGGATGGCCTGAAAGCTGCGCTTGGCCGGATGCTGCTTTTCCCGCAGGGCGGAGGCAGGCATGGCCGAGCGGATCACATCCACCAGCTCCAGGGTGGTTTCAATGGGCTTTCCCTCCCGGCGGCGGCAGATGGCCGAGGCAATCTGGGGGGCAAAACGCTCCTCGCCGTAGTCATAGAGAATCCGCTTCAATTCCTCATAGGACCAGGTATTCACAATGGTATGGGCATCCAGGGTATCCTGGCTGTTCATCCGCATATCCAGGGGCGCATCCGTCATATAGGAAAACCCCCGCTCCCCGTCATCCAGCTGGGGAGACGATACCCCCAGATCCAGCAGGATTCCGTCCACCTTGTCAATTCCCAGGCCGTCCAGCGCCGAATCCAATTCGCAGAAGTTGGAATGCACCAGGCTGACCCGCTCCTTCCAGGGCGCCAGCCGTTCGGCTGCGGCCTCCAGTGCCACCGGATCCCGGTCAATACCCACCAAATGCCCGGTGGTGAGCAGGGCGGCGATTCGGCTGGAATGCCCGGCGCCCCCCAGGGTACCATCCACATAGATGCCGTCGGGCCTGATATTCAGTGCCTGGATACACTCCTCCAGGAGCACGGACACATGATGAAATTCCGTCATAGGCCGATTGCCTCCAGAGATGCCAGCAGCTTCTCCGGGGTCAGATTCTCCGCCTCAAAGGCGGCGAATTCCTTGGCGTCCCAGATTTCCGCCTGGCCGGCCCGGCCCACAATCACAACCTCCCGGTCGATGCCTGCGTACTGCAGCAAAAACGGGGTCAGACCAAACCGAAACTGCTTATCCGGCGTACACTCCGCCGCATTCATAAAAATCAGGCTGGTGGCTCCCGCCCGCTGGGAAATGCTCAGGGCGTTATAATTGTCGGAAAGACGCTGCCATTCCTGGGCAGTGTAGATGGTGAGACAGCGATGACCGCAGTTGACCCCCAGGGTAACGAAAAAAGTCTCCCCCAGCTCCCCCCGGAGCTTGGACGGAACAAACAGACGGCTCTTCTCATCCAGCTTGGCAGGATATTTCCCGATCATGGTCTCACCTCCTTCCCTTTTACTCCACTTTACTACCCTTTTGCTCCAATTACAGACAGTATACTACCCCGTGCACAAAAAATCAATCTTTTTCTCAGGTATTTTTGGTTTTCCAGAATATTCCGACGATTTTTCGCACAATTGTTCTAATAAAATCAGGCACAAAAGGAGACCGTCCCCGCCTCCAGCTGGAGCCGGACCCGGCTGGGCCGCCGGGAACAGCGCAGCAGGTAGGCTGCCAGAGGGCCCTCCACCTCTGTCTGCACCAGGCGGCGCAGCTGCCGGGCTCCGTCCCGGCCAGGGCATTTGTCCATGAGGAATGCGGCAATCTCCTGGGGCAGCTGCAGCTGGGTACCGGCGCCGGCAGTGCGCTCCTGAAGCTGGCGCAGATATTTCCAGGCAATGGCCTCCATAGCGCCTCTGCCCAGCTGGGTGAAGGGAATGATCTGGTCAATCCGGCCCAGAAATTCCGGGGAGAAGGCCTGCCGCACCGCCTCACCTACCTCCGCTTCCCGGCCTCCGGCGCAGAAACCCAGGCCCTCGCCCCGGACCTGGCCGCCCACGTTGGAGGTCATCACCACGATGGCATTTTTGAAGCTCACCCGGCGGCCGGTGGAGTCGGTCAGCTCCCCCTCCTCCATAATTTGCAGCAAAATCCCCAGCACATCCGGGTGGGCCTTTTCCAACTCATCCAGCAGCACCAGGCAGTAGGGACGGCGGCGCACCGCCTCGGTCAGCTTTCCTCCCTCCTCATAGCCCACATAGCCGGGAGGCGCCCCAATCAGCCGGGAAACCGACTGCTTCTCCATATATTCCGTCATATCCAGCCGGATCACCGCTTCCTTGCTGCCGTATACCTCCTCCGCCAAAGCCCGGCACAGTTCGGTTTTCCCCACCCCGGTGGGGCCGGTGAACAGCAGGCAGGCAATGGGCCGCCCGGCGTCCCGGATACCGGAATATCCCCGGCGCACCGCTTCCGCCACCGCCCGTACCGCCTGCTCCTGGCCTACCACCTTGGACGAGAGCAGGCTCTCCAGATTCAGCAGCCGCTCCCGCTCCGTGGCGGTGAGCCGCCCCACAGGAATCCCCGTCCGGGCAGATACCACCCAGGCAATGTCCGAGGCGGTGACACTTCGGGCCCGGCGGTTTTCCGCAGGCTTGGACAGGTGCTGCATTTTGTCCCGGAGCTCCGCTGCCTTCTCAAATTTTCGCTCCCGGACGGCTCCCTGCAGCTCCTGCTCCAGTTCCTTCCGGGCTGCCCCTCCCCGGGCGGACTGCATCTCCTCCATTCTGGCCCGGGCCGCGCCCTCGTCCAGCAGGTCAATGGCCTTATCCGGCAGATACAGATCCGGCAGATACCGCATGGACAGCCGCACCGATTCCTTCAGGGCGTCCTCGGTAATGCGCAGGTGGTGGTGCCGTTCCAGACCGGGCTTCAGGGCCCGGAGAATGGCCAGTGCCGTATCCTCCCCCGGTTCCTCCACCGCCACCGGCCGGAAGCGCCGCTCCAGGGCGGCGTCCTTTTCAATATACCGGCGGTACTCCTCCCGGGTGGTGGCCCCCAGCATCTGCAGTTCCCCCCGGCCCAGGGCGGGTTTGAAAATGTTGGCCGCGTCAATGGCCCCCTCCGCCGCGCCCGCACCCACGATGGTGTGCATCTCATCCACGAAGAGAATCACATCGCCGTTGCGGCGGATTTCCGAGAGCACATCCCGCAGCCGCTCCTCAAACTCCCCCCGGTATTTGGTCCCCGCCACCAGGCTGGCCATGTTCAGGCTCACCAGTCGTTTGTCCTTGAGTTGGGGAGGCACGTTCCCCATAGCCATCCGCTGGGCCAGGCCCTCGGCAATGGCGGTTTTTCCCACTCCCGGCTCTCCCACCAGGGCGGGATTGTTCTTGTTCTTCCGGCACAGAATCCCCACCACCATGTCGATTTCCTTTTCCCGACCGATCACCGGCTCCATGGTGGACGCCTTGGCAATGAGGTCTTCGCTGAATTGTTCCAACAGCCGCATCGAAACCGCCTCCTTCTTTCCTTTCCCGAGAGCCGCTTGCTCCCAGCGCAAATAATCCACGGTATAGGTAAACAGCATATCGGCGCTGACACCGTTCAGCTGCAGCAGCTCCCCCGCAGCCGAGGTTTCCCGGCGGGCAATGGCCAGGAGAATATGGTGGGGCTGAATCTCCCGGCTGTTCTGCTGCCGGGCCTCCCGGGCCGCCAGCCGGAGAATCTCCCGGGCCTCCCCTGTCAGCCCCTGGGGCAGGGGCAGGTCCGGGGTTCCTGCCCCAAAAAGCAGCTGGGCCATGGCCTCCGTCAGCTCCGGGTCCACCCCCGCCTGGCGCAGCACCAGCCCCATACCCCCCGGTTCCCAGGCCATGGCAAGCAGCAGATGCACCGAACCTACATAGCTGTGACCCAGGCTTCTGGCCTTTCTGGCGGCGCTCTGAATCAGGTCTGCGGTCATGGTATGATAGCGCACACAATCCCTCCCTGCGCGTTGGCGGCGGCGTCAATCCGCCGCCGTTTTCCGAAAAAGCATCGCCAAGCCAGGGA
The DNA here is from genome assembly GCA_944387685.1 of uncultured Oscillospiraceae bacterium. Lineage (GTDB taxonomy): Bacteria > Bacillota > Clostridia > Oscillospirales > Oscillospiraceae > Faecousia. Next base: position 13,540 of record CALXFW010000132.1, read on the forward strand.
AAAATTATTCACGAAAAAAACGAAAAAAGGAATTGCATTTTCCAAAATCCATGCTACAATGAAGATACGTTATTACGACGTGAAACCTACAAGAGTATAGGAGGTAAAACCATGGCTTACATCATCACCGACGCTTGTGTTTCCTGCGGCGCCTGCGCCGAGCAGTGCCCTGTCGAGGCCATTTCCGAGGGCGACGGCAAGTACGTCATCGATGCTGACGTCTGCGTTTCCTGCGGCTCCTGCGCTGAGCAGTGCCCCAACGACGCCATCGAGGAAGGCTAATTTCTACAAGAGCCTGTAATTGGCCTGCGCAGCCGCTGCGCAGGCCAATCTTTCTTATAACCCCATTTTCAGGAGGGGACACCCATGGAATATCTGCCCAACGGCTATACCCTGGAGCTGGCTCCGGGCACCTTTCCCCTGAGCACCGACTCCATGGCGCTGGCCCATTTTGCAAAGCTTCCCCGGAACGCCCGGGTTCTGGACCTGGGCTCCGGCTGCGGGACCCTGGGGCTTCTGCTGTGCAGCCGCTGCAGCGACTGCCAGGTCACCGGAATCGAGCTGGACCCTGCCGCTCACGAAGCTGCCCTGGAAAATATCCGCCGCAACCAATTGCAGTCCCGTATGCACAGTATATGCGGTGATCTGCGGCAGGTATCCGGCGGTTTTTCTCCGGGCAGTTTTTCCTGCTGTATCTCCAATCCCCCCTACTTTTCCGGCGGCCCCGCCAGCCGTTCTCTTTCCGCCGCCCGGCGGGAGGACTGCTGTCCCCCGGAGGACTTATTTCGCAGCGCCGCCTGGTCGCTGAAATTCGGGGGTGACTTTTTTCTGGTGCACCGCCCGGAGCGGCTGGGGGAACTGATTGCCCTGGCCCATGGAGCCGGGCTGGCCGCCAAACGGCTGTGCCTGCTGCGCCACCGGGAGGGTGGCCCTGTCTGCCTGATTCTGCTCCATCTGCGAAAGGGCGCAAAGCAGGGTCTCGCCTGGGAGGAGTGGTGTCTGACCGGCGCCGACGGCGCCCCCACACCAATCTGTCAGGAAATTTACCACAGGAAGGACGAAGGATAATGGCTGGAATGCTGTATCTTGTACCCACCCCCATCGGCAACCTGGGGGATATTTCCCAGCGCTGCCGGGAAACCCTGGAGCAGGCGGACTTCATCGCCGCCGAGGATACCCGGGTTACCCTGAAGCTGCTCAACCACCTGGGCATCAAAAAAAGCCTTGTCAGCTACTACGAGCATAACAAGGCGTTCAAAGGCGATCAGATTGTGCAGCGCATTCTGGGGGGCGAAACCTGCGCCCTGGTATCCGACGCCGGCAGCCCCGCCATCTCCGACCCCGGAGAGGACCTGGTAAAGCAGTGCGCCCAGGCGGGAATTGCGGTGTGCGCCATTCCCGGGCCCTGCGCCGCCATCACCGCCCTGAGCATCTCCGGCCAGGCCACCGGGCGGTTCTGTTTTGAGGGCTTTCTGTCCACCGCGAAAAAAAGCCGGCGGGAGCATCTGGAATCCCTGCGGCAGGAAACCCGGACCATGATCTTCTACGAGGCGCCCCACAAGCTTGCTGCCACTCTGGCGGACCTGGCTGCGTATTTTGGGCCGGAGCGTCCCATCAGCCTGTGCCGGGAGCTGACCAAGCTTCACGAGGAGGTCATCCGCACCACCCTGGGGCAGGCGCTGGAACGGTTCACCCAGACGGCTCCCAAGGGGGAGTTTGTACTGGTTGTGGCAGGCACACCTGCGGCTGAAAAGGAAACCGCCTCCCAGGACGACGCCGCCGCCCGGCTTGCCCAGCTTCTGGAGCAGGGACTGAGCAAGAAGGATGCGGTCAGGCAGACCGCAAAGGAGCTGGACCTGCCGAAAAATGTGGTATACGATCTGGCTGTCTCCCTGGAGGAATCCGAATAATCCCATCAAAAAGCGCCCGGGGCACCCCGGGCGCTTTCTTAATATTCTACAGGGAACTCAATATTCCGACATTTTTTTGATACACTCCTGACAGACGTTCTTCCGCCGGTATGTAATCAGCCCTCGGGACGAGCCGCAAAAGATACAGCTGTACTCAAACTTCTGCAAAATGACGCGGTCATTTTCCAGGTAGATTTCCAATTCATCCCGCTCCGCAATATCCAGCGTTCGGCGCAGCTCAACCGGCAGTACAATTCTCCCAAGCTCATCTACTTTCCGTATGATCCCCGTCGACTTCATGGTTCAATCCCTCCTGTCGGATTCATCGCCACGTAGTTGCCGCAACGACTTAAGTCTTTTATCATTATACCGTCTGTTTGGACGAGAGTCAAATACTTTTTTTCCGAAAGCGGCATTTTCTGCGCATATTTTGTCAGAAGTGTCCATTCATTATCCATTTTCCGGGGGCATATCCTGCACCAGAGGTGGTGATTGCCATGCTGATGAGCTGGATTTGGGCAGGAATCACAGGCTTGAGCATCCTGTGTGCCCTGCTGACCGGCCAGGGAAACGCCCTGTCCGGAGCCGTAATGGAAGGCGCCCAGGCCGGACTCACCCTTGCCATATCCATGGCGGGCAGCCTGTGTCTGTGGTCCGGAGTCTGTGCCCTGATGGAAGCCGTCGGAATCACCCAGAGGCTCTCCCGACTGATGAAGCCGGTGCTGGGCAGGCTCTTCCCCTCCACCCGGCAGGACCCTGCCCTGGCCCGGGACCTGAGCGCCAATGTCTGCGCCAACCTCTTGGGTCTGGGCAATGCCGCCACGCCCCTGGGCATCCGGGCCGCCAAACGGCTCAAACGCGGCAGCACGGCCACAGACGAGCTGTGCCGGCTGATTGTGCTCAACACCGCATCCATTCAGCTGATTCCCGCCAGCGTAGCAGCGGTTCGCAGTGCTCTGGGCTGCCGGACGCCCTTCGATATTCTGCCTGCGGTATGGCTTACCAGCGCCCTGTCCGCCGGGCTGGGACTCTGTGCCGCCTGGCTGCTGGGAAAGGTATGCAGGCTATGACCGACTATCTGGTTCCCGGCATTCTCTTCCTCACGGCGGCGCTGGCCCTGCGCCGGAAGGAGAATGCCTATGACATTCTTCTGGGCGGAGCCGCAGAGGGAATGAAGCTGCTCCTCACCATTATCCCGGCGCTGATTCTTCTGCTCACCGCTGTGCATATGCTCCGGGCCTCCGGCGCGGCAGAGCTGCTGAGCCAGTGGCTCAGCCCGGTCTTCTCCCGGTTCGGCATTCCCCCGGAGACTGCCATGCTGGTGCTTGTACGGCCCATCAGCGGAAGCGCCGCTCTGGCAGTGGGCGCGGAACTGATGGCCCAATATGGCGTGGACTCCCCCATCGGCCGGACCGCCGCCGTGATGCTGGGGTCCACGGAAACCACATTCTACACCATCAGTGTCTACTTCGGCGCCGCCGGAATCCAGAAAACCCGGTATACCGTCCCCGCCGCCCTCTTTGCGGACTTTGTGGGATTCCTTGCGGCCTCCTGGTCGGTGCGGCTGCTGTTCCCTTAGACGCCGGAGCCTTCTCCTCCATCCGGTTTGACCGCACGGCGGCGCCTGCGGCGGCGGGGCCGTCCTCCCTCCTCCGGGTCCGCCTTCTCCGCCCGGCGGGCATAGACCTCCGCTGCCTCGGAGGTGGCCTCATAGGTCAGCCGGCTCACCCGGGTCAGACCGTCCGGCTGCAGGGACAGCCGGACCCGAATCAGGAATTTCCCATGCTCCGGGCAGGTGGCCAGGTCCATATACCGGTGCCCCGGCTGGGCAAACCACCGGGAGCCCAGCATTCTGCCCCCGCAGATGGGGCACTTGTTTTCCTCCCCGGCCATTGCAGCCAGGGCGGCCCGTTTATCGGCATAGTCGTAGAACACCTTCCGGGCAATGCAACCGGGAAGCTCCGCTCCATGGAAGCCGTTCTCATGGCTCTTCAGCGCTTCCTCGTACTCTGCCGCCCCCCTGCGCAGGTCCAGACGGGCACAGATCAGCGCCGTGTGGTAGGCATCCCCCAGGGCGTCATGGGCCGGGCGGGAGGGTTCGATGGAGAACATCTCCATGGCGGTTTTCAGTGCCTTTTGGGCGTTGGAGCCGTCGGTCTGGGCGTTGAACATCATCTGGGCATTGTACCAGCGCCGGGTAAAACCGGTGTCTATGCCGAACAGCTCCAGATTTTCCCGGAGGATGCCGATGTCGTCAAAGCCCCAGGTCAGGAAAATCACGTCCTCCCCGCACCAGCGGATGAACTGCTCCATGGCCTCCGGGAAGGGCACCCCTTCCTCCCGCAGGCGAGCCTCCTTGATGCCGGTGAGCTTGCTCACCCGGCGGTTCAGGTGCCGGTAGTACTTGGGCTTGATGAGAATCTGAAATTCGTCCGCCACCTGCTGGTCCTCAGTCACCCGCACCGCGCCGATCTGGATGATTTCCCCCCGGATGGCCACCGGAAGCACCTTCTTCGCAGAGGGAGAGCCGGGCCAGGGCTGGTTCCATTCCATATCCAAAACAATATAGTCCATTGCAAACAATCCTCGATATCTGATGTTCTTTTTCAGATAATATACCACATCCATCGGCCTTCTGTAAACAGGAAGTTCTCAAGCTTCCCCTTTTCGGTGTCAAAATCCCCTGCACACAGGGGAAATTTTGACGATCTGTCATCTTACAGGCCGAAACGGCGCATCGGTTTTCACCGACGCGCCGTTTTTGTTATGCACCTTGTGGTTCTGCGCACCGGAGAACCAGCCTCAGGGCATCCTGAATGGTCTGATTCCGGATTTCCTCCCGGGTGCCGGAAAAGTGCCGCTCAAGCACCAGGGACTGCAGGGCATCCGCGTAGGCGATGTATACCATTCCCACCGGATTTCCGAATTCGTCCCCGTCCGGTCCCGCCAGTCCGGTCACCGCCACGGCGATATCCGCCTCCAGCCGTTTCCGAACTCCCGTGGCCATAGCCCGGGCCGTTTCCTCCGAAACCGCACCTCTGGTTTCCAGAATCTCCTCCGGCACGCCCAGCAGGTTGGCTTTCACCCAGTTGGTATAGCTGATGATACCGCCCTTGTAAACCCGGGAACTGCCCGGCACGGCGGTGAGCGCCGCCCCGATTCCCCCGCCGGTGAGGCTCTCCGCCGTCACCAGGGTCTTCCCCTCCAGGGCCTTCAGCACCTCACAGCACAGGCTCATCATCATGGTAGCTCACCTTGATCTTTTCCACGTTGCTCAGTGCATGGGCAATCAGGGTCTCCCGGTCCAGCACCTGCTCCGCATGGAGCACCTGGCCCAGAGTGGGCTTGGTCTTGGGATGCTTGGGGGTAAAGACCGTGCAGCAGTCCTCATAGGGCAGAATGGAGGTCTCCATGGTGCCGATCTTCCGGGCAATGGTCACGATTTCCTCCTTGTCCATGCCAACCAGCGGCATGAAAATGGGAAGGTCCACCACCGCCCGGGTCACTGCCATGGCCTCCATGGTCTGAGAAGCCACCTGGCCCAGATTTTCGCCGGTAATCAGCGCGCCGCAGCCATCCCGCAGAGCCAGCTTCTGGGAAATTTCCATCATGAACCGGCGCATAATCAGGGTAAAGTATTCCTCCGGGCAGTTGTCCCGAATGGCCTCCTGAATCTCCGTAAAGGAGACAATGTTCACCGTCATCCGGCCGGAGTACCGGGTCACCAGCCGGGCCAGCTCCACCACCTTGTCCTTGGCCAGCTGGGAGGTATAGGGGTAGGAGAAGAAGTGCACCGCCTCAATCTCCACACCCCGCTTGGCAATCATATAGGCCGCCACCGGAGAGTCGATGCCGCCGGAGAGCAGCACCATGGCCCGTCCGCCCACGCCGGTGGGCAGGCCGCCGGCCCCCGGCTCTGCCGGGCCGTGGACATAGGCGGCAAAGTCCCGGACCTCCACGAACACGGTGTAGGCAGGGTTGCGCACATCCACCCGGACAGAGGGATGGGCATCCGCCAGCCGTCCGCCGATTTCCTGAGAAATCTGAATGGAGGTCAAGGGGAAGGCCTTGTCCGAGCGTTTGGACTCCACCTTGAAGGATTCGGCACAGTCCAGGTCATCTCCCAGATAATTCTCCACCGCCTCAAAAATGGCATCCAGATTTTTCTCGCAGGGGCGGCTGCGGCACAGGCTGACCACGCCGAAAATGGCATGGCAGGCTTCCCAGGCACCGTCTACGTCCGCCTGTTCATCCAGCGGCTCCACATAAACCGTAGACTGCATGATATACACGTCGAAGTTACCGAACCGCTTCATCCGGCGGCGGACATTCTGACGCAGGCGGGACTCAAACTGCCGCTTGTTGGCGCCCTTGAGCACAATTTCTCCCAGTTTCAGCAAAAAGATTTCCTTCATATTGTTCCCTCATGTTCGTAGATTTTCCAAAATTACCGGTTTCCCAGGTTCACGGCCCGGTATTGAATCGCCTCGGCAATGTGCTGAGGCTGAATGTCCTCGCTGCCATCCAGGTCCGCCACGGTGCGGGCTACCTTCAGGATGCGGTCATAGCTGCGGGCCGTCAGGCCCATGGCATCAAAGGCCTGCTTCATCAGCTGGGCGCATTCCTCACGGATGCCGCAATAGCGGCGCATCTCCTCCGGCCCCATCCGGGCGTTGCACATTCCTCCGCCGCCGAAGCGCCGGTTCTGCCGGTCCCGGGCCGCATTTACCCGCTGCCTGACCGCAGAGGAGGGCTCCGCCTCCGCCCGGGTGCGCAGGTCCTCGAAATGCACCGACGGCACCTCCACCACAATGTCAATCCGGTCCAGCATGGGCCCGGAAATCCGGCCCCGGTAAGCCTGCACCGCCTGCTCCGAGCACCGGCATCGGCCGGATGGGTCTCCGTACCAGCCGCATTTGCAGGGATTCATGGCGCACACCAGCATACACTCCGCAGGGTAGGTCACCGCTCCGGAGACCCGGGAGATGGTCACCTTCCCATCCTCCAGGGGCTGACGCAGCAGGTCCAGGGTGTCCTTACGGAATTCCGGCAGTTCATCAAGGAACAGCACCCCCTTGTGGGCCAGGGAAATCTCCCCGGGCTTGGGGTTGCTTCCCCCTCCCGCCAGCCCGGCGTTGGACACCGTGTGGTGGGGTGACCGGAAGGGCCGCCTGTCCACCAAAGGGTGATTTGCTGTCAGCAGGCCCATCACGGAATAAATCTGGCTGACCTCCAGGGATTCCTCCCAGGTCATGTCCGGCAGGATGGAGGGCAGCCGCTTGCTGAGCATACTCTTGCCTGAGCCGGGCGGCCCGATGAGCAGCACATTGTGGCTGCCCGCAGCTGCCACCTCCAGGGCACGCTTCACATTCTCCTGCCCCAGCACATCCTTGAAATCCAGCTCCGGACTCTCCCCTTTTTCCGGAACCCAGAGGGGCTGCTCCGGCAGGATTGTCTCCCCGTTCAGTCCCGCAGCCAGCTCCGCCACAGTGGACACGGGAATCACCGCCGGCCCCCGGGCCAAGGTGGCCTCCGCCGCATTTTCCGCCGGGACAAACAGCGTCTCAATTCCCTCCTGCTTTGCCGCCAAAGCCATGGGCAGCACGCCGGAGATGGGCCGCACCTGCCCGTCCAGACTCACCTCTCCCAGGAAGGCGCTGGTGGACCTGGGCCGCCGCACACTGCCGCTGGCCGCCAGGATGCTCAGCAAAATGGGCAGGTCATACTGACTGCCCGATTTTTTCACGGATGCGGGAGCCAGATTGACGGTGATCCGGCTCACCGGGAAACTCAGTCCGCTGCTCTTCGCCGCAGCACGGACCCGATCCCGGGCCTCTTTCACCGCCGCGTCGGGAAGGCCCACGATATCAAAGCCCGGCAGGCCGTTGGAAATATAGCACTCCGCCGTCACCAGACTGCCCCGGATGCCGGTGATACCCAGCGTTTTTACACTGCAGATCATAGCGTTTTCTCCTCACAAAGATACAATATACTATACTGTTCTTTGGGAAAGGTGTCAATGAGAAAAACAGCTTCGCCCCCGCTTTCCAATTTGTGGAAGTCTTCGTCCAAGCTGAACAAAATCCCCCGTTTCCCTTCGTGGAAAAAGAGGATTTTTTTACAACTGGTGGAGGAAATGCCTTTACAAAGCGGCGAGGAGGTGATATGATATATCCGACAAAAATTGAATACTTTAGGAGGTATTTCGTTTTGGCAAGAAAATTTAAAACCATGGACGGCAATACTGCTGCCGCCCACGTCAGCTACGCGTTTACCGAAGTAGCCGGCATTTACCCCATTACCCCGTCCA
>CALXFW010000133.1 GCA_944387685.1 uncultured Oscillospiraceae bacterium
CGGTGGTAGTCAATTTCCAGCTGCACCGTGGGTGCAGTCCCCTCCCCGGCTTTCATACAGTAGGACACAAATCCCATGGCCTGATCCAGAATCGTGGCGCACAGGCCGCCGTGGAGCGTACCGGCAAAATTGCGCATCCAGGGCTCCGTATGGCAGGACATATGAAAGTCCCCCGTCTCCGTCTCACAGTCCAGAAGGGTAAATTTCAGCATATCCCCGATGGAGCCGGGTACCGCCTGGGAAATCTCCGCAATCCGGTCACGGAGCCGCTGCTCCATTTCACTCCCCACGTTCACTGCTGACTACCTTCCCCATATTCCAAAGATAGGCAACGGACTTTTCCGCTTCCTTTTTCTCTTCCTCGTTGGCATACTCCACATATACGGTATGGGCGCTGCAGTCACAGCACTCCACCTGAACACACCAGCCGCCCTCATGCAGCAGCATCCCGGCGCCCCGGCAGATGGGGCATTCTTCCAATGTAATCCATTCGTCCATGTTCTCTTTCTCCTTATCGAAATACCGTTTCATCGGCATCATAGATTTCCAGCCGGCGGCAGCGGACAAAATCCGGCGCCAGCTCCGGCAGATAGCGGATAATTGCGGCGCTCAGCTGCATGGGATTCAGACTGGGATTCTGGCAGCAAATCCGCGCACGAAGCTCCAGCTCCGTGGGGGAAATCACATTCACCGCCAGGCTGCGGATCATGGGCAGAATATCCTGCTCCACAACGCCATTTTTCCCCTTCTTCTCCACCATCAGGGTCTGCCCGGCGAACAGGTCTTTCACACGCTGTTCTGCATTCTCCGGAACTCCCTGGTCATATTCCAATGTCAGGCAGCAGTCCAGATAAGCCAGATTCTTCAGTTTCTGCCCCTGGTCATACACCTGCAAAACCGTCACCCCGGGAATCAGCGCCTGGTTGAGCCGGCGGCAGATTTCGCCGTTGTCCGGTTTTTCCCCTTCCAGGTCAAAATTCAGCAGCTCACACACGCTCTCCATTCCCAAACTCATGGGCATGGCAATGGATACCGATGCCCTCGGATTAAACCCCTGGGTATGGGTCAAGGGCAGCCCCGCCCGCTTGAAGGCCCGCTGAAACAGCCGCATCAGGTCCAGATGAGAGATGTAGACGGCATTCCCCGTTTTTTCAAACAGCGCTCTAGGCATCGCAGGCCACCTCCTTCAGCAGGGCGTTGGCGCCGCACCCGGCGCACCCGTGGCGGCAGTCCGGCGTTACCTTCCCGTCGTAGGCCCGCTTCCGTTCCAAACGGAGGAAGCGCTTGCTGACACCCACATCAATGGGATCCCAGGGCAGGACCTCCTTCTCTCCATAGCCCCGGACCGTGTAGAAATCCGGGTCCACGCCGCAGGCACGGAAGGCCTCCAGCCACTTTCCGTAGTCAAAGCACTCATCCCAGCCATCCAGCCGGGCCCCGCTGGCAACAGCCGTCTCCAGCACGGAAGCCAGCCGGCGGTCTCCCCGGGCAAACACCGCCTCCAGGCGGCTCAGGTCCGGGCTGTGGTAGTCATAGACAATGGATTTGGAATAGAAGTGAGATTTCAGCAGCTTGCAGCGGCGCAGATACTCCTGGGGCGTAATCTGCCGTTCCCACTGGAAGGGGGTGTGGGGCTTGGGCACAAAATAGGCTGTGGCAACATGGACCCGCAGTCCCCGCTTCTTGTTGACAGCATTTTCCTTCCACTGCTGAATCACCTTGTACACCAGCTCCAAAATTCCCAGCACATCCTCGTCCGTTTCGGTGGGCAGGCCCAGCATAAAGTAGAGCTTTACGTTATTCCATCCGCCGGCAAAGGCCCGGGCGCAGGTGGTGAGAATTTCATCCTCCGTCAGGTTCTTGTTGATCACATCCCGCAGCCGCTGGGTTCCCGCCTCCGGGGCGAAGGTCAGGCCGCTTTTCCGGACGGTTTGCAGCTTTTCCATCAATTCCCGGGAGAAGTTGTCTGCCCGAAGAGACGGAAGGGACAGATTCACATGGTTCTCCCAGCAATAGGGCAGCAGCAGATCCGTCAGTTCCTTCAGCCCCCGGTAGTCGGAGGTAGACAGGCTGGAAACGGTGATCTCCTGGTTTCCGGAATACTCCAGGGTTTCCACCGCCTGGCGATAGAGTACCTCCGGGCTTTTTTTTCGCACCGGGCGGCAGCTGAATCCCGCCTGACAAAAGCGGCAGCCCCGGATACAGCCCCGGAACGCCTCCAGGTTTGCCCGGTCATGGACAATCTCCGTAGAGGGAACAATCATCTTCGTGGGGAAATAGGCCTTGTCCAGGTCCTCCACAATCCGTTTGGTAACAGTCTCCGGTGCGCCGTCCAGCGGAACAATCCGGGCCAGCGTGCCGTCCGCATTGTATTCATGTCGGTAAAAGCTGGGGACATAAACGCCGGGAATCCGGGAAACCTCCTTCAGGAAGCGTTCCTTCTCCCATCCCTCCGCCTTGGCCCGGTCATAGAGGGATACAATTTCCACGGTGACCTCCTCCCCTTCCCCCAGGGAAAAGAAGTCTACAAACTCCGCCAGCGGCTCCGGATTGAAAGTACACACACCGCCTGCAAAGACGATGTTCTTCAATCCCCTCCGGTCTGCGGCGTGGAGGGGCACCCCCGCCAGATTCAGCATATTCAGCACATTGGAATAGGCCATCTCATAGCCGATGGTGAAGGCAATCATATCAAATTCCGATACCGGGTCCTGGCTCTCCAGGACCCACAGGGGGATGTGGTTTTCCCGCATGGCGGTTTCCATATCCGCCCAGGGAGCAAATACCCGCTCGCACCAGACGCCCTCCATCTGGTTCATCACGCCGTAAAGAATCCGCATTCCCACATTGGACATCCCGATTTCGTAGGTATCCGGGAAACAAAACGCCACCCGAACCCGGACGTCACTGAAATCCTTTTTTACCTCACCCCATTCCCCGCCAGTGTATCGGGCAGGCTTCTGCACAGAGGGGAGAATCCGCTGTAATCTCTGGGTCATAATCCATGATACCTCTTTGTCCATAGTGGCTCTATTGTACCCCGATTTATTCCCGTTTGCAAGTTTTTTTTCCTTTCAGGCGCCGGGAAATCCCCGCCAGCACTCCCAGGGCTGCCAACACAGCCCCCCAGGGAAGGGCAAGCTCTCTTCCCGCAAGGCAGAAGATCAGGCTCAGAACCCCAAGGGAAATGCCTCTGCAGATTTGCTCCGCGTACCGGGGGACTGCCATTTCCAGAGCGATTTTCAGAATGTTTCCTCCATCCAAGGGCGGAAGGGGCAGCAAGTTGAACAAGCCCTGCACACCTGCACAGACCGCCAGCTTGGGAAGCCAGGGCGCCAGCAGGAGCAGGCTCAGGCTGCCCAAAGGTCCGGCCAACGCCGCCAGAAGCCGGGAACCCCGTCCCGGAAGCCAAGCCCGGATTTTTGCCCCGCCCACCCCAAGCTCCAGTCCCTGCACCCGTCCGCCCAGCCAGCATACCATGCCCAAATGACACGCCTCGTGAAATGCGGCTGCGCAAACCGCCGCCAGAAGCCAGTCCAGAGGCAGTGTCAGCAGCAAGAATGCCGCAAGAAGATACATTCCCGGACTAACTGAAATCAAGCTCTGCCCCCGCCAGAATAGCCTGGCAAAACGTTTTCAAGGCCTCTCCCAAGCCTGTCCCTCCACGGACATCCCGGGCCAGGTCCTCCAGAGCGGCGGCGGTCACTGCAGCGTCTCCGGGGAGCAGGCATTCCCGCAGCACATCAGCACCCGCCGGCCAGAACAGGGTAACCAGCAGCAAAAAAAGCAGAAACCACATTCCCGCCATCACCAGCCATCCCCGGCGGGATTTTTTGGTCCCTCGGCAGGCACGTTCCTCTTCGTATTCCACCCGGTAGCCCATAGCATCACCTCAGGTCAGTCTATGCGTCCCCAGGCAGAATAGACCGCAGCGGCACACCCCAGGCACATTTCCAAAAAGGTTCCGGAACCGGCAAAAGTTTTTTGTAGCATTTTCGAAATCTTCCTTGACATTTGGGGAAATGCCGTATATAATATTCAAGCCTGGTTCAGGCCCTGAAAGCATCCAGGATTCAGCCGGATGCCATCGGAGGGAGGGAAAACAATGTCTGAAATTCGCGTCAAGGAGAACGAGACTCTGGAAAGCGCTCTGCGTCGGTTCAAGCGCAGCTGTGCCAAAGAGGGCGTGATCGCCGAAGTGAAAAAGCGCGAGCATTACGTCAGCCCCAGCCTGAAGCGTAAGCAGAAGTCTGAAGCTGCTCGTAAGAACAAGAGAAAATTCTATTAATCCCTCTTGATTATTGCTCCCATGCCGCCCTGCTGACGCAGGGCGGCTCTTCATTTTGTCCGCATTGTAAGAACATCCCCGTACCGAAGCAAATTCGGTACGGGGATGCTTGTTATTGTGCTTATTTCACAATCAGGTTGACCAGCTTGTTCTTGACCACAATGGTCTTGACAATGCTGCCGCCCTGCTTGGCCAGGAACCGGGCGATTTTCTCGTCGGCGGTCACGTTGGCCACGACTTCCTCATCGGGCAAATCGGCGTCCATGAGCACCGTGCCCCGCATCTTGCCGTTGACCTGGACGGCCACATTGATCTGGCTGTCCTTGCACTTTTCTTCGGAGTATACCGGCCAGGGAGAAACCGAACAAATGCCCTCAAAGCCCTTCTGCTCCCAGATTTCGTCGCAGATGTGAGGGGCAAAGGGAGACAGCAGCTGGAGCACCGTCTTCAGCTCTGCACGGTTGCAGGTCTTGTCAATCTGGTTAATCAGGGTCATCAG
>CALXFW010000134.1 GCA_944387685.1 uncultured Oscillospiraceae bacterium
CATTGATTTTGTTTGTAGCGGTTGGCGAACCTGCTACTACTCTATCACTGGAGGTTCTTTTTTCCTACGCATAAGTAGAACTTTTTCCGCCTCACCCGCATAGCGGGTGGTACTCTTTCTACGAACAAAAATATCCCCCGGTTCCGCAGAACCGGGGGATAATTTCATTGTTCCATGGGGTGCCGGAGTCAGGCAAAGTAGAGCCCGTAGTCCAGGACGCTGGCTGTCAGAATCAGAACAATCGCTGCCACCGCCAGAACCGGAAACAGTCCAAACAGGCGGAACCTTTCCCGCCACGCCGGACGCTCCGTAAGCTTCTGCCCGGATTGGGGACGGATCAGCAGACCGGCACAGACAAACAGGCCCAGAGAGCCCAGCACCAGCAGGCCGCCTCTGGCCACCACCAGCCCCTGCCGCAGCTGGAAGCCGTTCAGCGCCGTTCCCGCCAAGGTCAATACCACCAGCGCTGCAGCCGCCACGCATCCGCCTGCCAGCGCCGCCAGGCACAGGTCATGCAGCCCGGCTTTGAGGGCCGCCCTCATCCTTCCACCGCGAAGCAGGCGACGAAGTGACCGCCGCCCATGTCCTTCAATCCAGGAGCTTCCTGCCGGCACCGATCCGTAGCGTAGGGGCACCGTCCGGCGAATTTGCATCCGGGAGGCGGATTGATGGGGCTGGGTACCTCGCCCTGAAGGCGGACCCGGGTGGTTTCCCGTTTGGTCTCAATGTCCGGGTCCGGAATGGGAATGGCGGAGAGCAGCGCCTGGGTGTAGGGATGGAGGGGATGACTGTACAGTTCGTCGGAGCCGGTAATCTCCACCATGCTGCCCAGATACATCACGCCCACCCGCTCGGAAATGTGCTTGACCATGGACAGGTCGTGGGCGATGAACAGGTAGGTCAGGTTCATCTCCTTTTGCAGCCGGATCAGCATATTCACCACCTGGGCCTGGATGGATACATCCAGCGCGGAGATGGGCTCGTCCAGCACCAGGAACTTCGGCTCCATGGCCAGGGCCCGGGCGATGCCGATACGCTGCCGCTGACCGCCGGAGAACTCATGGATGAACCGGTTGGCATGCTCCTTGTTCAGACCCACCATGTTCAGCAGCTCGTAAATTCGTTCCGCCCGCTGGGCCTTGTCCTTGACCATGTGGTGCACGTCCAGGCCCTCCGCCACAATGTCGCTGACCGTCATACGGGGGTTCAGGGAGGCATAGGGGTCCTGGAAGATCATCTGCACTTCCTTTTTGAAGGCGAACAGCTCTGCGCCCTTCAGGGCGTGGATATCCTTCCCGTTGTAGCGCACCATACCGTCGGTCTTGTTGTACATGCCCAGGCAGGTGCGCCCGCAGGTGGTCTTTCCGCAGCCAGACTCGCCCACCAGGCCGAGGGTTTCTCCCTCCCGCACCTGGAAGGACACGTCGTCCACAGCCTTCAGGACCTGGTTCCGGCCCAACTCAAAATATTTTTTCAGATGACTGACATCCAGAATTACTTTATCGGTCATTGCTTCTGCCCTCCCAGGTAAACGGCGCATCCTCGCAGGGTTTTTCCAGGCAATACAGCCAGCAGCTCGCCTCGTGGCCCTCCTCAAAGGGAATCACCGGCGGCTCCTCCTGGCAGCAGATCTCCATGCAGTATTTGCACCGGGTGGAGAAGGGGCATCCCTTGGGCGGATTGATCAGATCCGGAGGTGTGCCTTCAATGGAGGCCAACACCTGCTTGTTCTTCAGGTCCAGCCGGGGAACCGCTTCCAGCAGCGCGTTGGTGTAGGGATGCTTGGGGTTGTAGAAGATGCTTCTGCTGTCTCCCCGCTCCACAATTTTTCCGGCGTACATCACCACAATGCGCTTGGCAATGTTGGCGACCACGCCCAGGTCGTGGGTAATCAGGATGACGGAGGCTCCTGACTTTTCCTGCCACTGCTTAATCAGGTCCATAATCTGGGCCTGGATGGTCACGTCCAGCGCGGTGGTGGGCTCATCCGCAATGAGCAGCTTGGGGCTGCAGGCAAAGGCAATGGCAATCATCACCCGCTGGCGCATACCGCCGGAGAACTCATGGGGATACTGCTTCACCCGCCGCTCCGGCTGGGGAATGCCCACCATCCGCAGCAGGTCCACCGCTTTCTCCATGGCCTCTTTTTTGGTCATCTTGCTGTGATGCAGCAGATTTTCACAAATCTGATTGCCCACCGTCATGGTGGGATTCAGAGCGGCCAGGGCGTCCTGGAAGATAATGGCAGCCTCTCCGCCCCGGTAATCCGCCAGTCGCTTCTTGTCAAACCGGAGCACATCCTCCCCGTCAAACAGAATCTGGCTGCCCTCCTTGATTTCCGCAGGAGGTGTTTGCAGAAGGCGCATGATGGTCTTGGCCGTAACGGATTTTCCGCAGCCGGACTCGCCCACCACTGCCAGAGTCTCTCCCCGGTCCACTGTGAAGGAAACCCGGCGCACAGACTGCACCTCACCGGCATAGCCGTGGTAAGACACCGCCAGGTCTTTTACCTGGAGTAGTAGTTCGCTCATAGGAATCCTCCCTTACTGATGGGTTCTGGGGTCCAGAGCGTCCCGCAGGGCGTCACCCAGAAGGTTGAATGCCAGCACGGCCACACACAGCACCACCGTGGGGAACACCAGTTCCCAGGGGTAGAAGGACAGCTTGGCCTTGCCCTCGGAGATCAGGACGCCCAGACTGATGACATCATTGGACAGTCCCATTCCCAGGAAGCTCAGGCTGGCCTCGGTGAAGATATAGCCGGGGATGCTGGAGCACAGATTCAGAATCAGAATGCTCACCGTGTTGGGCAGCAGATGCTTGGTGATGATCCGCACGGGGGACGCGCCGATCATCTGGGCAGCCTGGACATACTCCGACTCCCGCAGCTGCATCAGCTGCCCCCGCATCTGCCGGGCAGTGCCGCACCAGGATGTGATGCTCATGGCAACCAGCAGGCCCGGAACATTCTTGCCCACCACCATCATGACCAGCAGGGTTACCAGCAGCGAGGGGAAGGAAATCACAATCTCCAGAATGCGCATCATCACCATGTCCACCACGCCGCCGAAATAGGCCATAGCGCCGCCGTAGGCACAGCCCACCACAATCTGAATGAACGCGCACACCAGAGCCACCAGGAGGGACAGCCGGGCGCCGATCCATACCCGGGAGAACAGGTCCCGTCCCATGGCGTCGGTGCCGAACCAGTGGGTTCCGTCCGGCGGCATATTCTTCATGGACGGCGCAATGTCAATGTAGTTCTCTCCACCGATGGTGGGTCCAAACAGGATAAAGAAGAGCAGAATGCCCAGCATTGCCATGGCGGCAATGGCGATGGGATTCTTCCGCAGGCGAATCCAGGCCCCCTGCCAGAAGGTAATGGTGGGGCGGTCAATTTTCTCCGCGTCGAACCGGCTGCGGTCCACGCGGGCAGCCTCAGCGGAAGTCAAGGTTCTCATAGTAGCCATATTCTTCCCTCCCTCAGCGTTTTCCGCCCGCAATCCGGATGCGGGGATCCACAATGGTGTACAAGATATCCGTCAGGAACACCACCGCGATATAAATCGCAGACAGAATCACGGTCTGGCCCATGACGATGGGAATGTCCTGGGCCGCCACCGCCTCCACATAGTAAAGGCCCAGACCGGGAATGGAGAACACGCTCTCAATGAAGAACGACCCGGTAATACACATGGCCACAGACATGGGCAGCTGAGTGACAATGGGGATGAAGGAGTTGCGCAGCACATGATGCCGGATCACCTCTCCCCGACTCAGGCCCTTAGACTCCGCCGTGAGGATGTAGTCCTGGTTCATAACGTCCAGCATGGAGGCCTTCAGCAGACGGGCATAGGAGGCAATGTAGCCGAAGCAGCCCGCCAGGGTAGGCAGCACCGTGTATTCCCAGCCCCCGAACCAGATGTTCTCCCGGGGCCAGCCAATCACCGGGAACCACTTCAGGTTCCCCGCGAATACCTGCTGGAGCATAAGGGCAAAGACCAGGTTTGGAACAGATATCAGCAATATGGACAGGGCGACCACCAGGTAGTCCCAGATGGTCCCCTTCTTTACCGCCGCCAGGATGCCCAGCAGCAGGCCGACGGTGACACCCAGCAGCATCTGCTGGATGCCCAGGCGGGCGGAGATGGGGCCCTTCTCCCGGATGATGGACTGAACCGTCTGCCCCTCATAGATGATGGAATCGCCAAAGTCGCCCTGGAGCAGGCCTGTCATGGTATTCACATACCGCTCCATAATGGGGCGATCCAAGCCATATTTGGCATACAGCCGCTCCGCCACAACGTCCGGAAGCCTCTCCACCCGGGCGGACAAGGCATCACCGGGAGTAGCAGCCAGCAGGAAGAAAGTGGCAGTGGCGATGATAAACAGCGTCAGCAGCATAATCAGCAGCCGGCGTGCAAAGTAGATCAAGGTTTTCATAGAGATCTCCTTCAAGCCTGAATGGTGGAGCCGTATGGGAAACAGGGGTGGAAAGGACACTTCCCACCCCTGTTCGGAAATACGTGATTAGTGCTCCAGGATCTGTACGCGGCTGAGCTCCAGCTCGGCGCCGAACATAGGCATGCTCAAGCCGGTCACATAGCTCTGATAGTAGACCTGCTCCGAGGTGAAGTACAGCGGGATCACGCCGCCCTTCTCCAGCAGAATCTGCTCGGCCTGGGTGAAGAGCTCCAGGCGCTCCTGGTCATCCTGAGAAGAAGCCGCCTGTTTGCACAGGGCGTCATACTCGCTGTCAGAGAATCCACCCATGAACTTGGCATAACCATTGTCCGTGACGAACAGCTCCATGAAGGTCATGGGGTCATTGAAGTCACCGTTCCAGCCCATGGTGTAGAAGTCATACTCATACTGATCTCTGGCTTCCTTCCAGGTGGATACATCGGGGTAGATTTCCACGTTGACCTTCACACCCAGCTTGTTCTCGTACTGCTGCTTGTACCACTCCAGGATGTTGTTGGTCAGAACGTCGGGGGAATAGGTGAACACCGTCAGGGTAACATCGGAGAGCTCTCCGGTAAAGCCGGCTTCCTCCATGCCTTCCTTGAACAGGTTCTGCAGGTACTCGGTGTCGTTGCACTTGTCGGCATACTGTGCCAAAGGCTCTTCAAAGTTGGCCCGATAGTCCAGGTCACCCACGGTGATGCCGTAGGGAATCAGGCTGTAGGCCACCGTATTCAAGCCGTTGTAGAACAGCTCGTTGTACTCCACCCGGTCCACTGCCAGGGACATGGCCAGACGGCACTTCTCGTTGAGCATCAGACCGGAGGGACCGCCCTCGCCGGCGACGTGCTGGTCAACCACCAGATAGGTAACACTGGGGGCGGTGGTGCTGACATGGACGAAGGTGCCATTGTCCACCAGAGGCTGCCACTGATCCACATACTCCAGATCCGTCAGAGTCAGCACATCCAGCTGCTGGGCTTCCATCAGCTGCGCCTGGGTGGAAGACTCATCCACGACCTGCATATTAATCTGCGTCAGGGTCACGTTGTCCGCGTTCCAATACTTTTCGTTCTTCTTCAGGGTCATGCTGTTCTCCAGCACCCGGTCGGCAATGTAGAAAGGACCATTGTACACATGCAGGGTGTAGTCATTGGTCCAGTTGCCGCCGGAGGCAGCGGCCGCGTCAATCAGGTCCTTCCGGACAGGATAGAAGCAGACCATGCCCACCTTCTTGATGAAGGCCGCATCGGGAGCAGTCAGGGTGCAGCTGAAGGTCAGGTCATCGATGTAGTTGATGGCCACGTCTTCCGCGCTGCCCTCGCCGTTATAGTAAGCCTCGGCGCCCTGAATGCCGGTGGCCAGGAAGGCGTAGGAGAAAGCCAGCTCCGGGTCAATCAGCCGCATCCAGGAATCTACATAGTGCTGGGCCGTCACGGGCACACCGTCGGACCACATACTCTCCTCCCGCAGGTGGAAGGTGTAGGTCAGGCCGTCCTCGCTGACATCATAGCTGGTGCAGCCGGCATACTCCGTCACATCGGTGCCGTTCTCATCACTGAATGTACGGAACAGGCCCTCCTGCACGGCGGTCAGCACCAGGAATTCGTTGGCGTTGCGCACATCGTTGACGTCAATCAGGCTCAGGTCGATCAGACGCAGATTCAGCACCTGATCCTTGGCCAGCTTAACGGTGCCATCCTCCCCGCCGGCTGTACCAGCAGCCTGGGTGCTGTCCGCAGACTGGGTGTTGCCCGAGCAGGCAGCCATGCTCAGCATCATGGCAGCCAGCAAAGCAATCGCCAGCAATCTCAAACCGATGGACTTCTTTCTCTTTCTCATTGTGTTCATCCTTTCTGCCGCGCGGGATTTGCTGCGGCCATGGTCATCAAGAGGCTCCGCTGCCGGCGCCTGCC
>CALXFW010000135.1 GCA_944387685.1 uncultured Oscillospiraceae bacterium
GCCTGCGAGATTCTGAAGGACATTTTTGGATATGTTTGTACCTTTGAAAACCGTCAGCCAATTTTTCATAAGTAAGTAAGGCAGGGGCCAAGCCCCTGCCTTTGGTGTTTATTGTGCTTGCTTTTCCCGATTTTGGCAAGTAAAGCAGATTACCTGCCGGTTTTTTGCCACATCCCGCAGGATGTCCAAGGCGGCTTTCATCCGCACATCATCAAAGCGAACCAATGCGTCATCCAGAATCAACGGGATTTCCGGTGTCAGTTCCTCCGCCACCGCCAGCCGGAGTGCCAGATACAGCTGATCGATGGTTCCATCGCTGCGCCAGAGGCTATCGTGGAGGGTATCCTCCTCCCCGGCACCGGACTGGAGGGTGAAATCCTCCCGCATAATCAGGCTGTGATACCGTCCGCCGGTCATTTGGGACAACAACTTCTGGGCCCGCTTGGTAATTCTGGGTGCAAACCGGCGCTGCAGTTCCGAACGGGCCTGGTTCAGTGTCTCCAGGGCAATGGTCAAGGCAGTATAGGTTTCCTCCAGCTGGGAAATCCGCTTTTTCTTCTGGTCCAGCTGCGCCTCAACCTCCTGCTTATCTCCCAAAGTCTCCATCCGTCCCTGATACTGGCCGAGGCGGTTTTGCAGCCGCTGCTGCTCCACGGCACATTCCGTCAGCAATTGGGCCGTTTCGGCCTCGGACTGTGTCAGGTGATCCGGCTTAGTCGGCTTTTCAACCGGTTTGACCATTGCCTGCAGAGTTTCAAAGTGCTTGCGGTTCTGGGCAACTTCCCGGCGTGCGGCATAGTATCCGTCCCATTGAGCCACCGTCTGCTGCCAGAAATCCAGCAAGGCATCCGGTTCCTGATCACCGCACAGGGAATCCCGTTTTTTACGCAGCACCATCATACGCACTTCCACGTCGCCGCTGCATTCTTTGAATCTGCGCAAATCTTTTTCGTAGATGACCTTGGCTTGCTCGTACTCATCCACAGGCTCTTCCCAAAGTCTGCATTGCGCAGAACCATATTTGCGTTCCAGGTTCTTCGCCCGTTTCTTGGAGGATACCGCTTCCGAAATTCCCCAGATCAAGGCAATCGCCGCAGCACCCCCAGCCACACCCGCAAAGGCATAGGCAGTCAAAAGAATCAGCACACCGGCTGCCAGCAGGCCAAAAATTCCGATTCCCATTAGAATCCCCGGCGTCTTGGTTGTTTTTGCCTCTACAAAGGTTCTGGCGTCTCTTTGCGCCATTACTCTGGCCTCTTCCGGTTCCATACCGGTAAAGGGCTGGGGCATCTGGGGTTTTTCCGGTTCCTGAGGAAGCCGCTGTACTTCTGCCTGCATCGCGTTCCATTCCTCCCGGAACAGCCGCAGATCCCGCACTTTTTGCTCCGCTTCCTCCCGGGGGGCCAATTTCGCACAGGCAACTTCCCGCTCCGTTAAGTCTTTCTCCCCCTGCTCCAGGGTCTCCCGGGCCTGTGCCACACGGGCCGCATTTTCTTCTGCCTCCTGATATGCTAAGGCCTGCTGGTGGTTATACAGCTGCTCCAGCCAGGACTTAACTTCCTCAATTCGCAGCTTCATCTTTTTGCACTGGGCTTCCAGGGATTCCATTTCCGACAGTTTCCCTTCCAGCGCATCCCGCTCCGCTTCCGCCTGAGGCAGCAGGCCGGAACGGTTATACCGGCAGCGGTTTTTCAGTTCCTTCAACTGTACTGCCAGTCGGTCGGCAGCGCCGCTTTCATCTCCGGTGGTAACCAGCGCATTGAGCCGACGACGCAGGGCTTCGTCCTGGGTTACCGGCAGATCTGCTTGGCGGATGAAACCAGCCCGCCGGAATACCGTCTGCTCCACACCCAGCAGCATCTGGCCGCAGTTTGCCGCTGTCAGTTCCTTCACTGTCAGCCCCGTTGCCGTCTCATAGGCCCGAAACTCTCCCAAGGGAATCCGCCGCTTGGTGGTCCGTTCTATTGTAATATCCCTGCCCTGCCAGTTCAGATCGATCCGGCCGGACATGGGACTTCCGGACCAGGGCGTATAGTGGTCTTTGTCGGCAAGGACATTTTTGGTGGTCTTTGCCCGGGTATCCACGCCGTAGAACATGGCAATCAGGAATGCGCACCAAGTGCTTTTTCCCCACTCGTTGGGAGCCGAAATGATATTCAGTCCCGGCTCCAAGGTAAGGCTCTGGTGTTCCAGCTTACCAAAGGTAGCCGTCATTTTATAGATTCTCATAAGGTAACCTCCCGCCCGTTCAGCAGCTTTCGGGAAATTTCCGCCGCCAGCTGAATTTCCCTGGAATGCTCCGGATTCAGTTCCTTGGCGGTACGCAGCATATGGAAGTAAACCCCTTCCAGGGTATCCTCCCCGGCATCTGCCCAAACATCCAGAGGCGGCTGCGTCTGGTCCAGCAGTTCCAGATTGGGGTATGCGGAAAGCGCCTGGCGGATTTTCGGCATATCCACCTCACCACAACCCGTCAGGGTAATCCGGAAGAAGTCCTGACTTCCGGCACCGGGAAGCACCGCTTCCAACGCCGCCAGAGCATCCGCACCAATGTCCGTCTGCAGCTGGTAAAAACGCACCGTATCCAGACTGACCGCCTGGATATCCGGCTCAGTTTCCAGGTTAACAATGCACACGCCCTTGTCTCCGGTCTCGTCCCAGCCCCGGCCCATAGGGCAGCCCGGCCAGGCACAGATGCTGTTTCCGCTGCGGAATGCACCCGCTTTGTGAATGTGTCCCAGAGCCAGATATTTCAGCCCGGATCGCTTCACCTGAGATGCCGTGATGGGATTGTACACAGAGGTATTCTGGGTGGGATCGCCGTGAAGTACGCCCAAAAGGTACTTTTCTTTCCCCTCCGCATGAAAGTTTTCCAGCAAACCGGAGCAGTCCATGCTTTGGAAGCCTGCACCATATACCCGGCAGTCCAGCTCCGGCAATACCACGCTGTCCATAGAGCCGGTAAAGATATGCACGTTGGAAGACCAGCTCTCTGTAATCCAGGGGCTTCCGGGGGCACAGAAATCATGGTTGCCCGGCGCGATCATCACGGGAACTGCGCACTGCTCCAATGCCTTTTTCACCAGCTCCACAGTATCCCGGGTGGGCTGACCGTCAAACAAATCGCCTGCCAGCAGCACCAGATCACAGTTTTCCCGACGGCACAAATCCGCAATTTTTCCGGGAATCTTTCGCTGTTCCTGCTTCAAAAGCTCCCGCTGCTGCTGGGAAAATCCAGCAAACGGAGAATCCAAGTGCCAGTCCGCACTGTGTAAAATCTTCAGTCCCATTCGTCTACCCTTTCCGCCTTGCGGCATGTTCCTGTTTCACTGTCAATGGTAAAAAGCACCGCTTCCATTTTGGTAGGGCCCTCTGCCCAGCGGTAACGTTCCGGCAGATCGCCCCGGAATTTGGCAATGGACAAATCCGGCCGAATTCCCAGAACCGAGTCCCGTGGGCCGGTCATGCCCAGATCCGTCACATATCCGGTGCCCTTGGGCAAGATCCGCACATCCGCCGTAGGGACATGGGTGTGGGTACCCCAAAGAGCGCTGACCCGTCCGTCCAGCAGGTATCCCATTGCCAGCTTTTCCGAAGTGGCCTCCGCATGGAGTTCCACCAGGATGATCTTACAGGAGATTTCCTTCAGAATCCGTTCCACCAACAAGAAGGGATTATCCGGGCCATAGTCCATGCCGCAGCGTCCAATCAAATCAATCACTGCCACAGGGCCAGCGTTGGTTTCATAGATCCCCCAGCCCCTGCCGGGAACTTGGGGGGCAAAGTTGGCAGGCCGCAGAATCCGGCTGCTTTCGTCCAGATAAGGAACGATATCCCGTTTGCTCCAGGTATGGTTGCCCATGGTAATCACATCGGCTCCCGCATCCAGAATATCCTCCGCCTGATCCGGTGTCATTCCCACCACGGCGGCATTTTCTCCATTGACCACCACAAAATCCGCATGAAGCCTGCGTTTGAGCTGGCGCAGATTCCGGCGCACCCGCTCCATACCTGGTCCGCCTACCACATCGCCAACAGCCAGAACTTTTATTTCCATCTTTTGCCTCCGCAGACATTTTTATCAATTATATAACAGATCATTCTCTTTCGCAAGGGCTATACACACTTCTTAAGAAAAGCGGCTCCCGGGAGATGCTGCCCGAGAGCCTGGGATTATCGTACTGACTTTGCATACTCCGTAGGGGTGATGCCGAACTTCTCTTTAAACTGCCGGGAGAAGTGGTGAACCGTGGAGTATTGCAGCAGCGCCGCAATTTCCGTGAAGTTCAGGTTGTTCTCCCGGATCATCTGCTTGCTCTCCTGCAGCTTAATCCGGCGGATATACTCACCGGGAGAGATTTGCAGATTCTTGTGGAACAACGCTGTCAAATAGCTGGGGCTGACATCCACCTGTCTGGCTACCAGCGGTACAGACAATTTTTCCCGGATGTGGGAACTGATATACTGCTGGGCCTGGCGGATAATCTCATTTTCCGAGTGAACCGCATTGACCGTCTGCAATTTCCCCGCCCGAGGTGCGGCGGACTCCCGCATCAGCAGAAGCAGCAGCAAATTCAGCTGGGACAGAATAATATCATTGGAGTAAGCATCCATCCGTTCCTGCTCCCGGAGCATCTTCTGCAGCAGAAGAACCACATGCTGGGGGGCGGTGAATTTCCGGTTCAGCAGAGCGGATAAATCTCCTCCGGTCAAATCGAAGGACAGCGTCACATACCGGGGCGCCACACCAATATCGGCGTACTGCATATGCCATTGATTGGGGCCGTAAATTACCAAGTCTCCTTGCTTCAGAAGCAGGTCCTGTCCGTCAGCCACGGAATGCAGCGCACCCTGATCCACATAAGTCAGTTCCGCCATGGGGTGGGATTCTCCGGAGAACAGGAAGCCCTGCTCCTTTTCCTGATAGAAAAAGGTATAGATACATTCCACCCGCAGCTGATGATCCACCCGCAGGGTATCGGAGGCCCTTTTGCCCACCGGTTCCGGGGCATTTTGTGCGTACATCAGCACCGAGGCCTCTCCCATAAAGGGGCTGAGACTGAACAGGACATTGTCTTTAATGCAGACCGGCTTGTCCAGATAATAATGCTGAAAGCTATCAGAAGATGTACTCACCGACAGTACGCTCATGCCGCTGTTGCCCATGAGCCAGGTCTCTCCTTGCGCCTGGTAAATCGTAGGTTCTGACTGGGATAAGTTCCACAGCGTAGCATTGGCCTTGTCAAAGTCTTTATTGCCTTGGCTGCGCTCCGGCGGTACCGTTCCAAAGCCCTGAAAGGTTACTTGATTCAAATTCCGGATCATGGCACTTCCCCCAGAAAAAAATAACATACGTCACAGTGGTGACGTATGTTATTATAACGGAAAAAATCGAAAATGGCAAATACTTTATGGCTAAAAAGTAAAAAACCTTTTCAGCGCTGGTATTCAAATTCGATATCGTAAATATCTACAGTATCCCCGTCCTGAATCCCCATTTCCTCCAGACGGGCAAACAGTCCGCATTTTCTCAGCTGTTGGTCAAAATAGTTTCTCGATTCATAGTCATCAAAATTGATGTTCTGCACCAGCCGCTCCAGCCAGGTTCCGGTAACCAGCCAGGTGCTGCCGTAATGCTCCACTTCAAAGGCACTGGGATCTTTGGGCGGCTCAATGACCTCCACATACTCCGGCTCGTAAATAGTCACAGGGGGCAGGGTGCGCAGCTTTTCTGCCACCACTCGCATCAGATTCCGGGTGCCCTGGGTGGTGCCGGCGCTGATCTCGTACATCTCACAGCCAGCTGCTTCCACCGCTGAGCGCAGCCGCTCCAGATTGTCCGAATCCGGGGGCAGCAGATCTACCTTATTGGCAGCCACAATCATGGGCCGGTTGCTCAGATCTACGCTGTAATTGCCCAGTTCCTGGCAGATAGCGTGGAAATCTTCCACCGGGTCCCGTCCTTCGCTGCCGGACACATCTACCACATGCACCAGCAGACGGCAGCGGTCGATATGCCGCAGGAAATCATGCCCCAGTCCGGCACCTTCCGCGGCTCCTTCAATAATGCCGGGGATATCCGCCATGACAAAGGATACGCCTTCATCCACATAGATGACGCCCAAATTGGGAAACAGGGTGGTAAAATGATAGTTGGCAATTTTCGGCCGGGCATTGGAAGTAACGCTCAGCAGAGTGGACTTACCAACGTTGGGGAATCCCACCAGGCCCACATCCGCCAGAAGCTTCAGCTCCAGAATCACATCCCGCTCCTGGCCCTTCAGTCCAGCCTTGGCAAACCGGGGAACCTGCCGGGTGGGGGTGGCATAGTGGGCATTACCCCAGCCGCCACGGCCGCCCCGGGCAATGACGAAATCCTCGCCTGTGGACATGTCCACAATAATCTGGTTGGTTTCGGCATCCCGAACCACCGTACCTCTGGGGACCTCAATGATGAGATTTTCGCCCCGCTTGCCGGCCATCTTCCGCCCCAAACCGTTGACGCCAGCCTGAGCGGCATACTTGCGCTTATATCGGAAATCCAGCAGGGTGGACAGATTGTCGTTTACCCGCAGAATTACACTGCCGCCGTGACCGCCGTCACCGCCGTCCGGGCCGCCGGAGGCCACATATTTTTCCCGGTGAAAGGCTACGGCGCCGTCACCGCCACGGCCGCCAATGACCGTGATCCGTACTTTATCTACAAACACGAACATACCTCCTTGAAAAGAACAGGGTTTCCTACATGCTCACTGCACGGTGCTGGCATGTTCCAGCGCTCTGCACTGTACACGAAAAAAGCTGCCGCAGGTAGTGTGCGGCAGCTTTTAGGCTTTATGCGCGATTACTGCTCAGCGTAAACGGAGCACTGACGGCGATCCTTGCCCTTGCGCTCGAACTTGACGGTACCGTCAACCAGAGCGAACAGGGTGTCATCCTTGCCGATGCCAACATTGACACCGGGATGGATGTGGGTGCCTCTCTGGCGCACCAGAATGTTGCCAGCCAGAACGAACTGACCATCAGCACGCTTGACGCCCAGTCTCTTGGACTCGGAGTCACGGCCGTTCTTGGTGGAACCGCCGCCCTTGTGGTGAGCGAAGAACTGAATACCAATCTTCAGCATGATGTTACACCTCCAAAACTTCGATATAATCAGGATATTGATCCCGCAGGCTGCACAGGTACAGCATCATTCCGGCCAGAACCGCCTGGACGCTGTCCTCTTCATCGCAGGATACGGGGAGGGTCAGGGTGACGCGAGCCTGCTCTTCCTTGACCCGAACCTTGGCCTTGGCGCCGCACACATCATTGATGGTGGCCTCAGCCATGGCAACTGCGGCGCTGACGGCGGCGCAGACGATATCGCTGCCCTCTTCCGCATAGCCGCTGTGACCCGAAACGGAAAAACCGGTAATCCGGTCATCCTGGGTAAAAAATTCGCATCTGGTCATGGCTTACAGCGCGATCTTGGTGATCTCCACCTTGGTGTAGGGCTGACGGTGACCGATGTGCTTCTTCTCGTTCTTCTTGGCCTTGTAGCGGATGATGTCGATCTTCTTGCCCTTGCCGTTCTTCACGACCTTGGCTTCCACGGCGGCGCCGGCCACCACGGGAGCACCGATCTTGGTGTTCTCACCGTCCAAGACAGCCAGAACCTGGTCGAACTTGACAGTGGACTCAGCCTCCGCGTTCAGCTTCTCCACGAAGAGCACGTCGCCCTCGGCTACGGTGTACTGCTTGCCACCGGTTACGATAACTGCTTTCATTTGTTTCACCTACTTCATATTGTGTAGTCTCGCTCTTGGGGCGGGGCGTTTTCTGCGCACCAACTTAAGCCCCTTCAATGCGGCCTGTCCATTCTAGCATCTCCGGAAAAAAAAGTCAAGGAGTTTTTCTCACTTTTTCTTGCGTTTTCCCCGGATTTTTGGTATACTGGCTGGGCAACCTTCCGGAAAGCGGGCTGTCCGCCCCGGATTCTTTGGATGGAGCTGATCTTCTTTGAAAACCAAATTCTGGATTGTCCTTCTGGCCCTGGCGCTGGCAGTATGCCTGGGGCTCAGCGCCGTCCTGCTGCTGCCCGGGGAGCCCGCCGCTTATGCCCGGATTTCCAGCCAGGGTGTGGTTCTGAAAACCGTTGACCTGCACACGGATCAGGAATTCACCGTGGAAACCAGTCAGGGCGGGCTGAACACCGTCACCGTACGGGATGGAAAAATTGCCGTCACCCAGGCGGACTGTCCCGATCAGTACTGCGTCCACCGGGGTTTCTGCAACAGCGGCACCCCCATTGTGTGCCTGCCCCACCAGCTGGTGATTGCGTTTCTGGCAGACCAGGGTGTAGACGGCGTTGTGGGATAAAAACAAGAAATTTTCCAAAATGAGACTTGACAAATCCCCATTCATCCGATATAATAGACTCCGTGCTTGAGCAAAGCGCGATTTTTGGACGATTAGCTCAGCTGGTAGAGCATGCGCTTGACGTGCGCAGGGTCAGCGGTTCGAGTCCGTTATCGTCCACCATAGAAAATCCGAAGTTCTTTTCAGAAGGAACTTCGGATTTTTTCATATGCTGAGGCTTTCGCCCCCCGATTTTCAGGACATTCTCAGAGAGTTAGGGAATAACCTTCTCGGTTAGCCGGACGACTCGGGCAAAGCCGTGGCAAAATAGATGATATCGCTGATTCTGCGCTGAGAGCCATAGCTTACCTGATTCATCAGCTGGCTGTTCATGGCAATCGCAGCGGTCTGGCCACCATCCAGGGCATATGCTGTCGGGACTCCCATTTCTACGAGATTTTCCGCAAACTCCTTTACCGTCGGAACCGAGAGATAGGGATTTTCCATGTTTGCCGTCACCAAAAGATAGTGAAGGTGATCCAGCTGACACAAGGCTGCCCTGGCATAATCCTCATTTATCTCTCCGGAATTGTATGTGCTTGGTACACAAGCTTCCCCCGCTTGAATCAGTACCGGTCCAAAAGAAAGGCAAAAACGCACGTGATTTTCCTCTACATACTGCCTCAAGGTTTCTTCATCCGTGATTTCACCCGCATAAGTAAACAGCAAGTCGCCCTGGTCATCAACGTAGCAGGTATCCAGCAGTTCTCCCCTGCACCGAAATATCTGCCCATTGTTTATAACAATTCCAATGCTGCGATAACCATAAAAATCACCCGAGGAGCTTACCACCGCGTTGACCGTCTGGGACATTTCCGTGGTTGTGTACAGCTTCCCCGAACCGTATTGGTTGTCAGACAAAAAGCGTCTGAACTGAGAGGGATGACGGATTTTGACCTCCGAAAAGGTGTATACGCCCCCATCCAGAACCTGCTTCCAGGTAACTGCAAAAATAGTTTCATCCAGGTAATAGGATACAGTACTTCCCTCCATTACCTCGGTTTCTTCCGAAAAGAGGGTTTTCTGACCATCCAGCAGCTCGTCAGCTTCCTCCAGCAGCCATCCCAGAGTGTCCGGGTCATCCGCCTGACCGTATCCTTCAGGATTCGGTTTCGGCGCAACCATCTCCCTGTCGCTGAGAGAAAACGTACGCTCCGTATCGCTCAGATTCTCGGACGAAATGTTTATCTGACTCCTGACATATGTGTCAAACTCTTCGGAGATATTCAGATTCTCCATTCTTGACGGTTCCGCATTTCCGATGTTCCCCAGCATCCAGCCCAGAAGCGCGGTTGTAATCCATACACTCAGCACAACAACCACACTTACAGTCCATGGATACCGCCTGCCGGTGAATTGTTTCTTCTCCACCATATCTGCTCTCCTCCGCTGTCTGGGGTCTGAATTGGGCGTTGTCCGCCTGCGGATACATCTGCACCCATCCCGTATGTCGGCCGACCACAAACAAGCCATTTGCTTTCAACCACATTCTACCCTTAAATTCTCTCGTTTGCAATATGTTCTTGTGAATCACCGCGTCTGCTTTGCGGAATAAAATGCAAACCCGGATTTGACATATTGCGTGCCATCCTATATAATTCCAGCGATGGATAATGCCCCCGGTTTTCTATTACAAAAAAGAGGTGGTCAATATGTCCTTTAATCAAGCGCTTCTGACCGTTATGGGCTTCGGCGCCCTGCTGGGAGGGGCAGATCATCTGCTGGGCAACCGGTTCGGTCTCGGTCAGCGGTTCGAGGAAGCCTTTCAGCTCCTGGGCCCCATCGCCCTGTCCATGTCCGGTATCATCTGCCTGGCCCCCCTGATTTCTGCCCTCCTGTCCGGATGGATTATCCCGGTGTTCCGTTGGGCAGGACTGGACCCGGCCATGTTCGGCGGCATCCTGCCCATTGATATGGGCGGCTATCCCCTGGCGATGGATCTGGCGGACAACCCGCAGGTCGGGCGGTTCGCCGGCATTCTGGCAGCCGCAACCTTCGGCTGCACCCTGGTCTTTACCATCCCCGTGGGGCTTGGCACCATGACGGAGGAGGACCGTCCCCTGTTCACCCGGGGGATTCTCCTGGGGCTGTTCTCCCTGCCTGTGGGGCTGCTGCTGGGCGGACTGGCCTGCGGGCTGCCTCCGGCCACAGTGATCGTCAGCATCCTTCCCATCTTCCTGAGTTGCTGCCTGCTGTTTGTGGGGATGCGGCTGTGCCGGGACAAGGTGGCAGCTGCATTCCAGTGCCTGTCCCGGTGGATTCACCGGGTTGCCATTCTGGGTCTGACCATCGGCGCCTTTCTTCATTTGTCCGGGTGGAACATTCTGCCGGGAATGACGCCTCTGGCGGACGCTATGGAGGTTGCCTGCTCCATCGCCATTGTCATGCTGGGCAGTATGCCCCTGGCGGAGCTGCTGCAGATTGTGATGAAGGTTCCCTTCGCCTGGATTCGCCGCCGCACCGGGCTTAACGCCGCCAGTACCACCGGCCTGCTCATCGGTGCGGTAAGCACCGTACCCGGACTTGCCATGTTCCCCCGGATGGACGCCCGGGGAAAGGTGGTCAACGCCGCCTTCCTGGTCTGCGGCGCCTCCACCTTTGCCGCCCACCTGGGCTATGCGGTAACGGTGGAGCCGGAGATGGTCCCCTCCCTGCTGGTGGGCAAGCTGGCAGGAGGCTGTGTCGGTTTCTGCATCGCCTTGATCGCCACCCGGAATATGCACAAAACCCCCGAATCCGTATAAACGGATTCGGGGGTTTTGCAAAAGAAAACTCCGATGCACAGGGCACCGGAGTTTTTGGAGCGGGTGACGAGGCTCGAACTCGCTACCTCCACCTTGGCAAGGTGGCGCTCTACCAGATGAGCTACACCCGCGAGGAACATGACTTATTATAGCGGCTAATCCGGAAATGTCAAGCCCCTTTTTCAGTTTTTTTCGGTGGTTTCCTCCGGCTGGGCCGGGGCGGTGGTCTCCGGCGCATCCTCCGGCATCTGGGCGGCGCCGCTGTAGCCTACGCAGGCAGGATAGGCGGAGTAGTCCCACACATATTCCTCCATCTCGGAATCCCGGAACTCCCGGAATCCCCCCTGTTCCATACCGCACAGCAGGTCCACGTGGTAGTACACTCCGTTGTCCAGCACGATGTTCCAGCTCCAGGGCTCTCCGCCGTGGGTGCCGGTGACCACCTGGCAGTCCAGTCCGGCGCTGCGGCACATGGCGGCATACACCGACGCAAAGGCACGGCTGTCCCCCACCCCATGGCGCAGCAGGCTGTAGGCCGGAGTCAGGGAAGTCTCCACCTTGTAGTCAAACCGCTCCATCAGGAAGGCGTACAGCTGGGCATATTTCTGCCGGTCCGCATCGTCTCCGCTGACATACAGCTTGGCGGAGTCAAACACCGGGGTGACCTGGGACAGCATCCGGCGCAGGGCATCCCGGCTGTTCTGGTAGGTGAACACCAGTTCCACCACCCGGCTGGTGTCTTTTCCGTATACCGCCTCCGTGATCTGGGGCGTCTCCATGACAATCTGGGGATTGTTCAGAGCGTAGTCCAGCACCATCTGGGTATAGTCCCGCTCGGCATAATTCTCTACCAGCAGCACAATCCCCGCCTCAAATCCCTCCAGAGCCTGGGCAATCACCCGCTCCGCCTCCGCCGTATCCTTCACGGTGCGGATGCGCTGGATCTCGGTTTTGTTGTGGTAATACTGAACGGACACCGCCAGGGCGGGCTGGCCCAGATTGGTGCCCAGCTCACAGGTGATCTGCTCCACCGCATAAGCCGCCACCGGGTCATAGGTCATCACATGGCTGGCGGCGGAATTGGCCCCCCGCTCCACCATGTCCTGGGGATATTCCGAAACGTTGATGGCGGCACTTTCCGCCCCGGCGGCCACAATGTCCTCCAGCGCCTGCACCAATTCCCCGTAGGTGGACGCGGAAGGGACCTCCCCCGCCTCATTGGCCAGCTGGGTCTGATGGGATGTTACGGAAATATAACTGCCGTCCAGCCAGCCGCAGCCGCTGAGCAGCAGGCACAGCGCCGCCGCTGCCAGGCAATTCCGTTTCTTCATGCCGCCGCCTCCTTCCGGTTACAGAGAATTCTGAGAGTACCGGGAGAATCCGTCTCCCAGCACCTGGTGCGCCTCCTGAACAATGACAAAGGCCGCCGGGTCAATGGCCATGACCAGCTCCTTCAGTTCGGTAATCTGCTGCTTTTTCACCGCCGTGAGCACCACCTTTGTCTGGCTGTGGGTATAGCTGCCCTCGGCGTGGAGCAGCGTGGCTCCCCGGTCCAGCTGGGTGCCGATGGCCTGAGCAATGGCATCGTGCTCCCGGGAGATAATCAGGGCCACTTTGGAATAGTCAAAGCGGTAAACCACCGCATCAATGACCTTTCCGCTGAGAAATACCGTTACCCCGGTATACAGCGCCTTGGTTACGTCCTGGAAAACCAGCCCCGTCAAAATCACCACGAAGGCATCAAACCCCATGGTAATCTGCCCGATGGGCACCCCCCGATAGCGCAGCTTCAGCAGTCGGGCCAGGATATCCGAGCCGCCGGTGGAGCTGCCGCAGACAAACACCACCCCCAGCCCCAGGCCACAGGTCACGCCGCCGTACAGCGCACCGATCAGCGGCTCCGTGGGGGGCATGGGAATCAGGGCAAAGACGTCAATGAGCACCGAGCTCAGAAGCATCCCCAGCAGGCTGCCGGCAAAAAACCGCCTGCCGATTTTCAGCCCGCCCAGAAGGAACAGGGGCAGGTTGATCAGGATGGTCAGGCTGCCCACGCTGCCGAAGTGGAGCAGCTCCACCGCCGCCATAGCCAGGCCAGAGATGCCGCCGGGGTTTAGGTCATTGGGCTGCAAAAACAGGGCAAAGCCCAGGGCGAACAGGGTGCTGCCGCCGATGGTGGCCACAATCCATCCGAATTTCTGCCAGAGTGATTTCATAGACAACCTCACAAATTCCGGTGAGCCGTTCAGACCTCAAAGGTCTGCTGCTGATCCGGAGCATCTTCCTGCTTCAGCAGGGCGCCGGCGGAGGGAATGGTCTTGGTGCGGTAGCGGCTCTCATTGACAATTCCGCTGCCGGAGAGCAGCGTCCCGTCCCGCAGCGCCGCCTTCTTGCGCAGGGTCAGCACCGACACCCCCTGGGTATTGCGGGTGGTCTTGGGCAGCAGCTGGGCGGTGGAGAAGATCAGCGCCCGCCCGTCTGTGGAGTAGAGCACCACCTGCTCGTCGGCATCCATGGCCAGCACCCGCACCAGGGGGCTCTTATCCGAATAGGCGCCGGTGAGCTTTTTCCGGTTGGTCTTTGTCTCATAGGCAGACAGGGGCACCTTGGCCGCCTTTCCGTTTTCAAAGAGGAAGAGCACAAAGCCCTTGTAATCGCCGCACAGCACCAGGGAAACCATATTTTCTCCCGGCTCAAAGCCCAGCTTCTGGGGCAGGTAATCTCCCAGGAGGGAGGCCTTTCCGTCCTCAAAGTCCGAAAGCCGGGATTTGTAGCACTGGTACTTGTCGGTGAACACCAGAAATTCCGCCCGGTTGGTGGTCTCCCGGGTCATCAGCAGGCTGTCCCCCTCCTTATACTTCTGCTCTCCGCTCATCCGTAGGGACTGCTGGGTGATCTTTTTCAGGTATCCCTCCCGGGACAGGAACACGGTCACCGGGTAATCCGGCGCCGCCTCTTCCTCCTCGTCCGGGGCGGACTCCGGAGCGTCGTAGACAATCTCCGTCTTTCTGGGCTTGCCATACTTTTCGGAAACCGCCTGGAGCTCCTGGATGATAACCGTTTTCAGCTTCCGGGGGCTGTTCAGGGTGTCGTTCAGGTCGGCAATCTCCTGCTCCAATTGCCCCACGGCCTTGGTCTGCTTGAGGATGTACTCCTTGTTGATGTTGCGCAGCTTGATCTCCGCCACGAAGTTGGCCTGGATTTCGTCGATGCCGAAGCCAATCATCAGGTTGGGCACCACTTCGCTTTCCAGCTCTGTCTCCCGGATGATCCGCACCGCCTTGTCGATGTCCAGCAGAATCCGCTCCAGACCTTTGAGCAGATGCAGCCGCTCCTGCTTTTTCTGAATCTGGAAGAACAGCCGCCGCTTGATGCAGTCGGTGCGCCAGGCGGTCCACTCCTGGAGAATCTCTCCCACCCCCATCACCCGGGGCATCCCGGCGATGAGAATGTTGAAGTTGCAGGGGAAGCTGTCCTGGAGGGGCGTCATGCGGAACAGCTTCTGCATCAGCTTCTCCGGCTCCACCCCACGCTTTAAGTCGATGGTGAGCTTCAGGCCGCTCAGGTCCGTCTCGTCCCGCATATCGGAGATTTCCTTGATTTTTCCCGCCTTGATCAGCTCCGCCACCTTGTCCATAATCACTTCCGTGGCGGTGGTGTAGGGAATCTCCGTGATTTCAATCAGATTCCCCTCCTTCACATAGCGCCACTTGGCCCGGAGCTTGAAGCTGCCCCGGCCGGTGGTGTAGATCTCCCGGGTTGCCGCCTCGTCAAACAGGAGCTGGGCGCCGGTGGAGAAGTCCCGCCCCGGCAGGGTTTCCAGAATGTCGTGGTCGGGATTCTTCATCAGGGCGATGGTGGTGTCGCACACCTCTTTCAGGTTGAACGAGCAGATGTTGCTGGCCATACCCACGGCGATGCCCTGGTTGGCGGACACCAGCACGTTGGGGAAGGTGGTGGGCAGCAGGGTGGGCTCCTTGGTGGTGGCGTCGTAGTTGTCCACCATATCCACGGTGTCGCTGTCGATGTCCCGGAACAGCTCGGCGCAGATGGGGTCCAGCTTGGCCTCGGTATACCGGGAGGCGGCGTAAGCCATATCCCGGGAGTAGACCTTGCCGAAATTGCCCTTGGAGTCCACAAAGGGGTGCAGCAATGTCTCGTTGCCCTTGGCCAGACGGACCATGGTCTCATAGATGGCGGCGTCGCCATGGGGATTGAGCTGCATGGTCTGGCCCACAATGTTGGCGGACTTGGTCCGTCCGTGGGTCAGAAGGCCCATTTTGTACATGGTGTACAAGAGCTTCCGGTGGGAGGGCTTGAATCCGTCAATCTCCGGAATGGCCCGGGAGACGATGACGGACATGGCATAGGGCATATAGTTGACCTCCAGGGTTTCGGAGATGGGCTGCTCCGTGGTGGACCCGTGGAGGCCCATCACCCCGTCGGTGTTGATTTTCTTTTTATTGAGTTCCGGTTCCTGTTTTTTTCGTGCCATAGTTGGCTCCTTTTCCTATGATAATGGGGCGGCGGTCAGGAAATATCCGCCATTTCCAGATACTTTGCCCCGTTTTCCGCGATGAAATTCTTCCGCTCCTGCAGTTCGTCTCCCAGCAGAACGTCGAAATAGTGGGCGGTGCGCTCGGCGTCCTCGGGCATGACCTTGATGAGCCGCCGGGTTTCCGGGTTCATGGTGGTCATCCACATCATCTCCGGGTCGTTTTCGCCCAGACCTTTGGAGCGCTGGATGGTAACCTTCTTTCCCTCCAGCTCCTTGAGAATCTTTCCCTTCTCCTGCTCGTTGTAGGCAAACCAGGTCTTGTCCTTGCAGGTGATTTCAAACAGGGGAGATTCCGCGATGAACACATAGCCGTCCCGGATCAGGGTGGGGCACAGCCGGTAGAGCATGGTGAGAATCAGGGTGCGGATCTGGAACCCGTCCACATCCGCATCGGTGCAGATGACCACCTTGCTCCAGCGCAGGTTGTCCAGGTCGAAGCTGCTCAGTTCCTTGGCCTTCTTTCCCTGGACCTCCACCCCGCAGCCCAGCACCTTCATCAGGTCGGTGATGATGGGAGAGGCAAAAATTTTGCTGTAATCCGCCTTCAGGCAGTTGAGAATCTTGCCCCGGACGGGCATGATGCCCTGGAATTCCGCATCCCGGCTCTGCTTGACGCTGCCCAGAGCGGAGTCGCCCTCCACAATGTACAGCTCCCGCAGGCTGGTGTCCCGGCTGCGGCAGTCCACGAATTTCTGCACCCGGTTGGAGATGTCGATGGAGCCGGAGAGCTTCTTCTTCACGCTGGACTTGGTCTTCTCGGCAGACTCTCTGGCCCGCTTGTTCACCAAAATCTGCTCGGCGGCCTTGGCGGCCTCCTGGGCATTCTCAATGAACCAGACCTGAAGCTGCTCCTTAAAAAACGCCGTCATGGCGTCCTGGGTGAACTTGGAGTTCACGGACTTCTTGGTCTGATTCTCAAAGCAGCCGATGGTGGAGAAGCAGTTGGTCACCAGAACCAGAGAGTCCTGGATGTCCTGGAAGATAATTT